>CALLYK010000205.1 GCA_937858365.1 uncultured Isosphaeraceae bacterium | reverse complement strand
GGGGTCTTCGGCGTCTTCGACGCGGAGAAGGACGTGTACGTGATGAATGCCGACGGCTCCAACAAGCGGCTCGTCGCTGGCCTGGAGGCCGAGGAGCACGACGCCGTTTGGTCGCTCGACGACAGCAAGCTCATTATCACGTCGGAGAAGGACAACACGCTGCCTTTCGGCGACGTCTGCGTGGTTGACGTGAACACGGGGGCCTATCTCAGCAACCTGACGGTGGACGACCGGGCGCTCTTGATCGGCGGCGGCGGCGACCCGACCTTGTCACCCGATGGCACCAAGATCGCCTATTTCAAGGCGACGGGGGGCCCCTTGCTTCTGGCGGGACCGCAAACTGTCTTCGTCATGAACGCGAATGGAACGGGGAAGACCAAGATCAATGCGCCCGGGATCATCAACGTCCATCCCCACTTCGGCCATCTCGCCGACAGCGACGGGGACGGCCTGCCCGACTACATGGACGCGCAGTCTCCCGCGGCCTTCACTCAGGCGATGGTCCGCGACGAGCAGGCCGTGCGCACCTTCCTCGGTGACCTGACGCGGTTGGAATCGGCCGTCGGGGTGGGCCGTCTGGCCGTGCGCGGCTACTTTCCGACACACAACTTCAACAGCTTTCAGGGACTCGGCGTGGCCTTCGCGCGCGACCTGAATCTGAACGACCCGTCGGAGCTGGGCAGGCCCGACGTCTTGCTCTACAAACCCGACTTGACGCCAGGCGTCATCTTCACGCCCGACCCGACCGACGCGTTCGGCGACTACCCGTACACGCTGGTCGGCTGGGGCTACGCCAGCACGTACGACCCCGCCGAGGTCCCGCTCTTCGGCGGCTTCCCGGCGGACGCATGGCTCGTCCATGAGGCCGGGTTCCATCACGTCGCCGGCGGGACCTTCCAGCCAACGCCACCGTCGGGCGACTCGCCCAAGGGCTCCAAGCCCATGAACGTGCGGCCCAGCGGCAACGCGGGCACCCCCTGGCACGAACGCCTCTGGGACATCCACTTCTTCACCGACCCCAACGGCGGTCCTCCCGTCGCGGCGATTCACGACCCGTTCGGTCGCGACTTGCCCGGTTTCGCGACGGGGACGAATGTCTTCTTCTACCCCGAACTGCCGTTCCACGGGGCCCCGAACCCTGGTCACCTTGTCGAAGCGGAGGACTTCGACATGGGCGAGGGCTTCGGTTGGGCCGACAGCGGCCCCACCAACGGCGGCGGCCAATACCGCGTGACAGGAGTGGACATCACCGAGTCGGAAGACAGCCTGGGCGGCTACGACGTCATCGGTTTGGCCCAGGGCGACTTTCTACGCTACACGGTCGACTTGCCTTCGACGGGCCTTTACGACTTCTCCATGCGCTTCTCCAACGGCAAGAACGGCGGGAGTTTCCGGGTCGAGGTGGACGGCGTGAATCGCTCGGGGAGCGTCCCCTTCCCAATCACGACCACCGGGCCCGACCGACTGGGCGACGCCCGCTACGTCTCGTTCGTGCCGTTCTCGGCGAACCTCGGCGCGGGGAAGCACGCGGTGAAGATCGTCTTCGAGTCGGGCGCGTCGGGGTTCGGGACCAAGCCCCGTTTCAACTCATTCTCGATGACCCGATCGGCCGCGCCGACGGCGCTCGCGCCCAAGGTCCGCACGGTGACGACCGCCGCCGACGGCGTCTTTATCGACGTTCACTACCGCGACAACGCGGCGATCAACGCGGCCTCCATCGACGACGCCGATGTGCGCGTGCTGGGCCCCAATGGGTCCAACCAACCCGCGACCCTCGTGAGTGTGACCGAATCGACCAACTCGCCGGCGATCGTGGCACGTTATCGGCTCGCGGCCCCTGGGGGCATCTGGGACCCAGGCGACACGGGGACCTACTCGATCGTCCTTCAGGCTGGACAGGTGGGCGACGTCCAGGGCAACGCCATTCCGGGCGGCAGCCTCGGCACGTTTCAGGTGAACGTCCCCAACCTGGTCATGACGAGCGACTTCCCCCGAAACACCTTCACGATGGTCGTCAACGGCACCGACAACGCCGAGTCCATTTCGTTCACGCGCTCCGCCGGGACGATCCAGGTCTTACGAGGGAGCACCCTCGTGGGGACCGCCCTGGAAACTTCGGTGAGCGCGATCGTGGTCAACGCGGTTGGAGGGGCCGACACGATCAACCTCGGTAACGTCAACACGCCGGCGACCATCTTCGGAGGAGATGGCAACGACACGATCTTCGGCGGCCTGGGGGCCGACACGATCTTCGGCGGCCCAGGCGCCGACATCGTCAGCAACGCCCAGGTTGGTCCCGACACGGTGGACCTGGGCCCCGACCAATCGGCCTCACAGGGCGTCCGTTTTCAGGGGACCGACGGCGACGATCGGATCGTGGTGAAGCGTGAGGTCGTCGGGGGTCAGGTCCGCATGGTGTTCGAGACGAGCTTCGGCACCTTCGCCTACTTCGTGAAGGGCTGCGACACGGTAATCGTGGACGGCGGACGAGGAAACGACCACATCGAGCTCGACCGCTCCGCGAGGCGATTCTGGCGCGCCAAGTTTCGCGGCCGAGCGGGCGACGACACCCTCGTCGGTGGGGCCCGCGACGACGTGCTCCGGGGGCAACGCGGCAACGACCTTCTCATCGGCAACGGGGGGAGAGACGTTCTCGATGGCGGCATGGGACGCAACCGCCTCTTCCGATCGTGGCCGGGCCCCCGAAGGGCGACCCGACCGGGTCCGACACGCCTTTGACTCCGGGTCCAGCCGGTGAGCAGAGGGAAGCGGGGCCAAACCAACCCCCCAACGCGGCGGCACTCCTTCGGCCCTTCCCAGGGACGCCGCCGCGCACCGCGCTTAATCAAGCGGTCCCGCGTCTGGATCAGACCGCATCGGCGCCTCTTTGGTACATGTCGGCGTCCGTTTGTCACGATCCGAGAGAAAAAGGAAACGACACTATTGCGAACGGACCACGTCACGTTTAGATTGAGCCACTGCCTGGAAAGATCCGCACGCGCTGAATTCTCGTCCTCGTGGACTACACGTCCACCTCCCGGCGGGACCGAATCGATGCGGGAGTTTCCTAGTCGCGAGACCGCGAAAACACGTGGCGCGGCGCGATCGTCGTTGTCGTCCGAATCATCGAGGGTGATCGGACAGGAGAGGATTTTCATGAAGCACATGTTTGGGTCGAAACATCGAAAGGTCGCCCTCGTGGCGGGGCTGGCCGCGGCCGTCGCCCTGATGTCGGCCACGTCCACTCGGGCGGGCTTGATCAGCAGCGCGAGCGGCAACACGCGGCCTTTCCTCGGCTCCACGACGACCCAGGGTTACGTCAACTTCGCCTCGTTCAACAAGACGGGCGGTGTGACGGGCGATACTTACGGTACGGGCATCAGCAATTTCGACAGCGTGTTGACGGCGAACTTCGGCGCCAACGCGTTGACAGGTGCCTTCTTGTACTTGTACCAGACCGTGAACACGGCGGCGACTTCACCCCCTCTGTCGCAAAACTCGGTAGGTGTTGACACCACGGCCCTGATTGCCAAGGGAATCCTGTCGGCATATCGCTTTCAGGACAACGGGGGTCTCGTGAGCGCGAGTAACCCGCTGGGCAACACGGCCGCCGCGGCGCAGCAGAACTCACCCGCCTCCACGGGGGTGACCTTCAGCGGTTCCATCCTGACCACCTCGGGAGCGGCCACCACGCCCTCGGCGCTGAACCTGGGCGCCGGCTCGCTTCAAGCGGTCTACTCGGGTCCCACTTACCTGCCGGCCAACTCGGTCGGTTCGCTGTTCGGTTACACGAGCAACCTCGGGCCTGGAGTGCTCTCCACCGGGATCATCGACGGCGGGGCAACCGCCAACGGCACCATCTATGGTGGCGTGACCGTCGTCCCCGAACCGTCGTCGATCGTCATGCTGTCCATCGCGGGGGCCTGCGGCCTGGCTGGGCTGGTCCGCAAGCGCCTCAAGGCGAAGACCGCGTAAGCTACGCATTGTTGACGAGAACGGCGTCGGGATCATCCAGCACCCGGCGCCACCTTCATTTTTTCTCTGATATTGTTGCAAACGTAGGTCTTATCCGGCACGTCGTAGTTGTTTTACGCGGCGTTCGACGTGGGACTTGCGGTCCAGACTGTAGGGATGTGAGCGCCCAAGCGCGAAGCCGAAGACAGGGTCGTTGGGCTGGTCCCCGAGCCGACGATGGAGCCGCTCGAAGAAGTCGGCCAGGGTCATCGGGTCGTGTCCCAGGCGTTCCATCCAGGTGACGGCCACGCAGTCGGCCTCGAGTTCGTGTTCGGGGCGATACGGGTTCATCAAGAGGCCCAAGAGGGCCATCTGCTTGGTGAAGGACTGGTCGAACGTGGCCCCGGCGCCTGGGGGACTCGCGTAGGTTGATTCGGCGAGTTTGCCCCGCTTGGCATATTGATAGAGGTGGCCGAGCTCCAAGTGGGCCAGCTCATGGGCGACCACCCCGGGGGCGCTCTCGACTTCCGCTCCTTCGAGGAGGGCGGACGTGAAGACGAGAAAGCCCCCTGGGAACGCCTGGCCGTCGGGGATGGGGGCGTCGATCAAGGTGATCTCGATCTTCGGGTAGCGATCGCGGTGCTTCATCATGGGGGCGAACTCGTCGACCAGTGCGCGCAACTTCGCCAGTTTGGCGGCGTCGCGCAGGGTCGCGTGACCATTCGCCTGGGCCTGTCGTAGGTACTCGTCACGGGCCTTCCTGCCCGCCTCGCGTTCCTCCACGAGCGAGAGCTTGGTCCCTTCGAGGGCGGGCCCTTCCAGTTCGCCGAGTTCCTTGAGCATTGACGGAAAGGCGCCGGCGGGGTTGGTGGCGAACCCTTGCCCCATCCGCATGAAGAACTCGGGCATGGACATGGATGTGTTCGGCCGTCCCGGCTGACCCAGCGCGGTCCTGGGTCGCGCCTTGGCAACGTGGTCCGGGCACTTGGGCTCGGCCTTGGCGTGCTTCTCCGGCGCGACCTTCCCTTTCGCGCCGTGGTCGTCCGCGTCCAGATGAAGAGGAGCGATAAAGCCCGAGATGAGTGCGAGATAGACGGTTCGCCACATGGTCCAGCTCCTTCGGCGCGCACCAAGGCCTTTTGGGAAAGACGCTCGCGGGGCCGTCCTTATTTGACCCGGTGGCTCGTTGGGCGGTTAGAATCGAGCCAACTCCTCATTCCAGGCATTGAGGTCTTCGCGGATGGCCCCCTCGGCCCCGGACGACACGGTCGCCTACTCTGACCTGGAGCGCACGCACGCCGCTCAACGTCATGGGACTACACCCAGCGAGGACGGCTTCCCCCTGGAAGACGACCTGTCGGGCCGCTCGCTCAGTCAGTATCAGGTCGGGGACATCCTGGGGCGCGGGTCGATGGCGCGCGTCTATCGGGCCGACCATCTGGGGCTGGGACGAACCTGCGCGCTGAAGGTGATGAACCCGGCCCTGGTGGCCAAGCAGCCGCGGATCGTCGATCGGTTTTGGGCCGAGGCGCGGGCCGTCGCCAACCTCGTGCATCCCCATGTGGTGACGATCCACAATCTGGGGACCGATCGGGGCTATCACTTCATCGAAATGGAATACGTTCCTGGCGGTCGGACCCTGAAGGAGGTCCTGATCCACGACGGCCCCTTGGCGCCGCCGGCGGCGACCTTGATGGTCCGGCAGATCGCGCGGGGCCTTGGGGCGGCCCATCAAGCGGGCCTCATCCATCGCGACGTGAAGCCGGCCAACGTGTTGCTCTCGATCGACGGCGTCGCGAAACTGGCCGACTTCGGCCTCGTCTTACGACCGAGCGATCGTTCCGCGTCTTGGCCGCTCGCTGGCACCCCCAGCTTCATGGCCCCGGAACTCTTTCGAGGCGCTGAGGCCAATCCGCGGACCGATTTCTATTCGGTCGGCGTGACGTACTTCTCGTTGCTCACAGGGCTTGTGCCCTACTCGGCGACTCGCCTGGAGACGTTGATCCACCTGCATCAGACCGCGCCGCCTCCCGACCTCCGCAGTCACTTGAGCGAAGCCCCGGAGGCCCTTGTGTCGTTGCTCGAGCGCCTTCTGTCCAAGGACCCGGCGCAACGTCACGGCTCAGCCGACGAGTTGATCGACGACCTGGGACGGACGCTGGGCGAACTCCGACAGACGGCCACATTGGTCCGTGAGGCCCTGGCTGGACGGGTCGCGCGCATGGACGCGCACGGTCCCGATGGGCATCGCTTGATCGTCCCCTTGGCGGGCGGACGGGTGCAGGAAGTGCTGATCGAGAACACGACCTCACGGACGGGCGAGCGCTTGCTCATCGTCTATTCCGTCTGCGCCCCGGCCCTGAGCGAGCACCACGAGTTCGCGCTTCGACTCAACGCGGAACTCACACATGGCAGCCTTTCGGTCCGGCATGTCGATGGCGAGCCGATGTACGTGATGAGCCGCTCTTTCCCACGTCACCGGGTCGACGCGGCGGACGTGCGTTCCGCGGTCTTCGAGATCGCCCGGCGCGGCGATTGGGTCGAACAACAACTGACGAGTCGCGATGTCTTCTGAAGATCGCTTCGGTGTTGGGGGGTCGTTGGAATGGTCGCCAATCCGCTTGAGGTCCCCAGCCTTGTGCTCTCTTTGCTGGTCTTGGCGGCGACGGCCTTTCTTGGCGTTCGGGAGTGGCTGGACCGGCGGTCGCGCGGCGAAGAGGAGATGGCACCCGGCGAAGAGGCCCATTTGGCGGTCCGCGACGTCAGGCGCAGGGCGGGGTTGATCTTGATGACGATCATGGGGGTCCTGGCGTCGATCGGTTATTGGATCAATCCGGCCGCCGGCCGGGAGGATGCACGACGGGTCGTCGCGGCGTGGGTGGTGATCGGCGTCCTGATGATCGTCATGATGGTGCTGGCGGCGCTCGACTGGCTCCACACGGCCCAATACGCGCAGCGAGTCCGAGAAGAACTCGCGGACGAGCGGGCCGCCTTGATTGAGGCGATCCGCCGAAGGAAGGAAGGCCCCTCGAAGGGGCCTCCTTTGGAAAAGTGAGTGATGTCGGTGTGTTCAGGCGCCTGGATGATGGGCCCCGTTGGTCCCTAGCTTTGCCAACGATTTTCCCCAATTCACCAAATCCGTCTTTGACACCGGGTTTTCCTCGAGACCGAATGCCCCGAAACTCAACCTGGTCACCCGAAACGTTCCACGTGGAACAATTTGCCGAGTCGAGGGGAGCGACCCGGCGCAAAAGCGTGCGAAGAGGTCGTGGGGACCGCATCCGCCCGCGCGATCGTCACGACCCTTGGGATGGTACGCCAGCTTCGATTCGGGAGGGACCATCGGGGCCAGTACAATCAGCTTGACCCGTGCGATGATACCCCAGCTTCGTTTCGGGAGGCCCCTTGGGCGTCCCCACAATCGTCACGAGCCTGCCGGTTTTCTCCGCGCTCGAAACGCATCGCGGACGCGGCCGGGAAGACCCTGACTTTCCGTGCAACCCGCAAAGTCGCTGCAAAGTGAGTTCGGTTTGGACCGTAATTTGGGCCTTTTGCTTGCGGACGAAGCCAATTCCCCGGAATCCTCGCTTCGACCGTCGCGATCGGAATGGTCTTCGACCACCACGGTTGGAAGTGTACACCGAATTGCCAAAGAGTTTGGGTTCAAGCATGGTCGATGATCGGCCGCTAGGCAAGAAAAAACGGCAAGAATGAACGCGGCACACTCCGCGCGACGTGCAGGACCACGCAGTCCCTTCTGAGGGCCGGAAG
>CALLYK010000204.1 GCA_937858365.1 uncultured Isosphaeraceae bacterium | reverse complement strand
AACACGCGGGTTGCCGGACCCGTTTCACTGGCAAGCGGGATACGCCGTGTTTTCGGTGAGCCAATCGAACGTCGAGGCGGTGCGGGAACATGTTCGACGGCAACCGGAACACCACGCGAAACAGTCGTTTCAAGACGAGCTCCGCACGTGGTTGCGACGGTATGAGATCGAGTGGGAAGAACGGTACGTAAGGAATTGAGTGTCTCGAGGGGGGTCGTCCTGGGCGTGGTTTCCGGTCCCACCTGAGCGCCGAGTCTCGCCCCTTCAGGGCGAGAAGCAATCAAGATGGTCCGTCGTCGATCCAATTCCCAGGGCGTTGCCCTGGGCTGGATGGGATCGCGGGGTCCCGACGAGCGGGGAACGTGGCGCAGAGGGTTTGAGATCGGGATCGTCGGGCATGTCGAAGAGCATGGGCGGATGCACCGTGGGACGATCTGGAGGGTGTCGATGGTCACATTGTAGCGAGCAATTCATGATATCTTAACATAATTACTGTGTTTGGTGTTTTTTTCACAGGCCCTGAGAACAACACCCGAGACCCATCGTTCCTCCTTTGGTTTCGTCGGAGGGCCCACCTATTCGGATGTCGGTTGTCGATTTCCGAGCGCGCGCTCGTTAGCTTGAGGGCTTTGGTCCGCCACCTTCTCCTTGCTTCGGTTGGGAGGCCCTTCATGGACCGCTTCGCCAGGTCGCTCTGGGACCGTCGGACGTTTCTCGGGGCCCTCGCTGGAGGGGCCGTTGGCACCGCGAGTCTGGCCGCTTGGCAGTCACCTTCGCGCGATGAACTCGCCCGACGCGACGCCGAGGCCCGCGCCATCGACATTCCCGGTCGCGAGCGCGCCCGCGAACTCGTCGGCGCCAAGGAGAAACTGCGGATCACCAAACTCGAAACGTTCCTTGTCCAGCCTCGCTGGCTCTTCCTCAAGGTCCATACCGATGCCGGCATCGTCGGCCTGGGTGAGCCCATCCTCGAAGGCCGCGCCGAGACGTGCGTCGCAGCCGTGAAGGAACTCGAAGATTACCTCATCGGCAAGGACCCGCGGCCCGTCGCCCATCACTGGCAGGCCATGTATCGCCATGCCTTCTATCGAGGCGGCCCGATCCTCACGAGTGCCCTCAGCGGCGTGGACATGGCCCTCTGGGACATCAAGGGGAAGGCCCTGGGTGTCCCCGTTCACGAACTGCTCGGCGGCCCGACCCGCACCCGCATCCGTGTTTATGCGCACGTTCGGTCGCCCGAAGATGTCAACAAGAGGCGCCGCGAGGGCTTCACCGCGTTCAAGACGGGCCCTTTCAAGGAGCGGCCGGCGCGGTTCGTCGAAACGCCTGGGTTTGTCCGCAAGGTGTCCGACAACTTCGCCCGGTTGCGCGAGGCGGCCGGCGAGGACTGCGACATCGCCATCGACTTCCACGGCGCGATCAGTCCGGCGACCGCCAAGGTCCTCATCAAGGCGTTGGAGCCGCATCAGCCTATGTTCATTGAAGAACCTGTTCAATGCCAGAACGTGGAGGCGATGACCGAGATCGCGCGCGGGACCCATCTGCCGATCGCCACTGGCGAGCGCCTCTTCACGAAGTGGGCCTTCCGCGAGGTGCTGGAAAAGCAAGCGGCGACCATCTTGCAACCCGACCTTTGCCACGCGGGCGGGATCACCGAGACACGCCTCATCGCCGGCATGGCCGAGTCGTATTACGCCGCGATCGCACCCCACAACCCGCTCGGTCCAATCGCCCTGGCGGCGGGCCTTCAGCTCGCGGCCTCCATCCCGAACTTCCTCTGCCAAGAGCAAGTCAACCTGGGCGACGGCTATCTGAAGGCCCCCTTCCGCGTCCGCGAAGGCTTCGTCGATCGGCCCCTGGGTCCAGGGCTTGGGGTCGAACTCGATGAGGACGCCCTCGCCGACAAGCTGGGGCATCACTGGAAGAACCGCGAAAGCTATGACGCGGACGACGGGTCGGTCGTAGATTGGTGATCCAGGGCCTCAAGGACTAGAAAAGAGGTCGTGAGGGCGCGGTCGGTCGAGGCCGCCCAACCACGCTTGCATGGTCCCGGCATCGTTGAGACGCCGAAAGGCGGACCGCTAGGCTGGTCTTTCCCTCACGGTCAAGTCCCCTTTGGCCGATTCTTAGAAATGATCGCGGAAGACCGGATGCGCCGTGCGTGCCGGTCGAATCGGCTGACTGGGCCAAATCTCTGGACCCAAAGGCCGTCCGCGCCGATATCGAGTACGTGCCGACTCATCGGCCTCGGTCCAGGATGGACGAGTCGTTCCAGGAGGAGTGAACAGAATGTCTCAACCTTCCCGACCGCGGGACCGGAGTCAGGTGGCCCGCCGACGTCCCCAGTGGAAGAGCCATAGCCTCGAGACCCTCGAAGGGCGTGCCTTGCTGGCCCCCGTCCTTTCGACCACGACGAGCACGGCCACGTTCGCCACGGTCACCCAACCCAACCCACTCATCAGCACGGGTACGGTGACGGTGACCCAAGGAGCTGCCACCAACAGCGCGGCCCCCACGACGTCGGTTTCGCTCTTGTCCAGTTCGGCCCAGTTCGGCGGCGACATGGTCCGCATTCAGGCCGGGGCCGGCGGCGACTTCGGCAAGGCCGTTTACGCGATTTCGCGGGGGGCCGGTTCGAACACGGCCGCCGTGAACCGGCCCGGCACGATCTATCGCGTGGACCCGGCCACCGGCAAGGCGAGCGTCTTCTTCGACCTGAACCCGGTCCTCCAAAGCCAGGGGTTCGCCGACGCGTCCAACGGCCTGGGCACCGGCACCGGCTACACGAACTGGTTTGACATCGCGTTCGACCCCGAAGGCTACTTCGATGGTCGACCCTCGATGTTCGTTTCCAGCATCAGCCGGACCGACACGGCCAAGAACGCCGTCTTCCGGATCGGTTCCAACGGCGACTTCCTGGGCACGTACATTCCCTTCAGCGCCACGTCGGGCGGCAACACGACCCGCACGCCGACCGCGATCCTGGTGCCCCCGCCCGAGGCCCAGAAGTTCTTCCGCGGCCTCTTCACGGGCAACGGCACCGCCGACGCCCTGGGCAACCGCTCCGTGCTCTTCTTCGACGCCAACACATACCGACCGGGCACGCCCGTCTCGTCCACGACGAGCCTGCCCACCGGCGTGACCACGACCCTCTTGAACTTCGGGCCCCAAACGGGCCTGACGACCGTCAACAGCGACTACTCCAGCACGACGGCCGGTTCCGGGACGATCGTCTCGCAGGTGTATGGCACGTTCACCGACTTCGGCAAGCCCGCCTCGCCGGGCGTGCAGACGGTCTCGGGCAACAGCGGCGTCCAGGGGATCAACGGGAACTTCCTGATCAACCTGGGTGTCCAGCCGGCCGCGGCCTCGACCGCGATCGACACCTATCCCGGTAACGTCTTCGCCAACGCGGGCGTGGGGGCCGACGCCCTCTCCGCGTTCCGCCGCTTCCAAGACACCACGTTCGACGAATACGGCTATTTCTCCTACGGCTTCGCCTCCAGCGCGGCGGGCGCCTTCACCGCGGCCTCGCTCCAGGCCCCCGTTTACGCGGGCGGGATGTTCGTGTCCGACCTGGCGACGGGCCTGGCGGTCGCCGTGCCTCGTCCGACCGGGGCGCCGGCCGGTCCCGCCATCCTCGTGCCCATCAACACGCTCAGCCCCGGGCCCTTCACCGTCACGGTCACTTACGACCCGGTGAACAACCTCTTCAACATCACGAACCCGACGATCACGGGCAGCAACAACAGCGGCCGAATCGTCCGGATCACGCCGGGCGGCGTCCTCACGAACTTCGCCCAGAACTTCAACGTCTCGGCGGCCACGGATTACACCAGCTTCGACACCTCCACGCTGAGCATCACTTTCTCGGCCGACGGAACGACCCTTTACGCCACCGACCGCGACGGTATCTGGCAGTTCAAGTCGGTCCTCAGCCTGGCCGGGTCGAGCACGGGGAACGTCATCGGCCTGAACGACCTGCGATCCCTGGGCGTGCCTTACGAGGGCCAAGACAGCGCCGTGGCCGTGCTCGACACGGGTGTCGACGGCAACACGCCCAACTTCCGGGGCCGGGTCGCCCGCGGGACGAACGCCACGTTCAATGGGCAAGACGGCCACCTGCTCTCCCAGGCGCTCCAGCCGCGCGGGAATGACGACTACGCCCCCTTGGGCAGCACGACCATCGGTCTACCCGACGGCCACGGCACGCTCGTGGCGGGCGTCGTCTCGCAGTTCGTGCCTCAGGCGACAATCCTGCCCGTGAACGTCTTCCCGTTCCGGAACACGAACACGACCAACTTCGCCTTGTACAACGGCCTGACCTATCTCAGCCGCAACCCGTTCGTGCCCGACCCGGTCCGGCCCAACCAGCAAGACCGCGTGATCGCCACGACAATCGGCTTCGGCTCGACCCAGTCGTTCATCATCGAAGGGGTCGCCTACCGGCAGCAGAAGCAGCTCACGCTGGCCTTCAAGGGGCGTCTCGGCCAGATGCGGAAGCTGGGCAACCAGCCGATCGCGGCGGCCGGCAACGTCGGCGACCCCAACGGGATGTCGGTGCCGGCGATCTACAACGAGGTCATCTCGGTCACGGGTACCTATCCGTTCCCGTTCACTCAGGACGCCACGACCCCGCCGACCGACCCAACCTCCGGCATCGTGCCGCGACCGACCGGGCCCATCCTGCTCTTCCCGAACCAGGACAACGTGCTGACCGCCAACGGCGGCCTCGCCGCCTTCGGAGCGCGGGACAACGGCATCTTCTTCTCGGACAAACTCGTCAATCAGACGAGCAAGGCGATCACGACCGACTACGCGGCGCCCGCCCTGAACGTGCCCACCTTCCGCCGCTCGAACACGGGCGTGATCGGGGCCAACACGTTCTACGCCAACGGGTCGTCCCTCTCGGCGGGCATCGTGGCCGGCTCCTACGCCACGGTCGCCTCGGCCCTCGACTACTGGACCGAGATCGCCCGGACGGGCGTCACGTCCGACGCCTACCTCAACGTCCCGGTGGGCACGCGGACCCTGAACTTCGGGGCCCATCAACTCCTCGACCTCTCGGTCTACGCCAATCCGGACGGCATCAACTCCATCCTCCAATGGACGGCCGTGCCGATCGACAGCACCGACATCCCCGGCTACAGCGCCACGGCGAACCGCCAGCTCTGGAACCCGGACGGGAACGGCGCGATCCGAGGCGCCAACCGGTTCCCGCAATACTCGCGGATCGACGTGGGCAACGCCATCGCCTCGATCGAGGCGGCCCAGGGCCTCAATTGGCTCATCAGCAAGAACATGCTCTCGGCGATCGACGGCAACTCCAACGGCCTCGTCACCGCCCAGGAAGTCCAGACGTTCGTGGACAACTCCACCACGATCGGTCTACCCGAAGCGGGCGCCATGGCCCGCCAGCTCGGCGGCACCGCTCGGATCGCCTCGGCCACCACCGGCCAGACACTCTTCGGCGAACAGCCCGACTCGCCCGACATCCTCCAGCGCCGCTTCAACTACCTCGATTACGCCGCGCACGGCCGATTGACCGGCGCGATCTCGATCGACGAGTTGAAGATGCTGGCCCACACGCTCCTACCGCCGCCCGATTCGTTCGTGGTGGTCGATCGGCAGCGGGCGTCGGGGAACGGCTATCTCCTCGACCCCAACCCGATCCGCAACTACATCGACCTGCGGCACCTGCTCCCCAGCTACGCCTGGGTGCCGCCGGCCACGCTGAAGCGGTACAAGAACGTCTCGCCGAGCATGTTCGGCATCAACCGCGGCTCGTTGGGCGTCCCGGGACCGTACACCTTCCAGCTCTTCACGAACGAGGTCCAGACCGCGCCCAAGGCCGCCCCGGCCAAGGCCAAGGCCGCCCCCAAGGTCACGGCCGCCGCGCCCACCGCGGCGGCGCCGGTCACGACCCCGACCCCGACCACGACGACCACGGGCGCCACGACCACACCGCCCATCTCACTGACCCCGGGCACCAATCCGGCGTTGAGTGCGCGAGAGCAAGCGGCCCTCGACCTGGCCAGGGGACTGGCGGGACTCGCCCAGGCGAACGGCTCAGGCCTCGGCACGCCCCAGGTCGCCGGTTCCACGACCCCGAGCACGACCCCGAGCACGACCCCGACGACCACCGCGACGACCGCGACGACCAAGATCGACACGGCATCCGTCACGACGGCCGCCACGACCACGAAGGCGGCCAAGGCCGCGACCACGCAAACTCCCAAGAAGAAGGTCGTCGCGACCCCGAAGAAGTCGTCCACGACCGACAACATCTTCAAGGCCCTGAACCCCGCCAAGTGGTTCAAGTAAGGGCCCGTCGCCAAGACGTGACCCGATGCGACTCGACGGCCGGACCAGGGTTGAAGACCCTGGCGCCGGCCGTCGCCGTTCCCGACGACGCCCTTCTTACGGCCGGAAGGTCTTGAGGTCGTGGTCGGTCTGGACCTCGAGCTTCTCACGGTTCCGCGAGGGCGGGGGCGAGCCGGGTGTCAGGCGGCCGAAACAGAGTAAGGCGATGTCGTCGCTCTGGGGATGGCCGGCCGCGTGGTCGCGCACCGTCCTCAAAATATGATTGCCGATGGAATTGACGTCCCCGGGCGCCTCGGCGACCGCATTCAGCAGTTTGGGAAGGCCCAACAGCCTGCGCCTCGAGTTCATCGCCTCGTTTACGCCGTCGGTGAAGAGGACGACCACGTCGCCAAGGCCCAGCTCGACGGTCGTGGTCACGTATCGTTCATGGAACTCCACGCCCAGCATCATGCCGTGACGGTCCACGCCCACTTGCTCGACCTGGCCGGAGGCGCGCCGGATGATCGGATAGGTGTGGCCCGCGTTGACCACCGTGAGGGTATGACGGCGCGTGTCCAGGAGGGTCAGAAGCAGGGTAACGTACCGATCAGGGAGTCGTGCGTCACAGAGCCTGCGGTTGAGACGCTCGACCTTGGCGACCGGGTCGGGCTCGGTCAGCACGGAGAGCCGTACGTCCGAGCCGAGTTTGGCCATCATCAGCGAGGCCGGCAGTCCCTTCCCAGCCACGTCCCCCAAGGCGATCGCCCAGCAAGGACCATCGTCGAGGCCCGTCTCCAAGGCGATGTAGTCGTAATAATCGCCCCCGACGATCTTGGCGGGTTCGTAGAAGTCCCAGAAGCAATAACCGGGCAAGTCGGGCCGCGAGTGGGGCAGAAGGCCCATCTGCACCTCCCGCGCGAAACGTTGCTCGCGTTCGTTGCGCATGTGCTTCGACTCCACTTCGTGGAGACGCGATAATTCGATCGCCACGCCAACCTGACTGGCGAAGGCGCTCAAGAGGTCCAGATCGCGCTGGGCGAACTGGGCCTTCACATTGCGCGTGTCAAGCTGGACGACGCCCACCGCATTGTTTTGACGGTCGAGGATCGGCGCGCACATGACGGTCCGCAGTCCCAAGCCGTGGACGCTTTCGCTTTCGTCGTAGCGGGAATCTTCCTGAGCGTCGAGGGTGAGGGTGGCGGTCCCGAGTGTGAGCGCGTTCCGGAGGATGGACTTGCTGATGGTGAGTTCCGCCGGGTCCTCGCCTCGGTTCTTGATCGCCTTAGGGACGAGTTCTTCGCCGGCCTCGTCGCGCATCAGGATGAAACCGCATTCGGCCTGGGGAAAGGCCTGGAAGACGCGGTCCAATGCGTCGGGCAAGATCGCTTCGAGGTCGAGGCTGCCGGCGATCGCCCGGCCGAACTCGACGAGCGAGCGCAAGGCCGCTTCCACGTCGGCCCCTTCCCGCTTCGGCTGGATCACGGTGGTGAGATTGCGCAGGCCGAGCACCGTGGACTTCGGCTCGGGAGTGTCCTCGCCCAGGACCACGATCGAACGGTCGCGGAAGCGAAAGACGGTGTCGCAGACCCGGATGTGACACCCATCGACCAAAAGCGTGGGATCGTGGGCCTTCAGTTTCACTTCGTCCACGTAGGTATGATTGCGGCTGCCCAGGTCCTCGATGCGCACCTCCGAGCCGCGGCGGACGAGTTGAACATGCCGCTTGGAGATGAGCGAGTCCTCAATGCGAATATGGCACTCCGGATTGCGGCCGATGAGCGTGACACGATGGCGCAACTCGTGGACGGCACCAGGCACGCCGTTCTCGATGACCTGGAGCGTCGGCAAGCTGGGTCGTTGGGCCGACATGTTCCATGAGCTCCCGAGGGCGATCAGCGACGGTGCGTCGTCCCCTCCGTCCAACGCGCCATCACCCTCAAGGATTCCGATCGCACGCCGTGGGGTCAACCGAATTCTAGACGGATCGGCGAGAGGACACGGACCGCCCCTGGTTTGGGTCTTATCCCTTCCAGCGAGCCAACGGATGCGAGCGGTCTTGAAGGGGCAGCGCGACGGGCCCCTGCGCGATCGCGGATGCGTAGCAAGCCAAGACCATCTCGATCGCGGCCCGACCGTCGTAAACGCTCGCCTTGGGTTGCGTGTCGGTCTCGATCGCGCGCAAAAGGTCGGCCACGATCAGGCGGTTGCCGTCCCCCAGGTCGTCGCGCGGGACCGTTTCCGGCTTGCCGATGCCCGCGCTGGTGATTTCGACCCAGTTCGCCTTCTCGCCGCGGGCCGTCCAGGTGGGGTCGCCCAGCAGGAAGGCCGGGGGCCGGCCGCCCGTGCGCAGGTCGATCGCCCCCTTGGGACCCAGGACCATCAAGCCGAAGCGCGAACCCGGCTCCTTGGGCCGAGAGGTCGCGAAGTGGGCCACGACGGGCGACCGAGCGAACCCATACATCGCGTCGACCCGATCGCCCGCGAGTGGTCCGATCCCTTCCGCTCCTTCCCGGACCTGTGCGGGCCCGATCGGCGCGCCCCCTTCCGTCACCCTGGCGAAGCACCAGGCCGCGTCGCCCAGAAGGCCCCGCATGAGGTCCATGACGTGAACGCCGAGGACCATAAGGTCCTCGCCGCCGCCGCGCCGGTCTTCCTTGCCCCGACCGCGCAGCTCCAGGACCTCGCCGATGGCGCCCTCGGCGATGAGTTCCTTCACACGGTCGAAACGGGCGCTGTAACGTGATTGAAAGGCGATCGCGCATTTGACGTGAGCGCGTTCGCAGGCGTTGACGATGGCGTCGCAATCGGCCGGGGTGGGGGCCAGGGGCTTCTCGCAGAAGACATGCGCGCCCCGTTCGGCACAGGCGACGATCATGTCGCGATGACCGTCGAGCCAGCGCGGACAAACCGCGACGAGGTCCGGCTTCTCGCGGTCGAGCATGGCGTGATAGTCGGCGTAGGCCCGCTCGACCTTCAAGCGTTTGGCCGCGTTGGCCAGGCCCTTCGGGTCTTCGTCGGCGACCGCGACCACTTCGATTTTGGGATGGTCCAGCAAGGCGACGTCGAGACCATGTCCGTAGTCGCCTCGACCCGTCCGACCGATCACGGCGGCGCGATACAAGGTGTCGTCTCCGATCAGGGAGCGGTGATGGCGATGAGCCCTTCCAGCACCTGATCGTCGTCGGGCCGGGAGACTTGTGCAAGGACCCGGCCGTCGCGCAGGAACACCAATGTCGGCCAGAGTTTCACCCCGAAGGAGCGGCCCAACGGCAAACCGGGGCCGTCTTCAACCTTCTGATGGACGACGCCGGGAAAGCGCTCCAGAAGGGCGGGCAAGCGGCGATCGAGGGCCCGGCAATGCGGGCACCACGAGGCGCCGAATTCGAGGAGGAGAGGACCGGACGTGGAATCAATGTCGGAGCGGGTCGGCTCGGTCATGATCGACGAACGTCGCTCCACTCAACTTGGATGTGGGGCCGGGCGGGCCCTACGTGCCGCGCCGCCCGGGATCACGGTCTTCCCCTTATTTCTCAGCCTTCTTGCATGAGGGGCCTTCCAGGGCGGTCTTCTTCTCGTTGATGACCGGGTACTTGGGGGCCTCTTCGGCGTTGAGGGCGGTGAATTCCTTCCACTCCTCGGGCAGGTTGTCTTCGTGGAAGATGGCCTCGACGGGGCATTCGGGCACGCAGGCTTCGCAGTCGATGCATTCGTCCGGGTGGATGAACAACATCTGGCTGCCTTCGTAGAAACAATCGACGGGGCAGACCACCACGCAGTCGGTGTACTTGCAGTCGAAGCAGGGCTCGGCCACGATGTGGGCCATGAGTCGTCTTCTCCCTCGGGACGAACGGCTGTCGAGAAGAAAGGCGCGGCGACGCCGGTGTCGCTCGTTCGCGGGTATCTTAACGGGGCCCTTTCGCGAGGGTCAAGAGAAACGAAGCTGACGCCGGCCGCGCGTCCCGAAACGACTCCCGAAGGGGACACCCGCCGCGACCCGGAAGCGCCGCGGGGTTCGCGGCCGGAGAAAGCAGCAGGGACGAATGGAACAAGCACTACGAGAGGCAAACCGATTTCCGACTCGGTCCCAAACAAAGACACTCCTCGGCGAGCTCCACGGCCGGAGGCCTGTCCGGTGCGCGGCTTTCTCAGCCCTGGATTGACGGAAGTCCCAGTCCCGAAGGGACGTAAGTCAAGAAACAGCCGGGGGCGTGGGCAACTGGGATCAAGGCCGTGGTTCGCTCCCGCTCGGGTCGTTTAAAGGACTTGCGCGTAACGCCTTGCGCTCAAAGGGCTTGCGCCTCTGACGATTCACTGTCGTCCCCTCGGGAATGAAGAGAGCGGACCCCATCCGCGGTGGAGCTCGGCGAGAAGTCTCGAAATT
>CALLYK010000203.1 GCA_937858365.1 uncultured Isosphaeraceae bacterium | reverse complement strand
CGCGGCGCAGGGCCCCCCCTCAGGACGACCGACTCGCCCACGACCTGCCCCCGCGTGGGGACAAGCGCGACGTTGAACAAGACCAACGCCAAGACCAAGGTCGCACGAGCGAACATGGCCGCCTCCTCACAAAGGGACACGCGCGTCGACCGACCGGCCCGGAGTTCGGGAGGCCCCGAGGTCGATCAGACCTCGACGGTTTCCGCTCCGACCTTCACCTCACCCCGCACGACGGCCGCCCAACGCCTCACGGCCGTCACCACAATGATGGCCACGCAGGTCAATAGGAGCAACGTCAGGCCGATGTTGATCGAGCCCTTCAGCGCCTGGCCCTCCCTGATCCACTTGGCGTACTTGTAAACGATTTCATGAAAAGCGGCCGTGGAGGTCGTCAAGGTCACAAGGAACATGGGACACAAGGTCACCCAGGCGTACTTCGCCTTGCCCGCGTTGAAGAGGTACGAAGTGACGACCGTGAGGGCGATCAAGGCGAGCAGTTGATTGGCCAGGCCGAACATCGGCCAGATCGTGTCGATGCTGTTGCTGAAAATGAAATAGCCCCAGCCGAAGACCACCAGGCCGGTCGCCAAGATCGACGCCGGCGCCCATTCCAGGTTGCCCAGCGGCTTCCAGACGCGGCCCAGAAACTCCTGCACGAGAAAGCGGCCGATGCGCGTGCCGGCGTCGATCGTCGTGAGGATGAAGAGGGCCTCGAACATGATCGCGAAGTGATACCAGTACTTGATCAAGCCTTCCACGCGCGGCATCGCCTCGGTAAAGATCCGGGCCATTCCCACCGCGAGCGTCACGGCGCCCCCGGTCCGGCCGTGGAGCGACTCGCCCACTTCCTTTTCCATCTTGGCGAGTTCCCCGGCGTCTTCCTCGCCATGTTCCAGACTCATCGCCCCAAGCTGCTTCTCGAAGGAAGGGCGTTTCGCCAGGTCGATGTTGATGTCGTAGTACATCGCGTTGGGCAGCGCCGCGGCCGAGATCAGGGCCACGATGCCCACGAGCCCTTCGATGAGCATCGCACCGTAACCGATCATGCGGACGTCGCGCTCGTTGCTCACCATCTTGGGGGTCGTGCCCGAGGAGACGAGCGAGTGGAACCCCGAAATGGCCCCGCACATGATGCATATGAAGAGGTAGGGGAAGATCGGCCCCGGCATGTTGGGGCCGCCTCCCGAAACGAAGTGCTGGTTCAAGGCAGGCGCCCGCAAGACCGGGTTGGCCAGACACACGCCAAAGACAAGCAGCCCGATCGTGCCGATTTTCAGGAAGCTGGAAAGATAGTCGCGCGGGCAGAGCAACAACCAAACGGGAAGGACGGCCGCGACGAACCCGTAAATCGCCAAGGCCCAGATCGTCTGTTCGCGTGAGAGCGCGAAGAAGGGCTCAAGGACGGAACCGGGTATCTTCGCCCCCAACACGGTCGCCGCCAAAACGAGGGCCGCGCCGATCAGTGAAGCCTCCAGCACCTTGCCCTTGCGGATTCGGTACATGTAGAGGCCGATGAACAAGGCGATCGGGATCGTGCAGAAGATCGTGAAGGTGCCCCAGGAACTCCCGGGGACCAAGCGTCGGGCCCCCTTGGGCAAGGTCAACTCGACCGATTCGGTCGTCTCCGCCAGGCCAGGCGCGGTCCCTTTGGGGACCGCCAGCTTGTACGACTCGTGAAAGAGCATCGCCTGCCCGGGGGCGTCGCCGTAGCGGTAGGTCGATTTCTCGGGGATGCTGTACACCATGTCGGCCCCAGATTCGGACATCGCGGGGGCCAGGCCGATCGGGCAGACGACGCACGTGCCCGCCTCCATCTTCACCTGCTCGCCGCCGAGGGCCTTAACCACGACGATCCCAAGGCCCGCCAGGGCCACGACGATCACATAGAGGATCGCCACGGCCGTCGCCCCGCCCGCGACGGGGCCCAATTCCGCCCGCGCGATGCTCGCCAGGCTCTGCCCGCCGCGTCGGACCGAGACGAAGAGCACCATCATGTCTTGAACGGCCCCGGCCAGGCAAACCCCCGCGAGGAGCCAGATCAGTCCCGGCGCGTAACCAAACTGGATCGCCAGGACGGGCCCAATCAAGGGACCTGCGCCGGAAATCGCCGCGAAGTGGTGGCCGAAAAGGACCCAGCGATTGGTCGGGTCGAAGTTCTGCCCGTCAAAGAACTCGTGCGCGGGAGTGACTCGATTGGGGTCGAGCTCGGCCACGCGACGGGCCAGAAAGCGACTGTAGAAACCAAACGCGCAGGCGAGCACCAGGAGCACGACCAAGAGGACGGGCATCGCGGTCAGGGTCATCGAACGGCGGCCTCGCGAGTGCTGGGAACGACCGGTTGGGAGAACGGGTGGTCCCCAGTGTCGCGGGCGTGGTCGGGGCCGTCAAGCACGCGACATGGAGCGGGGCGTGATCAAGGCGGGGGAGAGACCATTCCACGGTGGGGCCCAAGCGGGCCCCTCGATCCATGGGTCGTCTCAGAGCCCTGAGACCGTGGGGTCGGTCATCTTGTTGGGCGAAAGTTCGCCCTTCGCGGCCACCGTGGCGGTAATGGCCTTGCGCCAGTCGATTTCCCCTTCGCCGGTGAACCAGAGCGCGGCCTTCTCTTGGAAGCCGGCGTCGAGCACGGCCAAGCGGCCGGGTCGGTCTGCGTGGGACGTAAGGTGCAGGGGGGCCTCACGCCCGTTTAGGAAAAGACCGGAGGTCCCTTCGGGCCAAGTGTAAAAGGCCGACGGCGCTTCCCCATTGTTGCCGAACATGTTCAAGGCCGTGGCGCCATCGTCGTGGGCCGAGAGTATGACTCGCGTTTGACCGTGTTGGTGGAGGGCCAAGTTCGCATCATGTTCCTCGGCGACCATGGAAATCTGACGTTCCCCTTCTTGGTTGAAGAACTCAAGCGTGGGTGAGCCGCCGCGCGTGAACCCAAGCGTCGCCCGGACGCGACCTTGGTTGTCGCGCAGGTCGAACCGGCGGGACTGCGTCGCCCCAGGGCCAAGGGGTCTCCAGATGCTGAGCGAGGCCAGCGCCAGCATGAGAATGGCGCCCACCCAGCGAAGGTAGCGGTTCTCTCGTTCGACTCGATCGAGGCGCTCGGCGAACGCCTCCGTTGGCGACGGATTCATGTCCGGCACTCCCATGTTTCGAGCAAGCCCTACTCAAGAGTAGGGCGCCTCGCCACACGAATTCATTCGGATTGAGTGGGGGATTATTGGCGGGGTGTGGTCCGAGTCGGACGTCCCGCCGTAGGAAGCACCGCCACGAAAACACGCCGACGTGACGGGTCGTCTCCCAGCTATTGCCCGGATTTTCCAGCGTCCGCCGAAAACGAAGGGGCCATCGTGGGTCCGCATACTGGCAGTCGGGCCGGGTCCAAGATGCACATCTCGAGGGGCCTTCCGTCGTCCTTGGTCCGGGTTCGCCCGTTATTCTTCTTTGCTCGGCACCGCGACTTTCTTCTCCGTCTTGACGGCCTTCCAGGCGGCCGTCGCGAGGGCGTTGGTCTGGGAATCGTCAAACCCCTCGACGACGGCGACGTCCATGCCGCGCCTCTGGACGAGGAAGGTCCGGCCCGACGCCTCGCGCCTGAGGTCGTCGATCGGGCCGTCCGGTGGCTCGGCCCCTTCCTCGAGCTTACTGGTTTGGAACTTCGCGTAGTTCAGCGCGAACTCGGCGGCGTCTTCCTCCGTGTCCCAGGTTGAGAACCAGACCAGGCCCAGGGCCTCTTGCGGGCCTTCATAAACGACGAACTGGTCCCCATCCCATCCGGCTGCCGCTCGCTTGCCGTCGAACTTCTTAAGCAGGACGGCTAGCTGCATCTCACCAACGACGTTCCGCGTAAGTTCCTTCCAACGGGCGTCAACAGGCAAGGAGCCCAGGTCGATCGCCGTGGGCGGGTCGGGCCGTTCTCGGTACTTCTCGGGGTGGAGCACTTGCTCGGTGGAGAGCGGTGGTTCGCGATAGACCGAATCGAGGGCCTTCCAGCCCCCCGCGTTCGTCTGTCTCGCGCAAAAGACGACGCCGCGGATGTATGGGAACAAGAGGCTCTCGGAGATGATGGGAGGGGCGTCGCGTAGGGCCTTGCTGCTCGCGGCCGGGAGCATGGGCATCATCAGGTTGAAGACGAACTCGAGCTGTCGGGAGGGGAGCCGGGCGGTCTGAGAGCCGTCCCAGTCTTCGCCCTGAGCGGCCAGCATGGTGAGCATGGCCTCGCCTTCCGCCAGGGCCTGCATGGCGAGTTGGCGGTCGTCGTCCCCTTTGATGCCGTTGAGCGACTTGTCCAGGTCGAAGTGTTGGTCGGCCAGGGCGTGGGTCAACTCGTGGGCGATAACGGACTTGTTCTCCTCTTTGTCGAAGCCGCCTTTTTTTCCTCGCAAGCGATCGAGAAGGTCGCCCCGAGGTTTCGCCGGCTCGTCGGCCTGCGCGGCGTCCTCGACGGCCCCTTCCTGGATCAAGTGCATCGTCTTGGTCTTCGGATCGTAAAAAGCGGCGACTTCCTCGGTGAGCACAGCGACCATCGTCGATTTGTAATCGAACGCCTTGGGGAAGAAGCCCAGCGCCTTCATACCCAGTTCGCCCGCGCGGAACTCGCCCGGAGCGGTCTCCGCCTCGAATTGTTTGCGGAGGTATTCGGGCATATCCTTCTTGGCGGTGACGTCTTGCTTCACCACCGACTTGAAGGGCAATCGACGCATCCCAGGCAATAGTTGCTCGATGGCCTCTTTGTATTTTAGGACCGCCTCGGTGGTCTTCCCTTGGTCGGCCAGGGCGTCTCCCTCGGCGAGGAGCTGACGTCCGACCT
The DNA here is from genome assembly GCA_937858365.1 of uncultured Isosphaeraceae bacterium. Taxonomy (GTDB): domain Bacteria; phylum Planctomycetota; class Planctomycetia; order Isosphaerales; family Isosphaeraceae; genus CALLYK01. Next base: position 3,611 of record CALLYK010000203.1, on the reverse strand, counting down.
CCGCGTCGGCCGGGCGCGGGTCGTCGGCCCGGCTGACCGCTTGCGAGAAACCGAGGAAAACGACGGCGGCCAAGAGGAACGAACGGCAGGACATCGCGGGCACTCCTGGACGTGGGACGGATCGAGCGTCGCGCCGGTTCCGCCGAGATTCGATGGGAAAAGTGTCTGGAAATCACGCCCGATCGGGTCACTCACTGCAAGGGGCGTTTGGGGTCGGGCGTCGGGGCCGCGTTGGCGGCCGCGGGCTGACCCTTCACGGACAAGGGCACGGACAGCAAGTGACGCCCCGCCACGACCAGGGCCGCGGCCCGGTTCTTGGGGCCCCGTCGGGAGCCGATGCTCTTGGCGTCGATCTTGACAAGTTCTTCCAGGATCATGGGCTCCGGCCAACCGGCGCTCCGAAGGTAGCCCACTTTCGCTTGCGCGTCCAACCTCGCCCCGGTGCGACTGTCCAGGTACTTCCGAGCACGGGCGACCGCCGCGTGAGGAACGGCGACTCGTCCATACCGTCCGCACAGGTCTACGATCGCGGGGCCCGCCTCGTTCCCTTGCCTTTGAATGAGTTGCGTCAGTTCCTGAAGGAACGGAGCGCGATCTTCTCGGATCTTCTGGACCGCCTGGTAGTATTCGTCAAGGCGATGCGCCTCGGCCTGGGCCTTGTCCTCCCTAAGAAGGGGGACCTTGAGCGCTTCAAGCTCCTCGCGGTGTTCGCGGACCCGGCGCGCTTCGTTGGCGATTTCCGCGTCTTCCGCCATCGCGTCGCCGTTCGCGTTCCCTGTCTCGTCGCTGTTTTCGGTCAGGTCGAACGGGGAGACCTTGATCGTGTTCTCTCCCGGGGGGACGAACCCGACCGGAACGGAGACATCGCGCGGGGACGGAGCGGGGACCGGCGCGATGGCCGCGGCGAGCGCCGGGCCAAGTCCCGTCCTCTGTTCCTCGTCGGCGGGCGCGAGGGGAATGGGCCCGTTCCCATCGCCTTCATGCGCGACGAGCGGACCCGGCTCGACGAACGGGCTGGGACCTTTGGGATGGGCCTCCGCCCCATCGGTGCCCCCTTGAGTCGGTCCCTGCGAACCCCAGGGGCCGACCCAGTCGCGCTCGTTCAGGCGGACCCGAAAGAGGGCGAGGGCGACGAGCACGATGAGCATGGGCGGCAGGAGTGTCGCCGACCAAGAACGCCGGTAGCGCACGACGACGACGGGCGTGGGGATGACCGCGGGCGGTCCCGAGACCTCGGGCGCAGGCGTGTCGGACCCATCAACCTTCGGTTCGTCCATCGGCACCTCCGGGACGAGGCCACTCCCATTTCCTTCGTTCAAGTCTCTTCAAAGCATACTCAGGGGCCCTTGCGTCGGCAACGCCTGGGTCGCTCCTGGGAAACAGGCGGCACGACGCTGAGACTCAAACAGCCCGCGATGGTTCCAAGTGGGAGACGTCTTCCTCCGGCTTGGTCTCCGCGACCACACCGGGAAGCGGCCACGACTCTAGTCGGACCACGCCGTCGCGTACCGACACGAACGGGCAGGGGGGAAAGTCTGTCCAGGTCCCGCTGTTTACGTAGAGCACCTCACCGTCCTGAGCCATCATGGACAGGTGGGTATGCCCGCACGTGACGGCCTGGAAGCCCCGGGCCCGGGCGTACTCCACGGCGCCTGCTTGGACGAGTTCGCTGTTGCGCTGGAACCGCTTGGAGACCCGACGGACCCAGCGTGACGTTCGATGCGGCGCCCAACGTTGGATGAAGTAGAAAAGCCGGCAGGCGACTTCGGTGAGGAGCCAATACTGGGTCACGATATGGTCGAACTGGTCGCCATGTAGGACGAGGAGACGGAACGGACCGCTCTCGAAGACGTATTCGTCGAGGACGGCGACACCGACGATGTGGCCCACGATGTCGGCTGGGCCGTCGTGGTTGCCGCGGACCCAAACGAGCTTGAAGTCGGCGCGGTCCGTATTCCGGCGGATCACCCGTAGGCAGGCGAAATGCCGCTTGGTGAGGCGCTTGAAGTTCAAGTCGTCGAAGATGTCGCCATTGATGATGAGTTCACGTGCGTGGGTCACGGCCCACTCCAGGAACTCTTCGAGGAGTTTCGCCTGGCAGACGGCGCTCCCCAGATGCAGGTCGCTGATGATGAGGCAGTCGTAGAGGGGCTGGTCGGTCGATGGAGGAACGTCGTTCGTCTCGGTCATGGTGAACGGCCCTATCGGTCCCCGAGCCGACCAGGTCGATCGGTCGCGAAGACCAACGGGCCAAGGTCCCACTCGCGAGGGACCCGGCCGGCGTTTCGGCGATCGCGTTCCAATGCCGGCCGGCCGATCATCAGGCCTTGGCCGCGAGGGCCTCGGCCTTGGCCTTCTTGACGACGTCTTCCTGGATGCGCACGGGTAGGCGCTGATATTTGAGGAACTCCATGCTGAAGGAGCCCTTGCCCTGGGTCATGCTGCGCAGGTCGTTCGAGTAGCCGAACATCTCCGAGAGGGGGACCTCCGAGGTGATGACCGCGAAGCCCTCACGGCTTTCCGTCCCCAGGATCACGCCGCGCTTGGAGGAGATGCTGCCGGTCACGGGCCCCTGGAACTCGGTCGGCACTTCGACCTCGACCTTCATGATCGGTTCGAGGAGGACCGGGTCGGTCTTGAGGAAGGTCTGGCGGAAGCAGTCGCGAGCGCAGATCTGGAAGGCCATGTCGGACGAGTCCACGTCGTGGTAGGAGCCGTCTTCCAGGACCATCTTGACGTTGATGACCTCGTAACCGGCGAGCGGGCCCTTGTGGAGCGAGTCGCGGTATCCCTTCTCGACGGACGGGATGTATTCGCTGGGGATTCGGCCGCCCGTGACCTTGTTCTCGAAGACGAACGGTTCGGGGCTGTCTTCGGGGAGCGGCCCCATCGAGCCGACGACGTGGGCGTATTGACCGGACCCGCCCGTCTGCTTCCTGTGCTTGTAGTTGTACGGAGTGACCTTCGTCGGGGCCTCCCGATACGAAACCTTGGGCATGCCGATCTGGCACTCGACTTTGTACTCGCGCTTGATCCGCTCGACGTAAATCTCGAGGTGCAACTCGCCCATGCCCGAGATGATCGTCTCGCTCGTCTCCTGATCGACGTGGACGCGGAAGGTCGGGTCCTCACGCATGAACCGATTGAGGGCCTTCGAGAGCTTGTCGTAATCGGCCCGCTTGGTCGGGCTGATCGCCAGGTCGATGACGGGTTCGGGGGCGTAGATGCTCTCGAGCGAGTAATTGTGACCTTCGGCGCAGTAGGTGTCGCCTGTGGCGCACTCGATCCCCATGACCGCGACGATGTCGCCGGCGCCGGCCGAGTCGATGTCTTCCTTCTCGTCGGCGTGAACGCGGAGGATTCGGCTGACCCGCTGCTTCTTGCGCATTCGGGTGTTGTAGTAGAACTCACCTTTTCTCAGAGTGCCCTGGTAGATGCGCGTGTAGGTGAGCTGGCCGTACTGTTCCTCGACCAGCTTGAAGGCCATCGCCACGAGCGGCTCGGACGGGTCGGCGGCGAGAGGGACCTCGGCCATGCCGTTGTTGTTGTCCTTCGCGAAGAGTTCGTGGTCGAGCGGGCTGGGGAGGTAAGCGTTGACGGCGTCGAGTAGG
>CALLYK010000202.1 GCA_937858365.1 uncultured Isosphaeraceae bacterium | reverse complement strand
GCGCTGGCAGGCTACATGGAGACCGCCGGAGGTAAGAAACTCATCTTCGCGGCCTTCCTGAACGACCTGGCCCTTTCCACCAAGGCCGAAAACGTGAGCGAGTCGGCCGCGGCGGCGAACCGCCTGATGGGAAAGGTCTGCGAGGCCCTTTACGAGTCGGCCGGTCCCACTCCCGGCGAGTAGGCCAAGGCGGCGAGCGGGCGGAGAAATCGCGATGCGGCCTTGAGAGGCTCATTGACATCGGCTTGCGCCAAGGATAACTATGAAAGATGTCCTTTGGTTCGGAAAGCCGTCCTCGAGAGAAGAACACATCCACGACCACAAAAGACCTTGTGTCGGCCACCTCTCCTAAGACGACACAAGGGTCAATGACGAAAAACGCCCATATATCTCAGAATCATGAGTGATTTGGGACTTGCGTCTTGGTCTTGATTGGCTGGTGATCGTCCCCAGCGCTCTTCGGACCCCACGTTCTCGAACACCAACGGTCAGATGGGCCATCTCCTGGACGCGCCAGGTGCGCAACCGGTGCGGCCCTTCGGTTCGAACCTGTTTCCATCGACGAGGCCCGCTCGACGGCGACGGTTTTCAGGTCCTCTTTGGCGATCTTCTCCACGGGCCCGGGAGTCCATTGGACATGCATCGACTTTTCGGCAGGTCTTATGTTGCGTTGGTCGTGGCGGCCTTGATCGCCCCATTGGGGCTAGCCACCATCGGCTGTTCGGGCGACAACCCGCCCGAAGGTTCCATCTCCATCCCTCAAGATGTCCGCTCCAAGGGACCGGGGGCGCCGGGATCGGAGAACGCCTCCACGAAGAAAGGAATGAAAGGCGTCAAGCAAGTCGCCGCCGAGGCCCGAGAGAAGTTCCAGGAACAGGAAAAGCCCCAACCCTGACCTCACGTCCGACCGTCACGGGTCTTCAGCGAAATTCCTCTCCGTGTTCGCATTCATTCAGTCTTTTCATCCCGAGGTGAATCATGACCAGTCGAACGTCTGAACGTCCCCGACGAGGTTTCACCCTGATCGAGCTCCTGGTGGTCATCGCCATCATCGGAGTGCTGATCGCCCTGTTGCTGCCCGCCGTGCAACAGGCCCGCGAGGCCGCCCGACGCATCCAATGCACCAACAACCTGAAGCAACTGGGGCTTGGCCTGGCGAATTACGAGAGTTCCACCGGTGCCTATCCGTTCGCGTTCACGATCCAGCGCTACCCCAAAGGCAGCTACTACGACCACGCGAGCGTCTTGGTGATGCTCCTGCCCTTCGTCGAGCAGGCCGCCGCATTCAACTCCTGGAACTCCAGCCTGGGGATGTACTGTGATGAGCAAATCACCCTCATCGGCACCGGGATCTCGACGATCTGGTGCCCCAGCGATTCCCAAGTCAACGTGAACTACCGTTACGGCGGCATCATTCAGAACACGAACCCCATTTACATGCGATACACGAGCTATCGCGGTAGCATGGGCTACTGGACCGGGGACGTTTTTGGGAACTGCAATTCCTCCCGATTGCAGCAGCAGAACGGCGTCATCGTGGGTTGCGGCGCGCCGGCGCCGTACCTGAGCAATTACTGCGGTTCCACGGTCTCGATCTCCGGCCCGGTCATCACGCTCGCCACCATCACCGACGGCACCAGCAACACCATCGCCTTCGGCGAAATCGCCCATAGCCTCCTCAGTAAGTCCGACTACAGCCCCGGCTCCTTCTACGACTGGAACTGGTGGGTCTCGGGGAACTACGGTGACACGACCTTCACGGAATGGTATCCCGTGAACCCGCAAAAGAAGCTGCGGAACCTCAACGGTGGGGACCAAGCCGGCGCCTTCGTGAACGGAGCGTCCAGCCTGCACCCGGGCGGGTCCAACTTCGCCCTCTGCGACGGCTCGGTCCGCTTCCTCAAGGACACCATCGACACCTGGCAACTCCAATCCAACGCTCTGCCCGTGGGCGTGACCCAGGTGAACAGCCTCTGGGTCTTGTCCCCGCCGGGTCGCGTCGGCGTTTATCAGGCCCTCGGTTCCCGCAACGGTAATGAAGTCACCAGCGGCGACTCCATGTGAGACCATCCGGGTCTTGATTTCGAGGGTGAGGCGGCGACGCATCCTGATCCGAAGATGCGCCGGCCGCCTCGCTCGTCTTGCGCCGGAGTATGCCGCCATCGTCTCGTTTTTTTCTTGTGTTCGGGTCGCTTCTCTCGTAGCTTTTTTCTGAAGGTGCCCGTGGTAGACCAAGCGCCCGCCCACTCCCGCGTCGTCGCGGATGGGAGGTCTCCATGGCACGCGTGGCATCCTCGACGTGGGGCGTCCGCAAAAAATGCCCGCGGCCGTGATCTTCCGCATGTTTGACGCTGGTCCTGCCCCTTCGGGCCCGCTCTCTACCCTTGGTGACCTCCGGTCCGTGTCCGCGATGTGACCGGCCAACCCAGCAGGAGTCAGATCTCGATGGTGCACTCGAGCCGCGTTTCTGTGGAACGCCGTCGATTCCTCATGGTCCCGCTCGCGGCGGTCTTGGCAATCTCGGTCGCGGGGTGCTCAGGTTCGGAGTCGGAGTCGATCGCGCCTGCCTCGGACGCCAAGAGTCGGCGTTTGAAGCGTTTGGAAATGACCAAGGACGACCTCAAGAAGCTCCAGTCGAAGAAGTGAGTTCCGGCCCGCGTGGTCATCACGACCACGATTGGGCGGACGTCCGCCACCCTCTCCCATCCAGGTGTCTGTCGTGTTCTTTCTCTTCCTTTCACCGCTTCCCTTTCGGAGGGACCTATCATGCGGTCACGTTCTTCTCGAATCCGGTCGGGCTTCACACTGATCGAATTGCTCGTCGTCATCGCGATCATTGGCGTGCTCATCGCGCTCCTCTTGCCGGCGGTCCAGCAAGCCCGCGAGGCCGCCCGCCGCATTCAGTGCACGAACAACCTCAAGCAAATCGCGCTCGCGGCGGCCAACTACGAGAGCGCGAACGGCACTTTCCCAATCGGCAGCCCGTTCATGTACGACGGCCTGCTCGGCTACTGGACGGAGTCGCAAAGCGTCTTCGTGTCCATGCTCAGCCAGTTCGAGCAACAACAGCTCTTCAACGCCACGAACTTCGGCCGGACGATCTACGCCAACGAAAACCAGACCGTGTTCCGCACAGGAGTGAGCACGCTCTGGTGCCCCAGCGACGCGCGCATCAACCGCGAAGCGAGTATCGGGGCCTACTTGAATTCGCCGAACTTCCGGTACAAGTTCACGAGTTACGCCTCCTGCGTGGGCACTTACCTACCCGAGCCGATCAACTACGGGGCTGGGTCGAACCCCAACGCCACCAACGTCGTGACTCTGATCAACGCGATGAATGGAATGTTCACGTTCAACAAAGCGACCATGTTGAGTCAAGTGACCGACGGCACCAGCAACACGATCATCTTCGGCGAGCGTGCCAACGCGATCTTCGACCCGGGCGACCGCGACTGGTACTGCTGGTGGGCCGACGCCGTCTCCAGCGACACCCTTTTTGACACGATGTTCCCCATCAATCCGTTCAAGAGGACGAAACTCACCTACGTCGAATACACCGACTCGTGGGCCGAGGCCTGCTCCAGCATGCATCCGGGCGGGGCCAATGTCGCCTTCGTGGACGGCTCGGTCCGCTTCCTCAAGGACACGATCCAATCGTGGCCGCTGGGTTCGAACGGCTGGCCCGTCGGCGTGAGCAGCTCCAACGGGATCCAGGTCCTCGCCCCGGGCACGCGGTACGGGGTCCTTCAATCGCTCGCGACCAAAGCAGGTAACGAGGTGATTAGTTCCGACGCCTTCTGACGCCACTTCAGGAAGCCCGCTCGTCTTCGCGATGGCCGAGGCGAGCGGGCCCATCGGCCTTTCGCGCCGACCTTGGAAAGTGGGGAAGTCCCCAATGTCCTTGGGCCTTCGCCGAATGCTCCTTCGTCATGGACAACGGCTCGAAGGACCTGACAGACCATGCTCGATGTATCGGGCCTGAGAAAGCGCTTCGGCGCGATCCAGGCGGTGGACGGCGTTTCCTTTCAAGTCGGCGACGGCGAGACGGTCGGCTTGCTCGGGCCCAACGGGGCGGGCAAGACGACCACGGTCGCCATGATCTGCGGACTACTCCAACCCGATGAGGGCACGGTCCGCGTCGATGGGGCCTCGTTGAAGGGGGATGACGATCCGGTCAAGCGTCGAATCGGTTTGGTCCCCCAAGAGGTCGCCCTTTACGACGAGTTGACCGCTCGCGAAAACCTGCACTTCTTCGGGTCCCTCTACGGTCTGGATCGGGTCGAGCTGGATCGGACCTCGGCCGAGGCGCTCGAGCTGGTCGGCTTGACCGATCGGGCGAGGGACCGCGTCAAGACGTTCAGCGGCGGCATGAAGCGCCGCTTGAACTTGGCCGCCGCCCTGCTGCACGACCCGCAAACCCTGGTTTTGGATGAGCCGACCGTCGGCGTGGACCCCCAGAGCCGGAACGCGATCTTCGAGGACCTGGAGGCCTTGAAGGCGCGTGGCAAGTCCCTCATCTACACGACCCATTACATGGAGGAGGCGGAACGCCTCTGTGATCGAGTCGTTGTCATCGACCGAGGGCGCGTGGTCGCCTTCGACACCTTGCGGGGCCTTTACAAACTGCTGCCGGCCACCAATCGGGTCGAAGTGGAACTCGTCGAGTCCGCGGCCGATGGTTGGCTCGACGCCCTTCAGGCCGAGACCCCCGCGCGTGGACCTCGCCTGGAAGGACACGTCCTCAACTTGGGAGTCGATGACCTGACCTCGGCCATGCCCATTGTCTTGGGTTGGTTGTCCGCGCGGGGTCTCGCGTTTCATCACGTACGGACCGAGCGCCCCGACTTGGAGTCCGTCTTCCTTTCGCTCACCGGTCGCGACTTGCGAGACCCTTGATCATGTCCTCATGCACGCGATCGTTTCTGGCCCTAGTGCGCAAGGACCTGCGCGTCTTCCGCAGTGACCGACGGGCCTTGATCTTGTCGTTCGTCGCACCATTGGCCTTGGCCTCGATCTTCGCGTCGCTCGGCGGCGGTGGGGGCGAGGGCTCGAAGGTTTCGATCCTCGTCCTGGACCAAGACTGCGGGCCGATCGCCAAGGAAATCGTCGCCGGCATGCGCGAGGACGAAGGTGTTTCCTTACGTGAGGCCCTGGACGAAGCGGCCGCGCGTGAGAGCGTCCGCCAAGGTCAGGTTGGGGTCGCGGTGGTCATTCCGAAAGGCTTCGGTGATCGCGCCGCCAAGGGAATGTTCAACCCTTCCCAGAAGGCGGAATTGACCTTTCTGACCGACCCGACGCGCGCCGCCGAGGCCGCGATGGTCCATGGCCTCCTAATGAAGCACGCGATGAAGGCGATCAGTCGCGACGCCTTCGGCGGCCCGGGAGGTCAGGCGGCGATCGACGACGCGATGGCGAACCTCGACAGCAACCCCGGAATGCCGGATGCGTTGCGCGAGGCCCTGCGGTCGATGTTCGACGAGGTCAAGAAGGTCCAGCGCGAGACGGGCGCCGTGGGTGCCATGGCCACGACCGACTTCTCGTTCGGCACGCCCTTCGAGGTCAAGTCGGAGGTGGTGAAGGCTGGTCAACAACTCGACCGCTCGGTGATGGCCGCGCATTCGTTCGCCGGGATGGCCGTGCAGTTCATCCTCTTCGCGGCGATCGAGTCGGGGATTGGTCTCTTGACCGAACGCCAGAAAGGGCTCTGGCGCAGGGTCCGCGCGGCGCCGCTGAGTCGCTGGGTCTTGCTGGGCTCGAAGGCGGCCAGTCAAGCGATCATCGCAGTAGCGATCATTGGGGTCTTGTACCTATTCGGGGCGACCTTCTTCGGAGTGAAGTTGCTGGGAAGTTGGCTCGGCTTCGGGCTCGTGGCGATCGGCTACTCACTGGCCGCCGCGACCTTCGGCCTGCTCATCGCGGCGATCGGTAAGACGCCTCAAGCGGCTCGGGGGGTCTCGGTGTTGGCGGTCTTGTTGATGGTCCTTCTGGGGGGGGCCTGGCTGCCCATGTTCTTGTTCCCGGAATGGCTCCAAACGGCCACGCTGGCAATCCCCACACGCTGGGCAGTGGACGGCCTGGAAGGAGCGACCTGGCGGGGCTCGAACCTGCTCGCGCTCGCGCCGAAGGCCGCCGCCTTGGTGGGTTTCGCGGCCCTCTTTGGGACCCTGGCGGCCCTCCGTTTCCGTTGGGAAGAGGAGTAGGGCCTTCCAATCCCCATCACCTGTTCTCATGGACTTCGCCCTGGATTCCGGGTTGACCGGAGTTGGGAACCGGATACGATCGCGCGTCCAATCGCCCCTCCGCGCGATCGCGTCCCCTCAGGACGAGGGAGTTACATGTCGATGGAACGACTCTCTTGGCCCACTTGGGCGGCCGTCGGCCCCTTGTGTTTGGGTCTTCTCTTGCTCGGGTGCAAGTCCGTCCCGGAAGTGCCGCCGGGGCGGAAGGTCGCCTCGCGCGGCCCGATCCCGCCCAACGGCCCGCCAGGCGGCGAGGTCGGCTTCGGCAGTGCTCCGCCGGCGATGGCCGGCATGGGCTTCCCCGGCGGCGCCCCCGGCTCCTCCGGTCTGCGCAACAACGTGTTGCCCCCCAATCCGTTCGACTCGCCGCCCCCTCCGGGAATCCCCGGTTTGGAAGAAGTGAGGACAGGCTATCAGCCGCGCGGTCTCGCCGACCCGTCCGGCACGCCGGGCATTCGCTAACCCATGTCGGGTCCGAGGGCCCGGATCGAGCGCGGAAAGGGACCAGCGCGTGATCGCACGACGACCGACACGCTTCCGCTGGCTCCTGGCGCTGGGACTCGCCTTTGCGCCGAATTTGCTCGGTTGCGCCACCTGTCGCCTTCAGGCCGACTCCCCCGACCTTCGCCCCTGCGACGACGGCTTCGCCTTCACGCAGGACGGCTGGAAGCTGGGAATGCGCCGGGTCCGACCACTCTTTCCCGATCCCGCGAAAGACCCAGTCGTCCTGTGTCATGGCCTGGGTCTCAACGGCACCTTCTGGACGATCACCGACCGCAACCTCGCCCAACTCCTGGCCGACGATGGTTACGAGGTCTTCATCCCCGACTTGCGCGGCTCGGGGGCCAGTCGCCGGGTCGGCAACGTCGGCGCCGCCAACGACCTCTTGCGAAACACGCTGCTCCCGGAGATCGGCGCCGGGGCCTGGAACATGGACGACCAGGCATTCGCCGACGTCCCCGCGATCCTCGATTATGTCGAGGCGACCACGGGCAAGAAGCGCGTGAACTGGGTGGGCCACAGTTTGGGTGGGATGCTCATGTTCGCGCATCTGGAAATGACGGGCCGTCCTGACCGGATCGCCACCTTCGTGGGCATGGGGTGTTCGACCGACCTGGTCGTCACGCCGCAAACCGACATGATCCAGGCGAACTTCGGTTTGCGTTTGCTTTCGCACCTGATGAGCACGAGTCGGTTCGCCCGCCCCATGCGGCACTATCGGCCCGCCGGCCTGGCCAAGATCGACAAGTTCTACTACTCGGCCGAGAACGTCGATGAGCGGACGGTCTCGCGCTTTTACGGTTACACCTTGGAAGACCTCAGCGGGGCCGCCCTCAAGCAGATGGACCCGTGGCTGCGCAAGGGACGCCTGCTCTCGGCCGACGGCGCGATCGACTACGCGAGTCATCTCGACCGGATCACCACGCCGACACTCTTCATCGCGGGCGACGGCGACATCATGGTAGACAACCCGTCGATGGAGGCCACCTTCGCCAAACTCGGCGCCACCGACAAGACGATGCTGCACTTCGGCAAGAAGCAGGGGCACGTGGACGACTACGGGCATTGCGACCTCGTGTGGAGCCGGCACGCCCCCGACGAGGTCTTCCCCGAGATCGTCAAATGGCTCGACCGCCACAAACCCGGCACGATCTGGGCCTGGGAACAAGGGCCGACCCCTCCGACTGCCCCGCGTCCGTCGTCACAACGTCCCTAAAAAGAGCGCGTCCATACAGATTTGGGACCACGTCTCGAACTGGTCCCTGAGTGCGCGCAGGTCGGTCAGCGGGACGAACCCGGCATCGACGAGCGCGTCCTCGCGCGGACCCATGAAGGGGCCTTCCAACTCATAAAGGTGGACGACGCCCAGGTGGACCTGGCCCACGGCATTGCTGTCGTCGTTGATGAGCCCGACGCGGTGGAGTCGGCCGGGACTATGCACTTCGACCTCCTCGTCCAGCTCCCGGCGGAGGGCCATTTCGTAAGCTTCGAGCGTCGCCCGGCCGTCGGCGTCCACCTCCTCCACATGGCCGCCCACACCCATGGAGCGGAGCCTGCGCAAGCGGGCCTCGCCGCTGGCCTTGCCGCGTGTGTAGCAGAAGACGGCGTTGGCCGTCCGGAAGACCACGTAGGGGATGATCTGCTTGAGGCTGGGGTCCTCCTCGACCAGGCCGCGCGGTCGAAAATGGGCCAACTCGGGGACGAGCAGCGCGCCCAGGTAGCGCTCGACTTCCGCGGAATAGCCTTGAAAGCGGCCCAAGCGGTCCAGCTCGGCGGCCGGCACCACCAAAACGCGCGGCCCTTCAGCGTCTCCCATACCGAGACCTCCAAGACTTATCAACAAGGGACCTTGTCCCGTGATCGTGACGGACGGGGACGAGGACCGCAAGTCCCTGGTCTTCGGGGGAAATAGGTCCCGGTAAGTTGCTTCGATTGCGCCGCCCTCGTAAGATCGGTCCTGAGTCGCCGCGAGGGGGCGGTCGGGGGACGCAGAGTGATCGGCACGACGTTCAATCAACGATTCCTGATCGAAAGGGAGCTTGGTCGAGGAGGGATGGGGGCCGTTTACGAGGCCACCGACCAGCTTCTCAATCGCGTCGTCGCGATCAAGGTCTTGAAGGAACTCGCCGGCGAGGAGGTCGGCCGGAAGATCCGGGTCGAGGCCCAAATCCTGGCGCGCTTGCTTCATGAGAACATCGTCCGACTCTATGACTTCGGCGTCTCCGAAGGCATGTACTTCCTCGTCATGGAGAAGGTCGATGGACCGAGCCTCTTCAAGCGCTGGAAGCGCGTGACCTTGGGGGAGCGCCTGGCGATCCTGGCGCAGGTGGCCGACGCCCTCGATTACGCGCACCGCCAAGGGATCATCCATCGCGACGTGAAGCCGGCCAACGTCTTGCTCACGAGCGGCGACCAGGCGAAGCTCTCCGACTTCGGCCTTTCGCAACTCGCCGAGGAGGCCACCGAGACGGGCTCAACCAAAGGCACGCCGCAATACATGAGCCCCGAGCAGGCTCGCGGCAAGAGACTGGACCACCGCACCGACCTTTACGCGCTCGGCGTGATGCTCTACGAATGCGCCACGGGCTCGACCCCCTTTCAGGGGATACCGATGGCCGTGATGAGTCAGCACGTCCACACCGAGCCGGAACCGCCCCGCGCCCGAAATTCGGACATCTCCCACGAGTTCGAGGCGTTGATCCTTGCCTTGCTGTCCAAGGCGCCGGAGTCGCGGCCTTCCAGCGGCGCGCTCGTCGCGAGCAAGGTCCGCGAGTTGCTGGCGGCTGGGAACTACGCGATCGGTGGTTCACCCACGATCTCGGTCGCCGCGATCGGCGGGACGATGCCGGCCGGGCCGGTGAGCATGGCCGTGGGGCCTTCACCGGCAGCCGCGTCCATGGCCTCGATCGCCCAGCCGGCGGCCCCTTCCACCAAAAGGGCGGCGCGCTCCGCCCAAGATCGGGGACTGGCGAAACGACTCTACGAGAGCGTCGTGGCCGAGCCTGTGACCTTGGGACTGGACGACCGTTATCTCTGCGGCCACTATTTGGCCTACCTCCTCGGGGGTTCGCGTCGCAAAGGGTTCTTGCTGAGAAGGCCCCTCGACCCCCTCAACGCCGACCGTGCCCGCCTTCTGTTGGGGATGACTTCGATCGTCCACTCCGGCCCAAGTGACCAGGCGATCGCCGACGCGGCCCTGCTCCTCGAAAGCAAGTTCGACGTCCGGCCGATGCTGAGCCCGATGCTCATCACGAAGTACCTTCAGGCCCGGTCCACGCCGACGAAAAGGAAGGTCTTCCGCCAGGCCCGCCAGAAACTGTTGGAGTCGAGTCCGTACGCCCAAGCCGCGATGACCGACGCCAACGGCGTGCTCAATCCGGGCCTAATGCCGCAGGTCCTCACCGACCTGAGGCGCGTATCGCCCCCGCGCACCGAGGTTGATGATGAACTGGTGGCACGCTGGAACCGTGTGACCGAAGTCTGGCGGGCCGACCCGACCTTCCGAGACGTCGTCCTTCGCTATGCGACCACCCGCGCCGCCGAGGACCCGGCGAGCGTCGAATTGTGGCCTGAGGTCGTGTATCCGCTGATCGAGCGGGCCCGCTGGCAGCGCCGGCTCCGATCAGGCGGCGAGGTCTTCTGGGACGCCGTTAGCAGGAACGTGGGCCTGCCGGACCCAGGCGTCCGCCTCGATCGGGCCATTCAGAAGAAGGTCCCCCAGCGCGACATCGTCGAGCTCGAGGTGGAGCTCGAACAGTTCGACGAGGACCCCGTCTTGCCGGGCGACGTCGTGGCGGCCGGCGAAGAGGCCCCCGGGGTCAACCCGCGGGTATCCGGCACCATCACGATCAGCGCCAAGAGCTTCGAAGACATCGACCTCGATGGCCAGGACCTGAAGGAACTCGTCCGCTTGACGGGCCCCGACCCGATCCGCTTGACCCACGGCGAGCTCCGCGAGCTGCACCGCGAGGCCGTTCAGGCCCTTCAGAATCGCCAAGCGGGAGGACGTAGCGTGCCGATCGGGCCCTATCGCCTGGTGGTGGTCGCGTCGGTCCGCGGGCGCTCGGCGGGTACTTTGGCGATCCAGGGGATGCGGAACCACAAGCAAATCGAACTTTTGATCCCCTCGTTTATCGGTGCGACGTCGGCGACGCGCCCGGTCGTGGCGGTCTGGCAGTACGTGAACAACAGCCTGGCGATCAGTTACCTCGACTTCAAGAGCCAGGAACGCTTCATCCTATGGGACGCCCAGTCGTCTCAGCAGACGAACTTCGATTCGGCCGCGGCCTTGAACAGCGCCGCCTTCCAATTGGGACTGGAGGCGCCTGACCAACTCGACCGCGCCCTGGCCAAGAACTTCAAACCCAAGAAACCCGGCTGAGACGCCGGGCCCGGGGTCGGGCCGACGTCTCGCCGTCGTGGTAAACTGAAAGTCGTCAATGGTGCCGGGGGCGTCGCCTCCTTGGCCGCCCGGCCGACGACATGGAGGACCCACACATGGGCATCACCCTGGGCATCGACGTCGGCACGTCGGGGACCAAGACCCTGGCGATCGACGAAACGGGGCGCGTTCTCGCCGCGGCCTCGGCCGAGTATCCGTGCGAGCACCCCCATCCGGGCTGGTCGGAGCAATCCCCCGAGTCCTGGTGGAAGGCCACCGTCGCGACGATCCGCGACTGCCTGGCCAATGCGAACCTCAAACCGGGCGACGTTCAAGGCGTTGGCCTGAGCGGGCAAATGCATGGTTCCGTCTTCCTTGACCGCAACGGCGAAGTGGTCCGGCCCGCCTTGCTCTGGAACGACCAACGAACGGCCGCCGAATGCGCCGAGATCGAGGACCGGGCCGGCGGACGCGAAGCACTCGTCCGGATGGTGGGCAATCCCGCCCTGACGGGCTTCACCGCCCCGAAACTCCTTTGGGTGCGCCGTCACGAGGCCCAGAACTGGGACCGGGTGCGCCAGGTGCTCTTGCCCAAAGACTATGTGCGCTACAGGCTCTCCGGCACGTTCGCGACCGAGGTGAGCGACGCCTCCGGGACCTTGATGCTCGACGTCGCCAATCGGCGCTGGAGCCATGAGTTGCTGGGCAAGCTGGACTTGGACCCGGACCTTCTGCCCTCTTGCTATGAAAGTCCCGAGGTCTCGGCGAACGTGAGCGATATCGGTTCGCAAGCGACCGGACTGGTGCGGGGCACTCCGATCGTGGGGGGCGGCGGCGACCAACCGGCAGGCGCCGTGGGCAACGGCATCGTCCGGGCCGGCGCCGTCTCGGCCACGATGGGGACCTCGGGCGTCGTCTTCGCCCACGCGGAAGACGTCGGCTTCGACCCGCTCGGCCGCCTTCAGCGTGGTTGTCATGCGGTGCCTGGCGCCTGGCACGTGATGGGCGTCGTGCTCTCGGCCGGGGGCAGCCTCCAGTGGTTCCGCAACGAGCTGGGCAAGGCGGAAGTCGCTTACGCGCGGGAACGCGGCGTGGACCCGTATGAACTCCTGACCGACGAGGCGGCCGTGGTTGGTCCTGGGGCCGAGGGCCTCTTCTTTCTCCCCTATCTGACCGGCGAACGCACGCCCCACTTCGACCCCGACGCCAAAGGGGCCTGGATTGGCCTGACGGTGCGTCACGGCCGAGCGCACATGATCCGGAGCGTTCTGGAAGGGGCCACCTTCGCGATGCGTGACAGCCTGGAACTCATCCGCGCGATGGGCGTGACCATCGGGGAAATCCGACTCTCCGGCGGCGGGGCGCGCAACGCCTTGTGGCGGCAAATCCAGGCGGACATTTATGGACAAGACATCTGCACGATCAACGCGAGCGAAGGGCCCGCGTTCGGCGTGGCCCTCCTGGCCCAGGTGGGCACGGGGGCCTTCTCCAGCGTCCCCGAAGCGTGCGACGCGACGATCAAGGTCGTCGACCGAGTCGCCGTGGATGAGACGGCGCGGGCCTTCTACGATCGCGCCTACTCGATCTACGGCCGGCTCTACCGCGATCTGAAAGGGTCCTTCCGAGACATCTCGGGGTTGGTGGCGACGAAGTGACCGCGACGGCGAGCCGAGGTACACCTATGCCCGTTCATGACTGGAAAAAGGTGGACGCGGGCTTGTTCCACGCCTTTCATCAGGTCTGGACCGTGGAGCTCTGCCAAGCCCTGAACAATGGGATGCTCCCTCCGGAGTACTGGGCCCTCCCGGAACAGAAGGTGCCGGCGCCGATACCCGATGTTCCCGCCTTGCGAATCGCCCTGGCGACCGACGAGGACGGACCAACGACGTCGCAAGGCGCCGTCGCGGTCGCCGACGCCCCTCCCCGCGCGCATGTCGTCCAAAGGTCCGAAGAGGCGACCTACGCTCGCAAGGCCAACCGGGTCGTCGTGCGCCACCGTCATGGGCAAGTCGTCTCCGTGATCGAGATCGTCTCACCAGGAAACAAGGCGAGCTTGAAAGAGGTCCGCGACTTTGTCCAAAAGGCGTCCAACTTGGTCCGAGCGGGCGTGAACGTCATGGTCATCGACCTTCTCCCCCCGACGAAGCGCGAACCACGCGGCCTACACCCGCTGATTTGGGAGGAAGTCGGGGGCGATGAAGACGACTGGGTCCCGGACAAACCCCTCACGCTCGCCGCGTACGACGCCGGGCCGCCCGAGGTCGCCTACGTCGTGCCCGTCGCGGTGGGGGACGACTTGCCCGACATGCCCCTCTTCTTGCGACCCGGCCATTATGTGAGCGCGCCACTTGAATCGACATACCAAGAGTCGTTGTCGATCATTCCGCCCCCTCTTCGACTTTTCCTGGGGTCGCCGTGAAACGGGCCGGCGAACGCGGCACCGACGAAGGCGGGACCCCGCCCGCTCCGCCCAAGGCGATCCTCGTCTTGGCTGCGGTCTTCTTGCTGCTCGTCCCCTGGGCCCTCGCGGTCATGAGTCTCGTTCGCGAGTCGCCCACCATCGACGAGGTCGTCCACTTGCCGGCCGGTGTCAGCTATTGGCAGAAACACACGTTCAAATTTTATCCCCATAATCCCCCTTTGGTGAAGCTGCTCGCGGCGGCGCCCGTGGTTTGGAGTGGGCCGAAGACCGACCGGATGTATGCTTGGCCCGAGGCGCGGCCCTATTGGCTGGATCGCGAACCCAACAAGGCGGGTCTCGCGCACATCTTTCAGCAAGACAACGCCGCTCGCTATTTCGAGCTTTTCACGCGCGCCCGCTTGCTCATGCCCACGTTTGGCCTCATCGGCGGCCTGGCCGTCTTCTTTTGGTCGCGACGCCTCTATGGAGACCTCGGCGGTTTGCTGAGCCTGACCCTTTGGTCGTTCTGCCCCAACGTTCTGGCCCACACGCGACTCATCACGACCGACGTGGCCGCGACCAGCCTCGGCTGTCTGGCCACCTTCTGTTTCTGGTCGTACCTGCGCCGGCCCACCTGGCGCGCGGTCTTGATCGCGGGCTTGATGCTTGGCCTGGCCCAACTCACCAAGTTCAGCATGTTGCTGCTCTTCGGCCTTTGGCCCCTGATGGCCCTGATGCGGGTCGTGCTCTTGCGCGAGCCCTCCCGTGGAAAGGGCCTGGCACGGATGGGCCTTCAAGGACTCGTGATGGCCGTCCTCGCCGTCTTCACGATCAACGTGGGTTATGGTTTTGAGGAAGTCGGCAAGCCGCTCGGCTCGTTCCCGTTCCTTTCGTCCCCGCTCGCGGTTTGGCGGGAACGCCCCGCCGACCCTGCCCTGAACCCCGACCTCAACGCCACCCCGCTTTACACACTCATTCGCAACGCCCGCGTGAATCGATTCGCCGACGGCCCCCTGGCGGGCCTGCCCGTGCCGCTGCCCGCTTTTTACGTGAGCGGCTTCGACGAGCAGAAGCTCGAAGCCGACGGCGTTTGGGCCCGCTTCCTCGACCCCAACCTCGCCCTGACGCCCCTGGACGACCCACGCGGCCGGCGACTCGCCGGCTATCCCGTTTACCTCAACGGCAAGCTTGCATCCGAAAGCTGGTCGTATTATTATTTGTTTTGCTTGCTCTACAAGGTGCCGGAAGGGACTTGGCTTTTGGTGCTCGCTTCCCTCGCCTTGCTCGTCGTCCGCAAGCGATCGCGCGCCGACTGGTTTCACGAGGCCGCCGTGTACCTCGTGCCGGCCGTCACGCTCGGGGTGATCAGTTTGGCGACGAACATCAACATCGGCTTGCGTTACGTCCTGCCGGTCTTCCCGTATTTCTTCGTCGGCGCGGGGAAGTTGGCCCCTTGGTGTCTCGGTATCTCGGCGGTTTGGCGGCGCATCGTCTCGGGGCTGATGATCGGCCTGGCCCTGACAGGCACGGTCGCCGCGAGTTTGGCGGCGCACCCGCACTACCTGGCCTACTTCAACTGGGCCTCGGGAGGCACGGCGCGCGGGGCCGAACACCTGATCGACTCGAACCTCGATTGGGGCCAGGACCTCCTCGGCTTGCACGCCTGGCTGAGCGAAAACGCGTCGGGGGAACAGGTCGGTCTGGCCTACTTCGGGCAAATCCATCCGGACGTCTTCGCCGCGCGCGGCCGGCCCATGAACTGGTATCTGCCGCCGGCTCGGCCCGGCACGATGTACCCGTCGCCCAGTCAGAAGGAAGGTCGGCCCGGCGAGCGCCTCCGACCGGGCCTTTACGCCGTCAGCGCCTCTCTGGCGCGCGGTCTCGATTGGCGCGTTTACGATCGGGCCCACGCGCCCAGCGAAGAGGCCCGCTGCCTGGCCCCCTTCCGCGCCGAGCGCAACGCCTTCTCCTACTTCCAAACGAGAAGGCCCGACCACGTCATCGGCGGGTCGATCTTCGTCTATCGACTCGACGAGGCCGACGTGCGCAAGCTCGAGGCGCGGCGCCTACCTTGAGCCCGGGGCGGTCCCGTCGGGGGTCTTTCACGTCATCGTCATCGGATGGTCGGTCCGGTCGTCGAACCGAATGGTCATAACCTTCGCGTCTCGCGAGCCCAGGCGGGTTCGATCGTTCATTCGGCGAGTTGTCGCAAGCGACGGATGAGGTCGAGCGCCTCGTCGGGCCCGATGCGATTGGGGTCGATGCCGCGCAACTCCGTCAAGAGCGGGTCGGGAAGGGCCGCGAAGAGGCTTCCTTGCAGGCCCCGGCCGCTCTTCGCCTTGCGCATTGTCACGGTCGTTGGGGCGTCGCCCGCGTGCTGCTTCTCCAAAAAGGCGAGGATCGCGCGGGCGCGCCCCAAGACGGCCTCCGGCACGGCCGCCAAGCGCGCGACGTGAATGCCGTAACTCTGGTCGGCACCGCCGGGCACGATCCGGTGGAGGAAGACGATCTCGCCCCCTTCCTCACGCACGGCCACGTTGGCGTTCCGAAGCTGACGCTTCGTTTTCTCGAGGTCCACAAGCTCGTGATAGTGGGTCGCGAAGAGGGTCCGGCAGCCGATCGTGTCGTGGAGGTGCTCGGTGATCGCCCAGGCCAGGGAAAGGCCGTCGAACGTGCTGGTGCCTCGGCCGATCTCGTCGAGGATGACCAGACTCGCGGCGGTCGCGTTGTTGAGGATGTTGGCCGTCTCGGTCATCTCGACCATGAACGTGCTCATGCCGCGACCGAGTTCGTCGGTCGCGCCCACTCGGGCGAAGAGGCGATCGACCACGCCGATGCGGGCCTTCCTGGCCGGCACGAAGGCGCCCATTTGGGCCAACACCGCGATAAGGGCCACCTGGCGGATGTACGTGCTCTTACCCGCCATGTTGGGGCCCGTGATGACCAGCACGCGGGCTTGATCGTCTCGAAGGTGCGTGTCGTTGGGGACGAACTCCCCCTGCGGCATGAGGGCATCGAGCACCGGATGCCGGCCCAACTCGATTTCAAGAGTGGGCCCGGTCACCATCTCCGGCCGGACGTGTCCCTGACGCGCGGCCAGGTCGGCGAGGGCCGCGAGGGTGTCGAGCTGGGCCAGCACGCCACCGGCCTGCACGAGGCGCGGGGCCTCGGCCGAGACCCGGTCGCGAAGCGTCGTGAACAACTCGTATTCGAGTGCGTTGGCCTTCTCCTCGGCATTGCGGACCTTGTCCTCGTATTCACGTAGCTCGGCCGTGATGTAGCGTTCGGCGTTCTTCACAGTCTGTTTGCGGATAAAGTCGGCGGGGAGTGTCTTGCCGAACTCCTGGGCGCGCGTGATCTCGATGTAGAAGCCGAAGACCTTGTTGAAGCCGACCTTCAACCCGCTGATGCCCGTCCGGCGCCTTTGCTCGGTCTCATACTTGTCGATCCAGGAGCGTCCGCCGTGGGCGATCTCGCGGAACTCGTCGAGCAAAGGGTGGTAGCCGTCGCGGATGAGGCCCCCTTCCTTGACGGCGAGAGGCGGGTCGGGCACGAGCGCTTCGTCGATCGCCTTGCGCACTTCGCCGCAAAGGTCCATCGCGGCCTCGATGTCGCCGAGCAAGGGGGCCGAACGCGCCGTGAGAAGGGCCTTCAGACGGGGCATCAGGGCGAGCGTGCGCGCGAGCGCGACAAGGTCGCGCGGCGTGGCCCGTCCGGTGCCGACGCGCGCGGCCAGACGCTCGACGTCGGCCGCTTGCCCCAGCAGGTCGCGCACTTCCTGACGAAGTCCGCCTTCCGCGAGCAGCTCGGCGACGGCCGCGTGGCGTCTGTGCAATTCATCGAGGTCGGTGAGGGGCGAGGTGAGCCAGTCGGAAAGCCGGCGCGCTCCCATCGGCGTGACCGTGCGGTCGATCGCTTGCAAGAGCGAGCCCTCGCGCTTCCCTTCGCGCAATGTGCGGGTCAGTTCCAGGCCGCGGCGAGTCATCTCGTCGAGGGCCATCACGCGGCCCTTGCGGTACGCGTTCAAGCGTGTGAGGTGCTTCACGGCCCCGCGCTGGGTCTCGTGCAGGTAGGCCAGGAGGGCCCCCGCCGCGGTCACTTCGATCGCGTCGTCGGCGACGCCGAAGCCGGCGAGCGTGGTCGTGCCGAAGTGGCTGAGGGCCCGATCGCGGGCCTGATCGGCGACGAAGTCCCACGAGGGCCTGAGCGTGATCGCGGCGGGGACCGCCTCTCGGACTGAGCGGACCCACGGGGCGTCGAGCGCTGTTTCCGAAAGGAGGACCTCGGCGGGGCGCAGTCGGGCGAGTTCGTCGAGCAGCTCACGTCGGGCGACCTCGCAGAGTTGGAACTCGCCGGTGGACAGCTCGACCCAGGAGAGGCCCAGTTTGCCGCGTTGTTCGACGACGGCGGCGAGGTAATTGGCGGTGCGTGCGTCGAGTAGGGCGTCGTCGGTGAGTGTGCCGGGCGTGACCACGCGGACGATCTGGCGATCGACGGGTCGCCCCTTTACGGTCCTGGGGTCTTCCACCTGTTCACAGACGGCCGCGCGCAGCCCCGCCTGGACGATCTTGGCCAGATACGACTCCAGGGCCGGATGAGGGAAGCCGGCCATCGGCATGGGGTCGTCCGAACCCTTGTCGCGGCTGGTGAGGGCCAGTCCGAGCAAGGCGGAAGCGCGTTCGGCGTCTTCGCCGAACATCTCGTAGAAGTCCCCCATGCGGAAAAGAAGCAGGGCGTCAGGGTCGCGGGCCTTGAGCTCGCGATACTGACGCATCATGGGGGTGTCGGCGGATTCAGGCATCGGGCGTGGGACCGGACCAGGCGCCAAGGTGCCTCTTAGAGGCTGGCCAGCGCGGCGGCCTCGTCGTGATGGATCTCGAACTTCCGGACAACGCCCGTAACCTCAAAGGTTTGATGAGAGAAGCTGTCGGGGGACTGGACGATCAGGAGGCGTCCGCCGTTCGTTTGGCGGCGATCGAGGACCCGCAAGAGGGTCGCCAGGAACATCGATCGATAGAACTCGAGTGAGTCCAGGTTGATCACCAAGGGCTTGGCACCGGCCAGGTCGGCGAGTTCCAGCAGGCCGTGACCGAGGCCGAAGACCTCGTCCTCCTCGAGCAGCGTATCGACCGTGAAGCGAACGACCGACGCCTTTTCCAGGTCCGCGACGGTCAAGGGCAGTGTGCCGTCGGTCATGCCGGTCCCTCCGGGAAACACCCTTGCCTTGGCCCCGAGGCGCACGTCTCAGGGCCTGACGTCAACCGCAAGGCGCCCCGCTTCCGTTCAGAAGCGGTCCAAGGCTTCTTGCTCTTCGCGATAAATCTCGAAGACCTGGTCGAGTCGCGTGATCTTGAACACTTCCAAGAGGTCGGGATGGATGCAGCAGAGCTTGAGCACCCCCTTCACCGCCCCGACTTTTTTCTTCAGGTTAATCAGTTTGCCCAAGGCGGCACTGGAAAGATACTGGACATTGCTGAAGTTGAGGAGCAAGCGGGTATGCCCCTCGTCTTCCACGAGGCTATACAGTTGTTCTCCGACTTCTTGGATGGCTTCGTCGGTGACGATCTTGGAGTCGACGAAGCTGACGACGGTCACGTCGTCGATCGTCTCCAGACGGAGGTGAGCACGGGTCTGCGACATCGGGCGATCTCCAGGCTCCGGGAGGAGTCGATCCCTGGCGGGTCCCGAGCACCGGGCCACTCGCCGACGACATCCCCAACCAGGGACATATACAGCATGATCGCCGTCGCGTCCCGAATCAAGGGGCGAATGGGCGGGACCTGGCGCGCAAGGTGCGTCCCCGCGCGTCAACTTGAGAAAAATCCCCCATTTCGTTGAGTTCGCCCCGACCGTCGCGCACGGCTCAAGGCCCCGCGCCAACCTTGCCGATGCTGGTTCAGACGGAAAACACGCGGGCGACCACCCGAGAGGGGACCTTTCGTTGTTAAGCGACCGACGAACATTTCGCGAACGAATCGGCTTCGTGATCGCCGGCGCGGCGGCGGGTCTGGTCCTCTTGGGACTCGCCGGGGCCGGTCGCCACGGACCAGGAGCCGAGAAAGGCGTGATCTCAACCGACGGAACGGGGCGCGTCGAACTTGAGGTCCCCGTCGACCCGAACGCTCCCTCGCTGATCGTCGTCTCGGTCTTGAATGAGATGGAAGGCCCCTGGCCGATTGAGGTCCGCGCCCGGGCTTCGGCGAGTGTCGTCGCGATGAGGCCACGCACCAGTGAAGGCGTTCGACCGACCAGGCCGGTGTCTGAGGGCCTTACGCTCGCCTCGTACTCAGACCACCAACGCGAGGTCCCAGCGCCCGAGCGGGCCTTTCATGTCCTGACCGGCCCCGATGCGGACCGCGCGACGAGTTACCGGACGGTCGCCGCGACGGCCTTGGCCTCGGGTCGTTTCGTGGACGTCTACGCCGATTCGAGCGACGCGGGCGAAGACCACCGTCCCCTCGCGGACGACATCGTGCGGACCTTGGAAGGGGTCGTCTTGCCCGCCTGCGACCGTTGGATCGGTCGGCCCGGCGACGTCGATCGCGATGGCCGTTTCGTCGTGCTCCTGTCCTCAAGGCTCGCCGGGGTCTCGTCCGCCGAGGCCCCCGTGCTGGGCTTCGTTCGACCCGCCGATTTCGACGTCGCCATGCCGGGGCCCTTCAGCAACCATTGCGACATGCTTTACCTCGACCCTCAGCTCAAGCCCGGGCCCGATGCGCACGCGATCCTCGCCCACGAATACGCCCACGCGACGCTCGCCGGTCGCAAGCTGGCCCCGCTCGGCTCGGACCGATCGCGCGACGGCGAGGAACCCTGGCTCGACGAGGCCCTCGCCCACGTCGTCGAATCCCGATTGGGTTTCTCCGACGCGAACTACGCCCACCGAGTCGTCGCCTTTCGACGGGCCCCCGAGCGGTCCCCCCTGGTCGGTGACGCCCCCGCGAGCGAAGGCCCTTCCCACGCCCCGGGAAGGCGCGGGGCCGGCCTCTCATTCTTGTCCTTCTGCGTGGACCGATGCGGCGCGGACGTGGTGGCCCGTCTCTTCGCGACCAAGGAACGTGGCGTCGCGGCCGTCGAGGCGGCCACAGGCGAGCCTTTCTCGCGGCTCTTCGGCGAATGGGCCCTGACCATGGCCCGCGGAGGGACGGGGCGACACGGCGAGACGATCACGACCGATGGTCCACCCGCGCGCTGGGTCGCGACAGGCACGACCTTCCACGCCGTACCCCTCACGGCGACGACCGCGGGGCTGGCCCGCGTGGAAGTGATCGGCCCGCCCGACGTTTCCCTACGGGTCTCGATCGTGGCGGCGGCACGGCCTTGACTTGCCATTGAAGGCCCCGAGACGGCCCCCTACACTCGAAGCGCCCGGCCCGCCCGGCCAGGACTGGAGGCGAAGCCATGCCGCTCGACCCGATCGCCCGCGACTTGCTGGAACAAGCCGCCGCGCAGAACGCGGCCCCGCTCAAGGAGCTCACACCCAAGCGCGCCCGGATGAGGATGAACGCGTCGTCGGGCATGTTGGGCGAACCCGATCCCGTCCATCACGTCGAAGACAGCGCGGTCCAAACGCGGGAAGGCCGCCAAATCCCCGTGCGGCTCTATGACCCGGGGACACCCAAACCGCGCCCCGCGATCGTCTATTTTCACGGTGGCGGTTGGGTCACGGGGTCGATCGACACCCACGACAACCTCTGCCGGGCCCTCGCGAACGCGAGCGGGGCCCTCGTGGTGGCGGTCGAATATCGACTGGCCCCCGAGCATAAGTTCCCGGCCGCGCTGGAAGATGCTTACCTCGTCGTGGCCGGGATGTCGCAAAACGCGCAGCGACTGGGCATCAACCACGTGATCGCGGCCGGCGACAGCGCCGGCGGGAACCTCGCGGCGGCCGTCTGCCTGCTGGCACGCGAGCACAGGGCGCCTCGGATCGACGCCCAAATCTTGCTTTACCCCATCCTCGACTTCCAATTCGAGACCCCGTCCTATCACGAGAACGCCGACGGTTACCTGCTCACGCGCGACGACATGATCTGGTTTTGGAGGCATTACCTCAACGACGAGGCGGAAGGGGCCAATCCGATGGCCTCGCCCCTGCGCATGCCGGACCTCGCCTGGCTCCCACCGGCGCTCGTGATCACGGCCGAATACGACCCCCTCCGCGACGAGGGGAACGCGTACGCCGAACGGCTCATGGCGGCCAACGTCCCCACGACGCATTATATGTATGAAGGTCAGATTCACGGCTTCATGCGGCGTATGAACATCTTTCCCCAGGCGCGACACGCGATCGCGGAGACGGCCGAGTTCGTGAGGTCTCTGCGAGGGGCCGTGGCCGAACGGGCCGGCGGCTGAGGCCCGATCAAGGGGCCAGCCAACGAACGAGCCACTCCAGGGTCGCGGCGCGTTGCTCGTTCGTGACTTGGTGGCCCACGCCTTCGGCCACCATGATTTTCAGCTTGTCCGAGGCCCCGGCCTTCTCGAAGGCCTCGCGCGCCGCGGCGAAGGCGACCTCGGCCCCGCCGATCGGACAATTCGGGTCCTTCTCGCCATTGAGGACAAGCAGGGGTCGGCCCGAGAAAAGCCGAAGCATGTTGGGACAATCGAACTGGTCGAGGATGCCGGGAATGATCTTGTTCCAGAGCGTCCGGCAGACCTCGGCGTCCACGTCGGTCTTGCCCAGGTCTTCGGCCGCCGCCTTGTGGGCCGCCCCGATTGTCTTGGCGCGGCCCTGCCATTGCTCGTGTTCCAAACTCCAGCGGAAGCTCTGCACGCCGATCGCCGGCACGGCCACTTTGACACGTTCATCGACTGAGGCGGCGAGCCACGTCTGAATCCCGCCCATACTGATGCCGACCATGCCGATGCGCTCGGGGTCGATCTCGGGATGGTGATCGCGGAGGTAGTCGATCGTGCGCCACAGGTCCCAGCAGGTGTCGTAGTAGAACGGGTGTGGCTGGGGCTCGCCCGCCTTGGTTCGCCAGGCCCGCGCGATCGCCGCGTTGTAGGCGTCGGCGCCCCCCTTCACGCCCACGCGATCGCCGTGATGGCGGGCATCGATCGCAATGCCGATGATTCCCCTCTGGGCCAGGTCGCGCATCCAAGGGAGCATCCCTTCCTTCGTACCTCCCGTGCCGTGCAGCATGATCACGGCCGGCCGCTTCGCCTTGGCGCCGTCGGCCTGAGGCGAAAGGAAGATCAGCGGCACGCGCTCATCGGACCCATCGGCGAGCCGCTCCGAAACGATCGACTCCTTGGAGAGCACGAAGGGGGCCTCTCGCGCGATTTCCGCCGCGCTGGGCGTCTCGACCTTCCGTTCAAACGGGACCAGGGGCCGATCAAGCATCTGCCGAAACGCGGCGCGGACGTCGTCGGTCTTCGGCGCCCGCTCGCGGAAATGGGCGTCGAGGAAGCTCTCGAGTTTCGCTAGGGTCGGTGCGTAGTGAGGCGGACGGTTGAAGAACCCGTGCGTGGCGCCTTCGTATTCGATCACCTCGGCCGCGACGCCCGCGTCTTTGAGCGCTCGGGCCATGCGACGCGACTGCTCGATGGCGACGGTCGTGTCGGCCGTCCCGTGGAGAAAAAGGAATGGCGGGTCGTCTTTGGAAACATATGTGATTGGCGAAGCCTTTCGGTATGTTTCGGGTGCCTCGGCGAATGAAGCGCCCAGGAACTTGCTGACGGAACCACTCGCGTCGTCGCGACCGCCACGTAGGTCGAAGACGCCGTTGAACGGGACCACGAGCTGAACGCGGCTGGAGAAATCGGGGTGGCCCCCCTTCCCTTCGAGTCCCGCTGACGAGTCGGTCGTGCCCAGCATCGCGACCAGGTGGCCGCCCGCCGAGCCACCGACGGCCGCGATCCGGTCGGGATCGACGTTCAGACGTTTGGCCTCCGCTCGGACCCAGCGCACGGCCGCCTTGCAATCTTCCAAGGCGGCTGGGAACTTGGCCTCGCCGGAGAGTCGATACTCAACGCAGGCACCCACGTAACCCTTGCCTGCAAGATGCGCGGCTTGACGTTGAAAGGCGAGTCGGTTCCCACCCGACCAACCGCCACCATGAACAAACACGATCGCGGGGCGAGCGGGGCCTTGTTCCTTGGGCAAGAAGAGGTCGAGCTTCAGATCGCGATCCCCACCGCGACCATAGACGACGTCCCGCTGGACCTCGACGTTCTCGGGCTTCTCAAAGGGCGGGACTTGTTGGGCCGACAGGGGCGCGGCCGCGAGAAGAAAGACCAAGCACGCTTGGGTCCGCATGGATGTCTCGGAGGAAGAGGTTCAAGGGGTGGGAAGGGCGAGCAGAAGCGCGGTGGTCGCCCATGACGAGGCGGCGATCGCGATGAACTGGTCCTTTCCGTGTGGGAAGGCCGACTCGAAATAGGGCTGAAAGGGCTTGCTCCGCGACTTGACGTACCAGGACCCGTCTTCGCGTTGCGTGCGGACGAGATGGGCCAGGCCGCGACGATAGGCGTCGCTCGAGGAGGGCAAGGCCCCCGCGGTGTGAAGCGCGTAAAGCGTCGATCCGGTCGCATAGGCATCGCTCGCGGAGTCGGCCCCGTCGAGCTGCGACCAGCCGCCGTCTTCCTTTTGATGACGCAACAACTCTTGGGCGGCCTCCTGGGCCTCTTTCTCGTCGCCAAGCGCGTGCAGGGAGAGCAACCGAAAGACGCGCTCTTCGGTCTCTTTGGCGGGTGTGGCCTTGAGCCAGTCGCTCACCTTCCGCCGTCGTGCGTCCATGCGGGCCGTGTCGCCCTGAGAGGCGTAGGCCCGGAGGCCCCTGAGCGCGACATAGGTGGTGGTGAAAGGGCTGAATTCCGAGGGCGGCCGGTTCGACGACGTCTTCCAGGGGCCCGCGTCTTCGTCGCGACCGAGGAGGAACTGGGTCACGGCCTGGGTCGTCTCGTCGGCCTTCTTCCCGCCCAGGTCGAGGGCCCACAAGGCGTAACCGGCGCGCGTGGCGCCGCCCCCCTGCCCCTTGATCTCACGATAGACCGTGAGGGCCGAGTTCAGGTCTTGCATGGTCACGTCGACGATGGCCGAGAAGGCCTCATCGGGGACCTTCAGGCCGCGGGAACGGGCCGTGGCCAGGGCCAGCATCGGGGCCGCCTGATGATGGCACGAGAAACAATCGCGATGCTTGGGATACTCTTCGACACTCCGGACCAGGAGCGGAAGCGAACGATCAATGGCGCTTCGGACGTCGTCCTCGCCAGGGACCACCAGCGCGAGCGAGACTAGCGGAAAAAGCAGCATCGGCGGGGCCCCCGATCATTGCGGAAGTGGTTGACTTACGGTACTCATCACGGTCGCGTCGCTCAAGAGTGCGGGGGTTGGTCTCGGGGACCTTGTCATGCGGATCGCCGTCGGCGGCATCATGCACGAGTCGAACACGTTCGCCCCGTTGCCCACGGACCGGCGGCGCTTTCTCGAAGGAAGTTGGACGGAAGGGGACGCCCTGATCGCGGCTTGGTCCCAGGCCCATCACGAGGTTGGCGGCTTCCTCGCCGGGCGCGCCGACCTTGGTTACGACGTGGTGCCCACCATCATGGCCTGGGCCACGCCCGCCGGGCCGGTGGACGACGGCGTGCTCAATGAGGTCGTCGATCGGATCATCGACCGCTGCGCGAGCCAACACGTGGACGGTCTGCTCTTGGCGCTTCACGGCGCGATGGTGACGAAGAAATACCCATCGGCCGACGGGGAGGTCTTACGACGCTTGCGCGCGGCCCTCGGCCCGGACTTCCCCATCGTCGCCACGCTGGATTATCACGCCAATGTTTCTCCCTTGATGGTGGAGATGGCCGACGCCTTGATCGGATATCAGACGTACCCTCATATCGACCAGAAACCATGCGGTGAGGCCGCCGCGTCGTTGATGACTCTCCTCGTCCGGCGCGAGGTCTCGCCGCGGATGGCCCTGGCCAAGCCGCCGCTCATCCTCAACTTGCTCGCCCAAGACACGAGTCGCGAGCCGATGCGCGCGTTCATGGAAGAGGCCCGCGATCGGGAGCGTGGGCCCGGCATGATGTCGATCAGTCTGATGGGCGGCTTTCCCTACGCCGACGTGCCCGACATGGGCCCAGCCGTCATCGTCGTGGCCGATGAAGACCAAGAACTGGCGGACGCGACCGCCAATCACATGGCCGAGGTCCTCTGGGGGGCCCGCGAGTCGTTCGACGTGCGCTGTCCCGACGCGGCCGAAGCGGTCGCGCGGGCCCTTCAGACCGAGCACGGGCCGGTCGTGCTGGTGGACCTGGGCGACAACGTCGGCGGCGGCTCGGCCGGCGACGGCACCGTCTTGCTCCACGAGTTGCTCAAGCAAGGGGCCGCCGGTGCCATCGTGACACTTCATGATCGCGAGGCCCAGGAAAGGGCCCGTCAGGCGGGAGTCGGCGGGCGATTCACGGGAATGGTCGGCGGCAAGGTGGACGATCGCCACGGAGCGCCCCTGGAGGTCAGAGGCAAAGTGCGTTCCCTTCACGAAGGCAAGTGGCGCGAGACCGAGGCGCGGCACGGCGGCCGATTCGAAAACGACCAGGGGCCCACCGCCGTCGTGGACGTCGACGGCGGCGTGACCCTCGTGCTCAACTCGCTCCGGACGCCGCCGTTCAGCCTGGGCCAACTCACCAGCCTCGGCCTGCGCGTCCAGGAAAGCCGAATCATCGTGGTGAAGGCGGCGGTGGCCCACAAGGCGGCCTACGGTCCAATCGCCGCCGCGATGATCGAAGTGGACACGCCCGGACTCACCGCGATCAGCCCCGCACGTTTCACGTATCAACGCATCCGCCGACCCATGTTTCCACTCGATCGCGGGGCCTGATTTTCTCAAGGACCATCAATACTCGTCGCCACTGAGCATGAGGCCGTCGGCGCGATGGCCGAGTGCAGGATAGACCCGTGTGGAAATCGTGTTCTTGACGAACCTCACGGAACCATCGGCGAAGGCGTGATTGGCGCCGCCGGGATGATGGCTTGAGAAGCCGCCGACGAACATGGCGTCAACCTCGGTCGGTTGGGGCGCCGGGGTGCCCAAGGTCATTCCGCGCGGCCAGAGACCGTAGTTCGGCGGGCTGCCCGTGTTCCTCAAGGTCGCCCGCGTGCCCGAGGCCCAGCCGAAGTCGGGTTCCGCGACATGTTCGGCGACGAGGAACGTTTGGGCGCACCCGTCGGGGATGCGTTCCGATCGGATCGCGCTATTGAGGAAGAGCAGGCCGTGGTTGTCGACGTCGATCGGGGCCTCGACGTCATGATGCACGCCCGCGTAACTCGACGCGGGTCCCGATGCGGTCGCGCTCCCTGGGAATGATGACCCCCATCGCCCGATACGCGGATCGGAAGGACACATGAAGACGTTCAGGGTAATGCCTCGCGCGGACACGTTCGGACCGTCGTAAACGCCGTGCATGAAATTCATGTTGTTGTAGACGTTGCGATGGTCCACATAGGGAAGGACTTGGACCGACCAAGAAACGTGATAGCCCTTCCCGGCGAGGTTGTCGATCGGGCCCGTGTCGTTCACGACCCCGGGAGGCAGGACCTCGTGGGCCGACTCGTACGAGTGAAACGCGATGGCGACCTGGCTTAGGTTGTTGGTGCATTGGATCCGACGGGCCGCTTCGCGCGCTTGCTGCACGGCCGGCAGCAGCAGCGCGATCAAGACGCCGATGATCGCGATCACGACCAAAAGCTCGATCAGGGTGAAGGCCCTTCGGGGCCCGCGGAGCATCGTCATGGCTGGACTCCCTCGGGCCTCGGGCCCGTTTCCACTTCGGCTTGTCGACTTGAACGGGCCCGCGCCGTCGCGCCGACGGGGAACTCGGCCCGAACGAACACACGACGCGCCCTCGCGCGCGCTTCGACTTTTTCCACCCGAATGATCACTTCCGCGCCCTCGATACCGCCCAGTTCGCTCGCGGCGACGCTCCAGGTCTCCCCTTCGTAATCCGAGGACCGCGCCAGCTTCGCTCGGGCGCGGGCCTCGCCCGATTCGGCGAGCAAAACGGCCTGCGCGTGACGAGCGGCGATCACGGCCCGCTTTCGAGCGTTCACCAGGCCGACCGCGAAGGCGCCCGCGAGGACCGCGACGATGATCAAGACCACCAGGGCCATGACCATCAAGAAACCGCGTCGGG
>CALLYK010000201.1 GCA_937858365.1 uncultured Isosphaeraceae bacterium | reverse complement strand
CCATCGCGTGGTTACGAACCGCTCAGCCCGCGACCCTACATGCCCGCGCCGATGGGCCCGTTGGGACCGGCCCCGAACCTGGCGCCGCCGGCCCGGCCCGCTGGGGAACCCACGATCCTCTCGGGGAGCGGCAACGACCGAGACACGACGGTCAAGCAAACGGGCTCGGTCCCGGAAATGCTACCCGTCGCGATCCCGCTGCCGCCGATGCCAACCAGCTACCAGACCGACATGCTCCCGCCGCTCCCCTCCACACCGAAGTAATCGGGGCGCAAGCCCCTGGAGCAGGAGCTTGCCGTGTTGGTCACCGCAAGCCTCGAAGCGGCGAATACCAATAGCCAGGGGGCGTGGGCCCCCTGGCTATTGGCTTTCGCCCCGCCGGGGTAGAGGAGTCGGGGACATCGACCCCGCTTCGAGGGGCCGTCGTTACGCGATCGACCCGATCGTGGTCCTTGGGTCCAGCCGCGGGTCCGTTGCCGCGATGATCGCGCTCACGGCTTGCTGGTTGAACCCCTTGTAACCTTCGCGACGTTGCAAATTCTCCAGGTGGCTCCCCAGGGCCCCTTCGGCGAGGAAGCGCGCATGTTGCTCAGCGTCGATCCAACCTGCGGCGAGGAGGCGGTCGGCTCGCTGCTTCGCCACCGGCCAACGCTCCGCTTCCGTGAACGCCTGCCGCAGGAAAGGGAAGTCGGAGAACGGTTTCATCGTGGCGATCCCCTCCTTGGCTTGAAGGTCGTCGCGCAGGGCGTCGAAATCGAACTGGGCCTCCAGGTGGTGCATGCCCGCTTCCAGGATCGACTCCCCGTGCAAACCCACCCACAAACCAACCGTGTTGGGTCGAGGCAAGTCGGGCAGCGCGGTGCGCGAGAAGTTCGCGGTGGCTTCCTCCGGCGCGAGGTCCAGGTCGGCGAAGATGACGATCCCCGTGATCGGGTGTTCGAGCACCTGCGCGCCCCAACCGGCATGATGGCCCGCGTGGAAGTGCTCGCGTAGGTCGAATCCAAGTCGCTCGAAGACGGTGATAATCCTTGGAAAGAGCCGCCGCGAACAGCGAAAGGTATGGTGGTCGTGATTGGCCCAACCCAGGCCGAGGCGGTCTTGGCGGGCCTTTTGCACACTGGCCGCCCGGTTCCGTGATTCCCAGTAATCGCGCTCGGCCTCGAAGATGACGTGGCAGGCCAGGTCTCGTCCGACCAGGTCGATCACGTCGCCGACTCGCGCTTCGGTGTAGGTCATTCCTTGATCATCGTCGTGGAAGTGGCGTTTCCGGGTCTGCCAGAGTTCGCGCGCGGCCACGGTGTCGCGCGGCACGTGCGGGGCCATCCGACCTTCGCGCGCCAGGTCCCCGGGATAACTGTCGAACCCGCGATAGGCGCGGCGCTCGACCGCCGCGAAGCTGGTATTCGCCCCCTTCACGCGCGTGAGGCGATAGGGGCCGAGTGCCGGCCCGATGAGTTCGGTCCCCAGATCATGGGCCCGCACGAAATCGGCGACCGACTCTACTTTGATAGCGACCTCGCGCACCTCGGGCCCCGAGCCTTGCGCCATCGCCACTCTGGCAAACAGGCCGCCCAAGTGGACGAAAACGGGCGTGTCGCCGTCATACCCGCAGTTATCGCGAGTGAAGCCGGCCTCGAGCAGCGCGGCCTCGCGCTCCGGACTCCCCGTCACGACGAAATGATCGACCCAATCCAGGAAGCGCGTGCTCGTTTCCTCGCGCATTCGGCGCGCAAGGTCAGCGGCGAACGAGTTCCCATCGAAGGCGAGGCCCACGAACCGTTCCAGAAGGGCCTCGGCCCCTGGGTATCGTTGCCAAGCGAACGTAGGTGTGGCGCCCTCGGTGGCGTTCATGGGTGTCAAGACCTCGATGCAAGTGGAATTCCGATCGACGCGTGGACCTTGGGTGCGGCGGCCGTGAGCGCCTGCGCGACGATCCCCAAGCCGATGTCAACTTGCTCCGCCGTCAGGCAAAGCGGCGGGCAGAACCGCACCGTACTGGCGCCGCAAGGTAAGAGCAAGAGGCCACGATGGAACGCCTCCTCAATGATCCGGTCGCGAATGTCGGGATCGGGCTGGCCCTCCTGGTGGACCTCCATGCCGATCATCAGGCCCAAACCACGGACGTCTTTGATGAACGCATAATTGTTCATGAAACTCGTTAGGCCATCGCGGAGTTGTTGGCCTCGTTCTTCCGCGTTCCTCAGGTAACGCCGCTCGGCCAGGTCGAGCGTGGCGAGCGCCGCGGCGCAGGCGACCGGGTTCCCGCCAAACGTGCTGGCATGACTGCCGGGCGGCCAGTCCATCACGTCGGCCTTGGCGACGATGGCCCCCAAGGGCAAACCATTGGCGATCCCCTTAGCTAAACACATGATGTCGGGAGTGACTCCCCAGTGTTCACACGCGAACAGCTTCCCCGTGCGTCCCATACCGGCCTGAATTTCGTCCAAGACCAACAGGATGCCGTGTTCGTCGCAGAAACGCCGAAGGCCGGGGAGGAAGTCGGGAGGCGGCACGACATAGCCCCCTTCTCCCTGGATCGGTTCCACGAAGATCGCCGCCGTTTCATCGGGCGGACAAGTCGAGTGCATCAAGTGGAGGACGCTCTCCAAGTCTCCGTAGCGCGCGTGTTGGACCTCCGGCACGAGCGGCGAGAAACCCCGGCGATGAACGGGCTTGGAAGCGCTCAGCGCCAGGGCGCCGTAGGTCCGGCCGTGAAACGCTTTGTAAAAGGCGACCACACGCGACCTGCCCGTGTGATAGCGGCTGAGTTTCAGAGCGGCCTCGATCGCCTCGGCGCCGCTGTTCGTGAAAAAGACCCGCTTGGGGCCATCACCAGGCGCGATCCGCGCGAGGCGCTCGGCGAGTCGCACTTGGGGAGTGTAATAGAAGTCGGTCCCAGACATGTGGATGAGTCGTCCGGCCTGGCGGCGGATCGCGCGGACGACGACAGGGTGGCTATGTCCAGCATTCGTGACGGCGATGCCCGCGGTGAAATCGAGGAAGCGGTTGCCGTCGAAGTCCTCGACCATCGCCATGCGGGCCCGACGGACGACGAGCGGGTAGGTCCGCGTGTAGGAAGGGGACATGACGGCCGCGTCGCGCGACAACCACTTGGCGGCACGCGGGCCCGGCAACGGACCGTGAATGCGGGGGATGTCCCGATGCAAGGGGACGTTCATGGGTCGCTCCTTGTGAGGAACGGTCTCGCGTCGGGACCGCCGAACGGCGATGATGGGGCGCGACGGAATCGGTCGGTTCGAAATGGCCGCCTCCATTGTACGACCTCTTTCCGCGAATGACCAATTCCGGACCTCCGCGGGCCCTTGCCGATGTCCTTGGAAACCAGCGCCGCGCCGACCATTCGAGACGTTGGGACGGCGCGGCCGGCCGCCGACGTGGCCGGTTGGGGCGCCTTCTTTCGGACGCCGGAGTTCCTCACGTCGGCCGCGTCGGGCGTCTTGATCGCGGCCGGTTACGCGACCGAATGGGCGATGGGCCCCTCACCGGTCGCGTTCACGCTGGCCTTGCTGGCGATCGCCTCGGGAGGCTACTTCTTCGGCCGCCGCGCCGTGGACGAACTTGTTCGCGAACGTCGGGTCGGGACCTACTTCCTGATGAGCCTCGCGGCCATCGCGGCCACTTTGTTGGGACACCCCGACGAAGGGGGCATGTTGGTCTTCCTCACGTCGATCTCCGAAGCCGCCCAGCACTTCACCGAGAAGAAGACGCGCTCCGCGATCCAGGCGTTGATGAAACTGGCCCCCAAACGAGCCCTCGTGCGTCGCGATGGGCGCGATGTGGAAGTCGACGTTGAAGACCTGGCGATCGGTGAACTCTTCATCATTCGCCCTGGCGAAGCGATCGCCACCGACGGCCTGGTGGAAGCCGGCCGGTCCGAGGTGAACCAGGCCCCCGTCACCGGCGAGAGCGTGCCCGTGGAGAAAGGGCCCGGCGATCGGGTCTTCGCCGCCACGATCAATGGTCACGCCGCGCTGGAGGTCCGAGCGATCCGCACCTTCGCCGACAACACCCTCGCGCGCATCATTCAGATGGTCGAACAGGCCCAAGAGCGTAAGGGCCGAAGCCACCGCTTCATCGAGAGGTTCGGCGCGATCTATTCACCGTGCGTGATCGGCATGGCCCTTCTGGTGGGCACGCTCCCTCCGCTGTTCGCCGGACAGGACTGGTGGACCTGGCTCACCCGCGCGACTGTCTTCCTCGTGGCGGCGGCCCCTTGCGCGATGGTGATTTCGGTGCCGGTCGCGCTGGTCGCGGCGCTTGGGACAGGTGCCCGTCAAGGCGTTCTCATCAAGGGGGGTGTTCATGTGGAAGACCTTTCGCGCGTGAAGGTCGTCGCCCTGGACAAGACCGGCACGCTCACGGCCGGCCGCCCCGCCGTGACCGACGTCGTGACCATTCCCTCGGATCGACCCATCGCGGACTTGCTCACGTTGGCCGCGGGGATCGAGTCGCGAAGCGAGCACCCGCTCGCCCGAGCGATCGT
The DNA here is from genome assembly GCA_937858365.1 of uncultured Isosphaeraceae bacterium. Lineage (GTDB taxonomy): Bacteria > Planctomycetota > Planctomycetia > Isosphaerales > Isosphaeraceae > CALLYK01. The sequence goes on along the minus strand of CALLYK010000201.1, from coordinate 23,108 downwards.
TCGCGAGGCCCTTCGCCGAGGTCTGAAGACCGCTCGAATGGGTGCCTTCCGGGCCCTCCCCGGGTCGGGGGCCGAGGCCCTCGTGGAAGGCCGGCGTATGTACGTGGGGAGTCCCGCCTTCTTCCGCGACACGCTCTCTCGTAACGTGCCCGGAGACCTCGTCTCGGACCTGCAATCGGCGGGCAAGACCGTCGTCCTACTTGGCGATGAGGAAGCGCTTTGGGGCCTGATCGCGCTCCGCGACGAACCGCGTCCCAACGCGGCCAGGGCGCTGGAGGCAATCCGGCGCGAAGGGATCGAACGTGTGGTGATGCTCACGGGCGATAATGAGCGCACCGCCCAGGCCATCGCGGCCGAGGTGGGCGTGGACGACGTGATGGCGGCGCTCTCGCCCGAGGGGAAGGTCGCGGCCGTCCGTGCCCTCCGCGAGCAATTCGGCGACGTGGCGATGGTCGGCGACGGCGTGAACGACGCCCCCGCGCTGGCCGAAGCGACCGTGGGCATCGCGATGGGTGCGGCCGGCACCGATGTCGCCCTCGAAACGGCCGACGTCGCCCTCATGGCCGACGACCTGGAGAAGCTCGTTTACGCCCTTCGCCTGGCCCGTCGCAACCGCTTGATCGTGACGCAGAACTTGACGATGGCCACCATCGTGATTGCCGGATTGGCCCTCGGGGCGCTCGCGGGCCTTTTTCCGTTGCCGATCGCGGTCATCGGCCACGAAATCAGCGAGTTCCTGGTGATCGGCAACGGACTCCGGATGCTGCGGACCTGAGCGGCCGGACGGCCCCTGGCCGATCGCGCACTTCACGAGTAAGCTCGGTCTTTCGCGACCTCCTCACCATGACCCCAAGGGCCTTCGATGAAAGTCCTTCGTCCCCTGCGCTTCCTCGCTGTCTGGCTGTGCGCGACGGCCCCACTCCAGGTCCAAGCCCAAGCGCTGAAGGCCCCCAGTCCTGAAGAGCACCTCGGCTTCCGCGCCGGGGCCGATTTCCATTTGGCCCACTGGAAACAGGTGGTCGATTACTTCCAGAAGGTCGACCAAACTTCGGACCGTGTGGTCGTTCGCGAGTTGGGCAAGTCGACCGAGGGACGGCCCTTCCTCGTCGCGATCGTTTCGGCCGCGGAAACGATGAGGGAGATCGAGCGCTACAGGGGATTGCAGGCCCTTCTCGCCGACCCCCGCCGGACGCCGCCCAGCGGCGCCGACCCGGTTCGCGACAGCAAGACCGTCGTCCTGATCACTTGCTCGATCCACTCGTCGGAGACGGCCTCGACCCACATGGCGATGGACCTACTCCACGAGTTGGCCACGAAGGACGACGGCGCTACCCGCGAAATCCTGACCAACACGATCTTGCTCTTGGTCCCGTCGGTAAACCCGGACGGCGTGGACAAGGTGGCCGATTGGTACGAGCGCTCCCTGGGCAAGCCCTGGGAAGGGGGAGGCATGCCCGAGCTCTATCACGTTTACGCCGGTCATGACACAAACCGCGATTGGTTCATGCTCAACCTCAAAGAAACGCAACTCCTCACCCATTTTCTCTATCACGAGTGGTATCCAACTCTGACGTACGACGTGCACCAAATGGGCCCCAAGGGGGCCCGGATGTTCGTCCCTCCTTTTTACGACCCGATCAATCCCAACCTTGAGGCCTGGTTGAACCAGGGGATCTCGTTGATCGGTGCCCACATGGCGGCCGACCTCGCCGCGGGCGGCAAACGCGGTGTGCTCACGAAGGCGATGTACGACAACTGGTGGAACGGCGGCAACCGGACCACGCCCCAGCGTCACAACATGGTGGGCGTCTTGACCGAATCGGCCAGCGTGCGCTTGGCCTCGCCGATCTTCGTGGAGAAGTCCGAACTGGGGGGCGCCACGCGCGGCTTCAGCGACCACAAGCCGGCCGTCAACTTCCCCGACCCCTGGCCGGGCGGCTGGTGGCGACTACGAGACATCGTCGAATATCAGACGATTTGCGCTCGCTCCTTGCTGACGCTGGCCGCGAAGTACCGTGAGTCGTGGCAGCGCAACTACCAAGCCCTTGGCCACACGGCGATCAAGCGAGGCAAGGAGGAACCACCTTTCGCGTGGGTCGTCCCGGCCGACCAGCGCGACCCGGGCACGGCGGCCGAAATGGTGCGCATCCTTCGGGCCGCTGGAATAGAGGTCCAGCGGGCCCGGGGCCCCTTTCAGGCGATGGGACGTGAGTTCCCGGCAGGCAGTTTCGTCCTACCCGCGGCCCAGCCGTATCGGCCCCATTTGAAAGACATGATGGAACGTCAAATGTACCCGGATCGCTTCACCACCGGAGGCGCGGCCGAGCCGCCTTACGACGTCGCCGGCTGGACGCTCCCCCTGCAAATGGGAGTGAAGGTGCTCGCCATCAACGACCCGTTTGATGCTCATCCCGAGCCGGTCGCGCAAGTTGACCGACCCAAGGGAAAGATCACCGGCGCTGCGGAAGCGACCCACTACGTCATCAAGAACCAGGCGAACGACGATTTCCGGGTGCTTGTCGCGCTCCTCGCGGCGGGTGCGGAGGTCTTTTTGGCGCGGCAAGAAAGCAAGGTTGGCGATACGTCCGTCTCGCCCGGGTCGCTCTTGATCAAGGCGGACGACAAGGCCCGCGCGACGCTCGACAAGGCCCTCGCGAGTGCGTCCACCGAGGCGATCGGCTTGAGTGGGGCCCCATCGTTCGAGTCCGGCAATCCGGTGCGACTCAAGCCCCGGCGCATCGGTCTTTATCAGCCCTGGCAACCCAGCATGGACGAAGGCTGGACGCGCCTCGTCTTGGAGCACCACGGGATACCCTACACGACGCTCCACAACGCCGACGTGCGCGCAGGCGACCTCATGGAGCGTTTCGATGTGGTCCTCATTCCGTCGATCGGTGAGAAGTCGCTCACGTCCGGCTTCGCGGCCGACGAGACCGAACCTGCCTACGTGGGCGGTCTCGGGTTTGAAGGGGCCGAGGCCCTGCGCAAGTTCGTTGCGAGGGGCGGCGTGCTCGTCTGCCTGGACAGGTCGTGTCTCTACGCGATCGACGAGTTCAAGTTGCCGCTTGTGAACGCGCTGAAGGGCCTGAAATCATCGGAGTTTTACTGCCCCGGCTCGGTCCTCGCGGCCACGACGCAAAGGCAGTCGCTCATCACCACGGGCGTCCCGAATGAGATATCGGTGTACTTCGACAAGTCGCTCGCGTTCGAGGGAAAAGGGAAAACGGTCGAGGCCGCGGTGACCTACGGGACGAGCGAGGTCCTCCAAAGCGGTTGGCTGCTCGGGCCCGAGAAGATCAAAGGTAAAGCGGCCCTGATCGACTGGCCCCACGACCGCGGACACATCGTTTTGTTCGCGTTTCCCCCGCAGAATCGTGGGCAAACGCACGGCACTTTCCGCCTACTCTTCAACGCCCTCTTGCTCGTCGGTCAAGACGGCCAGAATTGAACGGCCTTCCTCCATCCTTTGGGAGCCTCTCCAATGTTCCAACTGGGCACGGTCACTTACAACATCGCCAAGGACTGGGACCTCCCCACAATCCTCAAAAAACTCGAGTCCCTCAAGTATGAAGGGGTCGAGCTCCGGACCACCCACAAGCATGGTGTGGAGGTCTCGCTCAACGCCAACGAACGCCGCGAAGTCCGCAAGCGCTTCGAGGACTCGCCAGTGGCCCTGGCCGGACTGGGTAGCGCATTCGAATACCATTCGGCCGACCCGGCCGAGGTGAAGAAGAACGTCGAGGAAACGAAGAAATATGTGCGACTCGCTCACGACGTCGGTTCGCCCGGAGTGAAGGTGCGTCCCAACGGCGTGCCCAAAGGGGCCGACCCCGACGCGACCTTCCGGCAGATCGGCCTGGCGCTTCGTGACGTGGGGGAAGACGCCCTCGGGTTCGGCGTCGAGATTCGGGTCGAGGTCCACGGCAGTGTGACGAGCCTCGTGCCGAACATCGCCAAGATCATGGCCCACGCCGACCATCCCAACGTCTTCGTCTGCTGGAACTCGAACCCCAGCGACGTCGTCGACGGCTCGGTGAAAGACAACTTCCGCCTCGTCGCGCCCCGGATACGCGAGGTGCATCTACGTGACCTCTTCGACGAGACCTATCCCTGGCGCGAGTTGTTCGCCCTGTTGCAAGCGGCCGACTATCAGGGATTCACCCTCGCGGAAATCCCGGAGAGTCCCGACCCCGACCGCGTCCTGCGCTATTTCCGGTCGCTCTGGCTGGCCTATCAGCCGCGACCCAAAGACGTCTGAATCATGGGAGCGAAGGGGACCGGCACTCGGGGCTTCCGAAGTGCCGGTCCCTTCGTGCTCGCCTCGATTAGACTTGTGACGCCATTTCGAAACGTCGACTGTATTCGCGTGCGAGAAGGGCGTTGGCCTCGCCATCACTTGGGAAGGACTCGGAGGCCGCGTCGAACGTGAGTTTCCTTCCCAAGCGATGGGCGATATTGCCGAGGTGGCAAAGCCTCGTGCTTAGGTGGCCCGTCTCGATGTCGGCGTTGGGTCGCTTGCGCGACTTCACGCAGGAGAGGAAATCGGCGATGTGGGCCCCTTGAGAATCCGTCGCTTTCCCTTCGGCCGCGGGACCGTCTTCCACCTTCCAGCCCTTGTCGCCAATCAGGAGCGTCCCCTTGTCGCCGTAGAAGGCGACGCCAAAGCTGCTCCCTTCCAAGCCGTGCGCCGACCACATCCGATGCTCCCAAACCAGCGACGTCTCTGGAAACTCCCACGTGACGACCTGGGTGTCGGGGACCTCGATGTCGCGGAACATGTAAGCGCCGCCGGCCGAGGTCACGCGCAAGGGGGCGTCCACGCCAAGGCCCCAACGGGCGACGTCGAGTCCATGAATGCCGTTGTTGCCGAGTTCGCCGGTCCCCCAGTTCCAGAACCAGTGCCAGTTATAATAGAAGCGGTTTTTGATGAACGGCCGATCGAGCGCGGGTCCTTGCCAGAGTTCGTAGTCGATCGTGGAGGGCGGGGCCGTCGGTCCGCCGCTCACGTCGATCGACCGCTTCTGATGGATCCAGGCCCGGGCCTGGCCAACCTTGCCAATGCCGCCCTGGCGAATGTGCTCGACAGCGTCGGCGACGTGCGTGGCACTTCGGCGCTGCGTGCCCACTTGCACGACCCGATCGTACTTCCGCGCCGCCTGGACCATCCGTCGGCCTTCAACGATGTTGTGACTGGCGGGCTTCTCGCAGTAAACGTCCTTGTTGGCCTGGCAGGCCATCACGGTCATCAGGGCGTGCCAGTGGTCGGGCGTGGCGATCGCGACGGCGTCGATACCCTTGTCGTCGAGCAGACGGCGGAAGTCCTTCTCGCCCCGAGGCGCCTTGCCCCCCCGCGATTCGACGACCTTCACGCCCTTGGCGATCGCGTCGTCGTCCACGTCGCAAACGGCGACGACCTCGGACGAAGGATCGCGCGTGAACGAGGCGCAAAGGTCGGAGCCGCGACCGCGCAGGCCGATCACGGCGAGGCGCACTTTCTCGGCGGGACCGTTGGCCCAAACAGGTCGAGGGGCGACCGCCAAGGCCCCGGCGGTGCCCAGAAAGACGCGACGCGTGGTGGGACGCATGACCTACTCCCAGACAAATTCGAAGGAACGGAAGAAGTTGGGTCGAAAACAGGATACGCGGCGTCGACCGCGTGTGACAATGGACGAGACTTGAGGCTTGTCGGCTCGATTTGGGTCCCCATCTCGGATAGCCTCAAGGAATGCGAAGTCCCTTGGAAGGAGCACCCGACATGCGCAACATCCTGCTCGCGGCATTCAGTCTGGTCGCCCCATCGGTGGCCCTCGCCGACGACGGTTGGCGGCCCCTCTTCAATGGTAAGGACCTATCGGGTTGGACCTTCCGCAAGGCCGACGCCAAGAAGGTCTGGCGGGTCTGTTCCGACGTGAAGCTCGACCCGACAGACCCGACACGGCTCTTGCCGATCGGCGACGGGGGCAAGACCAACGCCGTGCTCCTTTGCGGCGACGACGGCCGCGGCTCGGACATCATGACGATTGAACAATTCTACAATTACGAACTTCACATCGAGTTCACGGTCCCCAAGGGGAGCAATTCGGGGGTCTACAATCGCGGTCTCTTCGAGGTCCAAGTCTTCGACAGTTTCGGCAAGAACAAGCCCGAGTTTCACGATTGCGCCGCCCTTTACGAACGAGCCAAGCCAAGAACCAACCTGGCCAAGGCCCCCGGGCAATGGCAATCGTTCGACATCACGATGAAAGAGAAGCGTCTTAGCCTCAAATGGAACGGCGAGACGGTTTACGAGAACATCGACGTTCGCTACGGCGAGACCGACAAGGCGGCCTTCGATCGCCTTAACCAAGAGAACGCGAGCAAGCCCGCCGAACTCCGCGTGAAGCTGGAGGAGAAAGAAGGCAAGTATGTCGGTTTCTTTGGTGAAGGGGGCACGCGCTCGGGACTGGAAGGCGCCGATCGACCAGGCCCCATCTTGCTTCAAGGCGACCATGGGCCCGTGGCCTATCGCAATATCCGGATTCGCGCGAAGTGACGCGGAGCGCTTCACCTTTCACGGTGGCCGCTTCGTTCGCGAGAGCGTTCGTTGTCGGGTCGTGCGCATGTCAAGCAATTGTGCAAAGTAAGGCAAATCGCGAGCTCGGTCCGTACGGAATGGTCGGCACCGGCCCGACTACCGGCAAGACCGTGGGGGGTCTCCAAGAATGGGTCACTTGGTCGCCTCGAAGACGGGGGGGCCGTTCCTCACGGTGGACCGGTTTTCGGGCGCGACCATTGCTTGCGAAGGCGGGGCCGCTCCCGTCCATTCTGGGTGGTGACTCACCTGCTGGACGTCTTCAACAAGGTGCCGGGTGGACCCTGCGATAGAGCGAGAAGAAATCGGCACCTCCCGCGCCCCTTTGTTGTCCGAAGGCGGTTGCGTCTCCGATCAGTGAGATGGATAATCACATCGCTTGGTCGTCCGCTCCGCTCGCGGCGACCCTCGATGGCCCGGTTCGCCGCTTCCGTTCGCGAACCTACACGGGACACGATCATGTTTCGTTCAAGCTCGTTGTTCGTCATGGGGGCCATCCTCCATAGCTTGGTCATCGCGCCGGCCTTGGGTGGCGAGCGCCCCAATGAGGGACGCGCTCGCGCCTTGCTCGTCGGCGTGAATCGATATGGCAACGCGAGGCTCAAGCCCCTCAGTTATGCGGTGAACGATGTGACCGAGTTGGCGGTGGAGCTCCGTCATTCCGGGCTGGAGGCGGACCTGCTGACCGACGATGAAGGCGATAAGCAGGCGTCGATGCGCCCAACGAAGGCCAACATCCTCGCCGCGCTCAGGACGGTCGTGCAAGCGACCGGAAGGAATGACTCGATCCTGGTCGCTCTGGCGGGTCATGGCCTTCAGTTTGGTGGCGACCGCGACAGTTACTTCTGCCCGATCGACGCAGACCCGAACGACCGCCGCACGCTGCTCTCGCTGTCCGCGCTTTTCCAGGAATTGGAGGCGTGCGGCGGCAAGAAGCTGGTCTTGGTGGACGCGTGCCGCGACGACCCAACCATCAGTCGAGGCATCAACGGGGCCGCCCTGCAACTGCCCGACGAGGTCGCGGCCTTGTTCAGTTGCTCGGCCGGGGAGCGGGCGATGGAATCGGACCGCTACGCTCACGGCGTCTTTTTCCATCATGTCTTGCAGGGGATCAAAGGGGCCGCGGCCGGTCGCGACGAAAACGTGACCTGGGACGACCTTTCCAAGCACGTCCGCGAAAAAGTGCCCGACGACGTGCTACGGCTCTACGGCGGTCAGGTCCGTCAAACGCCGACTTACCGCGCGGGCGAAATGGCGGGGGCCTCTCCCGTGCTTCGGAGGGGGACGGCACGCGGGACCGAGAGCCTAGTGATCGTGCTGAGCGCGATCGGGGGCGAAGAAGGCCGCGCGCGGGGGACACCGCCACACCAGGCGATTGTGCGATCCCTGCTTCCTGGTGGAGGAGGGGACCGACTCGGCCTGCGCCTGAATGACGTCATCCTCAAGGTGGACGGCTTTCATGTGGTGACGCCCGCCGAAGCGATTGCGGCGATCAAGAACCACTCGCTTGGGGCCGAGATTGAGATCACGATCCAAAGGGACGGCGAGGAACTGGTCCTCAGCGGTCGATACGAGACACTCTTGACGGGCCCACAGATCATCAGCCGGCTCAAGCAACTGGCCGAGGGCGGTGACGTTCGAGCACAGTACCACTTGGGATTCTGTCACGCGAATGGCCAGTTCAGCGTGAAGGATGAGGCGGAAAGTGCCGCTTGGTATCGCCGTGCGGCCGAACAAGGCGACGCGATGTCCCAAGCGGCCCTCGGCGAGATGTTCCGGGAAGGGCGAGGTGTGGCCAAGGACGATCGAGAGGCGGTTGTTTGGTATCGCAAGGCGGCGGCACAGCAGCTCGCCTCTGCCCAGAATGCTCTGGGTTACATGTACGCGAAGGGGCGCGGTGTCGCCAAAGATGAGAAAGAGGCCGTCGGCCTGTATCTCCTGGCCGCCGAACAAAAGTCGCCCGAGGCGGAGAACAACCTCGGCGTCATGTATGCCAACGGGTCGGGTGTTGAGAGGGATGATCACCAAGCGGTCCTCTGGTATCGCAAGGCCGCCGAGCAAGGGTATGCCCTGGCGAATTCCAATCTCGGCGCGATGTACGCGTCTGGTCGTGGAGTCGCCCGGGATGAGAAGAGGGCCGTGTCCTGCCTCCGTGAGGCGGCCGACAAGGGCCTCGCCTTGGCCCAGAATAAGCTGGGGGGCATGTACGCCAAAGGTCGTGGGGTGGACAAGGACGAGGAAGAGGCTGCGAAATGGTACCGCAAGGCGGCCGCGCAGGGTCAGGCGAGCGCCCAGAACAACCTGGGTTGGTGCTTCCAGAATGGCCTCGGTGTGCCCAAGGACGATCACCAAGCCGTTGACTGGTATCGCAAGTCCGCCGAGCAGGGAGACCCCAACGGCCAGTTGAAACTCGGCTGGATGTACGAAATGGGGCGAGGCGTGCCCAAGGATGACGCTCAAGCCGTCTTTTGGTATCGCAAGGCGGCCGACCAGGGCGAGGCGACCGCCCAGAACAATTTGGGCCTGTGCTACCGCAATGGACGCGGCGTGCCCAAGGACGATGCCCAGGCGGCGTCCTGGTATCGCAAGGCGGCCGACAAGGGCCAAGCGAGCGCCCAGTGTAATCTCGGTTTGATGTACGAGTTTGGTCACGGTGTCCCCAAGGACGATACCCAAGCCTTGCTCTGGTATCGCAAAGCGGCCGCTCAGAAAGACCCGCGAGGGCTTTACTTTGTCGGATGGATGTATGAATACGGACGCGGGGTCCAGCAATCCATGCCCACGGCGATCGCCTGGTATCGGTCCGCGGCGGCGAAGTCTTACCCCGACGCACTCAAGGCCCTCCAGCGTTTGAATGTCGCACGTTGACCCAATGAAAACACATGAGGTTTCCAAGATGGCTCGTCTTCTCGCGTTGGACCTGGTCGTCATGGTCCTGGTCCTTTCCGTCGGGACTGCGACGGCCGTCGCCGACGACCCCATTTCGGGCGAGCTCGCCGGGATCGCCAAGCAAGTCCAGACGGCCTTGACGACCGCGGGCAAATCGACCGTCGCAGTGGGTGATTTCGCCGGCCCGGCCCAAATTGACACGAACTACGGACCGGGCCTGGCCCTGGGCCTCTCGCGGGCCCTTCAGGAACGTGGTGTCGTTGTCGACCGCAAGGCCGAGTTCTCCTTGCGGGGGCGTTACGCCGCCGTGCCCAGCGACCGTTATGCCGGGCAGACGATGGTCCGCCTGACCACCGAGCTTTTCGACCGAGACGACGAGCCGAAGGGCGCGTTTCAGGCCCGCTTCTATGACAACCCCTCGATCGCCCGCATCCTGGGAGTGAACGTCAAGCTCAGTCCCGGCGCCGACTCGCGCACACGGAACCTCGAAGTCGTGGAGGCCGTCGAGCGCCCAAGCGCTACCATCCAGGGCACCCTCGTGCGGTCCTCGCCTCAAAGCCCATTCGCGGTCGAGGTCTTCGTCGCGCCCGGTCCCGGCCGGCCCTTCGCGGCCCGAACGCCCGCGCTGGTCGAAGGACACCCCTTCGTGGACATTCAACGTGGCGAGACTTACCAGCTACGCATCCACAACGGCGCCCCCTTCGAGGCGGCCGTGATGGTCTCCATCGACGGCTTGAACGTCTTTCAGTTCTGCGAGGTCAAGACGCCCCAAGGCCGTCCCGCGTACTTCTTCTTTCCGATCTCGGCCCGGACCAGCTTCGACGTTGTCGGTTGGTTCCGCACGATGCAACGCTCCGACTCCTTCCTCGTGACCGCCTACGGCCAAGGGGCCGGTTCGTTGTTGCGCGACCCGCCCTCCGGCAAACGCGGCGTCATCTCCGTTGGGTTCACGGCGTGCGCGCCCGCGCGGGAGCAACTTCCCGCCGACGAGCATGTCGAAGGCCGAGGGGCCGAAGGAAACGAGACCGGATTGGGGCCCCCTCGCGGTGCGCAATTCACCCAGGTGCATCGTGTGCTGGGAGTCATGCGCGACATGGTGAGCATTCGTTATTCCCACTAAAATCGGCGATCGAGGGGAGCACGGCCATGAGTCAACGATTGCGATGGAGGTGGGGCGTCGTCTGCCTGGCGGCCTTGACGGGGGGCCTTCAAGCTCAAGAGTTCCGGCTTTCCCCGCCGCCGCGGGACGACCTGTCGGCCGCGATCCGAAATGAGAAGGCCCCCTGGTTGGTCCGGGTCGCGGTCGATCGACCGGATCGAGCTTACGAAGTCGGCGAATTCGTCAACGTGCGGGTGATTTCGGAGGAGGACGGCTTCCTTTATTTGGCAAACAAAGACACCAGCGGCGCCTACACGCTGCTCGTCCCGAACCGCCACATGGACGACAACCGAATCGCGGCGAAGGTCCCCGTCGATGTGCCTGGGAAAGCGGGGTTCCGGCTCCGTGTCGGGTCGCGCGGTCTGGGAAAAGAGACACTCATGGCCGTGGTCACGAAGCGACCGTATCCGGAACTCCATCCCAAGGAGTTGTCCCGGGACGGCCCCACACCGATGACCGAGGAACAAACACGTCGTTTGCTCTCAGCGATCACTCTGGGAAGTCCGATTGCCCAGGGGGACCTGCTGGCGGCCCGCTCTCGGTCCCGCTCCCTTGAGCCGGAGGAGTATGACCGGCAGTCTCGTCAGTACGCGGAGCACAACGTTGAGTTCCTCACGGTGCCCGCGCGCCCCGCGCCGACATCCGGCAAACGATGGGCCCTCAGCATGGGTGTCGGTCACTACAAGTCCCCAGACTTCAACGTCCTCAATTTCGCCGCGAACGACGCCAAGCGCATCGCCGTCGCCGCCAGGCAGGCGTGCGGCTTTGGAGGTGTCCTCTTGCTCGTCGAAGAGCAAGTGACGTTGGAGAACATGCGTAGGGCCTTCAGGGCCCTGGCGGAGACCTCCAAAGTGGGTGATACCGTATTGGTCTTTTTCGGAGGACACGGGTCGCGCATGGAAACGGGCGATCCATCTCGACCTTATCGATATATGCTCAATCCATATGACGCAACGGACAAACTCGACGACAGTTTCACGGAAGACGAATTCGGCCGGTGCATCCAGGCCCTGGACGGTCGCAGAGTCATGATCATCTTGGACGCCTGCCACACCGGAGGCCACATCGACGGGGCCCGCGATGGTCTAACTCGGCGGTTCGAGGCCCTAAACGGCAATTCACGGAGGCCACCTGAGCCGGCCCATCTTCTCGAGGCCTTTCTGGACCGGTCACGCAGCATCGGTCAACGAGACGCCGCCATTCTCACCGCCTGTCGCCTAGACCAAAGCTCGTGGGAAATCGGCAGCTTGCGTGGGGGCCTTCTCACACATGCCGTCCTTCGCGTGATCGCCGAGACAAGAGGCCCCTTGACCCTCCAAAAGACCTATCAAGGCGTTCGACCCATCGTTGAAGCAGAACTCCGTAGCCACCATTACGAGGGCACCCAGGACCCCGTCTTCAGCGACCAAACGCCTCCGCCGCCGGCCTTGTTACGACCCTGATCGAGAAAGTGACGCCGTATCACATCAGCGCCATGATTGCCAATGATGCTTCGAGGGCGCTTCCAACCCCACCAGCAAGTGCAGCTTCCGTTCGGCCAAACGCACCCGCGCGATCGAGCCGGAGTTGAACGGCAGATAGTCTTCCTCCACACCATCGGAGAAAATCACGCCGTTTTGCGGCATCTGCGAGACCAGCTCCAAGAACTCACCCGATCGGATGCGTTCGAAGACCACACTGGCCGCCGACGTTCGGCTGATGAACGGCTCGCGCACCGTGAAGACCAGTTCCTCGGCCTCCCAGTCGAAGCGGTACTGGTCGCGAATGCGTGCGACTTCCGGTGTCGCGACGTGGCCATACGCCACGCCCGCCGCGCCGGTCAGGATCGAACGTAGCCAACCCGTCGAGCCGGCTCCCGTTGAGACGATCAGGCCGCTGGACGACTGGTCCTCCTCGACGTCGCGGAACTTCAAGCGATACCGCGCCGACCCGTGCGACTTCGGCCCGATGAAGAAATCATTCACGGCGTGCAGCGCTTGCCCGTCGTTCAAATCGACGCGGGCCATCGAGACACGGCGCATCGGTAGGCGGTCCCCCACCGCTTGCGGCAGGAGATCGCGGGCCTGGTGCACCGTGAACGGTAGCAAGATGCCGTCGAACCGCGCCGGGTCGGGGTTCAAAGCCAAGACCGGCTGCTCGCTCAGGTATTTCGCCGTGTTCACCACCAGGCCGTCTTGTCCCAACGTGACGATCAAATCGGCCTCGCCGAAAAGAAAATTCGGCAGGAACGAGCGATCGACCCACTGATGACGCACACCGCGCGGCAACGAGGATCGAAGCACCTCCACCGCCGCGCGATAGACGTCGTGCGCGGCCTGGTACTCGTCGAACGACGCTCCCATGTGCTCGACGTAAAACCGGGCCTGGTCACGCGTGTGAAACCGCTCGATCAACTCTTCCAGGGCCGTCTTGCGCGTGATGACGACGATCTTCTCATGGTCTCTGGGCATGGGAAGGCCTCCGATCGGAAGGGGGACCGGCGCGCGGTCCCCGTTTTGACCGACAATGGACGAGATCAACCCGACTGACCGTTGATCAGCGAGGAAAGCATCTCGCTGGTGATCGTCAGGTTGCCGACCTTGCCCGCGTTGCGACCCATCTCTTCCATCGCCAGGGCGAGCACGGCGCGAGGCTCTAGCGATCGGAAGACAGCCACCTCCATTTCGCGGGCCTTGGCTCGATAACCCGCCTCGATCTCGATCGCCTGCCCCTTGTTCTCGGCCTTCACACGCTGGTTCTCGCCTTGAAGGTCGATAAGGGCGCGCTTTCGCTCCTCCAGCTTGATTTGTGTGGCCAATTCGTTCTCCTTGATCTTCCGCTCCTCCTCGACGGCCGCGGCGCGGCGCGCGAAGATCGCCTCATCGGCCTTACGCAGGAGCGTTTCGCGATAGTTCGCCTCGAGCGCCTTGGCGACTTCCGGAGTGGGTTTGGCCGACTGGAAGTAGACGTTCATCAACTCGACGCCCAGGGGCTCCAGAAGGGCCCCTTCCTTCATGCGTCGTTGCACGGTCAAGGCGATCGCCTCGAACCGGCTCAAGGTCTCTTCCAGCGAAAGGTCCGCCAAGACCGAACGCGTTTCCATCTGAATGATGTTGACGATCCGCTGCGCCAGGCGGTCCGGGTCGTCCGACAGGTAACGCCGCGTGACAGGGTCGATCGTGAAGTTGAGCAGCCCCGAGGCTTGCTTGGGATTGTGGATTCGGTAGGTGAGTTGTCCTTGGATCGTCACCGCTTGGAACGTGCTCGTGGCCTCGTTGAAGACGAAGCCCGTGTCCATGCTGGCCGTCGGCACGGCGACGATCTGTGTCGAGTGCTTCCAATAGAAAAAGGCGAGCCCCTCCCCCTCGCGCCGGAGCCTGCCGGAGCCGTATCGCAAGACGTATTCCGTGGGAAGGGCCTTGAAGTAGCCCAGGTTGAGCATGGCGGTGGTCCTTTCGTGTGGGCCTTCACCGGGAAGGCGTTGCCTCATCAGAGTCTATGGGAAGAGGGGCCTCCCAACCGAAGAAAAAAAGTCGGCGAGCCATTCCATGATTGGGTCCTCTTGACAGTTGATGGCCCCCCGGTAGAATACTCTAAAACAACTGTTTCAAACGACTGTTGGGGCCCTGGGAATGATGGTTGATGACTCGACCCGGACACGTCTGCTGGAGGCGGCGGGCGCCGAGTTCGCCGAGCTTGGGTACGCCCAGGCGACCGTCCGGGGCATCCTCAAGCGTGCCGGGATGAGCAACGTCGCCGCCATCCACTACTATTTCGGCGACAAGGAAAAGCTCTATACGGAGGCGGTACTCGACGCCCATCGGCACGGCGGACCTGAGATTGAAGGGGGGGACGAGTCGGGGGGGCCCGCGAAACGTCGTTTGCGCGGGTTCATCCACGAGTTTTTGACGAAGGCCCTTTCTCGCGATGGCGCCAACACCTGGCGCGACCGATTGATGATGCGCGAGATGATGGAGCCGACCATCGCCACCGACGCCTTGGTTCGAGTCGTGATCCGGCATCGCTTTGGCCGATTGCGGGCGATCTTGAAGGAACTCGCCCCGTGTGTTGACGATAAGCGCCTTTCCGCTCTTTGTTTCAGCGTCGTCGGTCAGTGTCTCTTCTATCGAGTCGGCCGGCCCTTCGCGGAGCGCTTGATCGGCGCGGACCAGTTCGCCGGTCTAGACCTTGAGTACCTCTCGGACCATATCACCAACGTGGTCTTGGCGGCCGTCCGCGCCGCCAATGCACGGCATGAGGAGGGCCCATGTCCTGGATCGCGCTGAAGATGCTCGTGGGCGACCGCGCCAAGTTCGTCGGCATCGTCATGGGCCTGACGTTCGCCGCCTTGCTCATCACACAGCAGGGTTCGATCTTCTGCGGCCTGATGTCACGCACCGCGGGCCAAGTGTACGACATCCGAGGCGCCGATCTTTGGGTCATGGACCCGAACGTCCGCTACATCGACGACGTGAAGCCGATGATCGAAAACAACCTTCAGCGGGTACGCGGGGTCGAGGGCGTGGAGTGGGCCGTGCCGCTCTACAAAGGCAACGCTCGCGTGAAGGTGAACTCGCTGAAGACGGACGCGACCGAGCACACGACTTACGAGGAAGTGGCCCCGCCGAGCGAGCGCGTGGCCGCGCCCGGGAAACTCACGCTCGAGGTGCTGATCGCCAAGGCGGACGCGGGACCCCGGAGCTTCGTTTGGGCCGGCGATGACGAACAGGGGCCCCTCTTGACCGACCAACCCGGCGAGCCCAACGGTCGTCGGTATCGGTTTCTTTCGGGAGACTTGGGCGTGGGAGGACTCGCCGGCCCCGACCACCACCGGATCGCGCCCGTCGAAGGCGGCCCAGCGATCACGGTGCGACCAGGTCGCGAAGAAGTGATTGAACAAGTCATCCTGCTCGGTTTGGACGACGCGTCCATGGTCGGCGCGCCCGCGATCCTGCTCGCGGGGGAACTGAAGGACTTGAGGCGCCCCGACGCGGTCATCATCGACTACACACGACTCCGAAAGCTCTTCCCGGGCGAGCCGTGGGACGCCCACACGGTGGACTCGACCCCGATCTCATCAACCAAGTTCCTCTTGTTCAACGACGCCTGGCACACGTTGATGGTGGCGCTCGGCCGGCGTTCGCCGGGCGCGCCGCCGTGGAAGGCCGAGTTGCGCGAGAAGAACAGGGTCTTTTATGAGCGGTTCCTCGGCCGCGAACTCGAAATGAACGACAAGCGCGCCGTGATCGTCGGCATTTGCGAGGCCACGCGCACGTTCCAATCCAACGCGATCGTTTACACGACATTCTCGCGAACCAAGTTGTTCGTCCCGCGTGAACGGAAGATGCTGTCGTACGTCCTGGCCAAGGCCGACAAGGACCACGACCCAGGCCAAGTGGCCGCCGCGATCCGCGCGACGACCGGCCTGAAGTCGCGCACGAGCGTCGAGTTCATCCGCGACACGATCCGCTACTACATGTATTACACGGGCATCCCGATCAACTTCGGGATCACGGCCGCGCTCGGGTTCCTCGTAGGTACGGCGATCGCGGGGCAGACCTTCTACAACTTCACGCTCGACAACATCAAACAATTCGGCGCGCTCAAGGCGATGGGGGCCACCAACGGACGGATCGTGAGCATGATCCTCCTGCAAGCGGTCGTGGTGGGCCTTTTGGGATACGGCATCGGCGTGGGCCTGGCGAGCCTCTTCGGCGAGGTCTCCAAGGGGGGCGAGTTGGCCTACTACACACCGCTGGAATTGCTGCCCCTCACGGGCGTGGCGGTCGTCTTGATCTGCGTGCTTTCGACCGTGCTCAGCGTGCGTCGCGTGATCGTCCTGGAACCGGCCGTCGTCTTCCGAGGCTGAATGATGTCAACCGAGCTTCCAACCGACGCCCCCCCCGCCGTGATCGTCCGCGGTCTGGAGAAGCACTTCGGCTCCGGCGAACAGCGAGTGATGGCCCTGCGCGGCGTGGACATCGACGTGCGACCCGGCGAAATGACGATGGTGGTGGGGCCCTCCGGCTGCGGCAAGACGACCCTTCTCTCGGTCATCGCCGGCATCCTCGACGCCGACGCCGGCACCGTGGACGTTTTCGGCGAACGAGTGACAAGCCTGAGCGACACGCGTAAGACGCGCTTCCGCTCGCGCATGATTGGCTTCATCTTCCAGCAATACAACTTGTTGCCGGCCCTGACCGCGGCCGAGAACGCGGCGATCCCGCTGGTGATCGCGGGCTGGTCGCGTACCAAGGCCACACGCAAGGCACGCGAGGTCCTGGAACGCCTGGGCATGGGGAAGAAGACCGAAAGTCTGCCCACCCAGCTTTCCGGCGGACAACAGCAGCGCGTGGCGATCGCTCGGTCGCTCGTCCACGAGCCGCGCCTCATGGTTTGCGACGAGCCCACCGCGGCCCTCGACCACGAGACCGGCCTGACCGTGATGGAACTCCTACGCGAGTCGGCCGTCAGGCCCGATCGCGCCGTCGTCGTCGTGACCCACGACAACCGTGTCTTCCACCTGGCCGACCGGATGGTGCGCATGGACGACGGCCACGTCACCGAAGTGATCGTCGGTCGGGGTGGTCCAGGTGCTGCCGCTTGACCTTATGTACACATGAAGGAAGGGGTGATTGCCCATGTTCATACGCTATGTCTTGCCGGTCGTGGCGCTCCTGGGGCTGGGCTTCGCCATCGCGCGCGTCGCCTTCACCGACGGCCTCAAAACGGCGGCCGACTCCAAGCCGCCAACCGGAAACGCCTTGCAAGTCCCCACGAGGCGGCCGTCGGGCGTCTCCGACGATGCGATCTGCGGCGCGGGTCTGGTGGAAGCGCGTGACGAGAACGTGCCGATCGGCTCGAACGTCCCGGGTGTCGTGTTGGAAGTGCCCGCGTGGAAGCTGATCGGTCAACACATCGAGGCCGGCACCGAGCTTTTTCGGATCGACGATCGACCCTACCAGGCCGAATTGAAAGTGCGCGAGGCGGCCCTCGCGGCGGCCGAGGCGGTCCTGCATCGCCTGGAGAGGGCCCCGCGACCCGAAGACGTGCCGATCGCCGAGGCGGCCGTTGAGGAGTCGAAGGCCACGCTGAGCAACGCGGAAATCACCCTAACTCGCGCCGCGCAGCTCATTCAGCGAGGCGCCGGGTCACAGAGCGACCTGGATGCGGCCCGCTTCGCGCACGCGGCGGCGAAGGCCAACCTCGCCAAGACATCGGCCGACCTGGCGCGCTTGAAGAAAGGCTCATGGGAAGAGGACATCGAAGTGGCCCGCGCCCAAGTGAACCAGGCCCGGGCCCAGGTGGAAGGAGCGCGGACCGACCTCGAACGTCTTGTGGTGCGCTCCCTGGTGCCCGGACAAGTCTTGCAGGTGAACGTCCGACCGGGCCAATACGCGGCGGTCGTCTGGAAGGAGCCCCTGGTGGTGTTGGGTAACGATGAGGCCCTGCACGTACGTGTGGACGTGGACGAGCACGACCTGCCCCGGTTCGTCCTGGGGGCGTCGGCGGTCGGCTTCTTGCGGGGATTTCCTGAGGCCCCGTTCCCGCTGGCGTTCGTGCGGGTCGAGCCCTATGTGGTCCCCAAAAAGAACCTGCAAGGAGACAACTCCGAGCGCGTGGACACGCGCGTCTTGCAGGTGATTTACAGGTTGCTCGATTCGCGCCCCTCGAACGTCTTCATCGGTCAGCAGATGGACGTCTATCTCGACGGCAAGAAGGCCCAGGCCGAAGTCGCGCGTTGAAAAGGGCGCAAAGGTTGGTGCCGCTCCTTCATCGCGAATGGGATCAACCGTTCGACACCGCACAGGCGAAAGGAACGGACAAGGCCGCGCCGCGAACCCTCGGTTCGGCGGCCTCGACATCATTGACGGCCCTCGCCGCGCTCTCATCGGAGGTATTCCGAGTGGCGCCCACGGCGACATGTCGGCTGACGACCCATAATGGAAATCAAAGTACCTGTGACCCTGAGAATTGACGTGGTGAAGGGAACGTCCCCAACTCGCCACGCGGTGCCGGGTCCCTCCCCGATCTGTCTTGGCGCACGATCGTCCTGTCGGCTGACTCTCGGACGGCCCGCCTCGGCCGGCGGGCATTCGCCCTGTTCTCGTTTCAACCGTGAGGGGCACCGGCTAGAATCAGGGACGGGTCCCCGGTTCGGAGCGAGCGCATGGCCAGGAAAGCGGTCCCACGGTCGTCGTCATCTCTATTCGACGGCCCGGTCACTGTGCCTCGCGACTTGCCCCCCGGGATCCAGAACCTCTTCCTGCCCAAGCTGGTCGCCGAGGCGGCCCATAACGCCCAGATCGAGGCTTATGACGAGCGACGCTCGGCCGCATTCGACCTGTTCCGATCCTGGGCCCACAAGGGGCGCTCGGGGGAGCTGAGCAACTTGGGCGAGGCCCAGCTTGAGCAGGATTTCGCCGCCGGCCTGCTGGCCGCCCTGGGCTACCTGACGCAGGGCATGGCGGCCGTCGGGCAGTCCTGGTCGGCGCAACCCAAGTGGGCCTTTCCCAACGTGGGGATCGCCGACGTGGCCCTGGGCCGGTTCGAAACCGACGCTCAGGGCAAGCTGGCCGCCCAGGTGCTGGCCGTCGTCGAGTTGAAGGGGCCGAAGGTCGATCTCGACAAGCCCGACTTCCAGCGCAAGCGCTCGCCGGTGCAACAGGCCTGGGAATACCTGACGGCCACCGACTCGGCCCGCTGGGCGATCGTCACGAACTTCGTCGAGTTCCGCCTCTACCACCGCGATCGGGGCCGCAACCAGACGCACCGGGTCTTGCTCGACGACCTGGACGAGCCCGAGGCGTTCGCACGCTTCTTCGCGATCTTCCACGCCGACAGCCTGCTCACCGACGCCAAGCTCGCCCGCCACGCGGCGCGGTTGCTGCACGACACGATCGCCAAGCAGGAGACGGTGGGGGACGAACTCTACGACCTGTACAACGACCGTCGGGCCGAGCTGGTGAAGCTGTTGCAGGTCCGCCACGCCGCCGACCGTGACACGGCCATCCGGACCGCGCAAAAGCTGCTCGACCGCGTCCTGTTCCTGGCCTTCGCCGAGGATCGCAAGCTGCTCGACCACGATCGCGTCCTGGAAGCGACTCACCGGATGAAGGTGCCCATGCGCTCGGCCTGGCAGAACTTCCAGGGACTGTTCCGCGCCTGCGACCAGGGGCACCGGCGGTCGGGCATCCCCGCGTTCGACGGCGGCCTGTTTCGCCTCGACCCGATCCTCGACGACCCCGACTTCGAGCTGGGGGACGAGTGGCCCCAACTGTTCGAGACCCTCGGCGGCTTCGACTTCCGCGACGAGGTGACCGAGGAGGTGCTGGGCCACATCTTCGAGCAGAGCATCACCGACCTCGAACGGCTGCGTGCCCAGGGCCCTGACGCCTTTCAGGCCGAGCGCGCGGAGCGCAAGGCACCCGGCCGCCGCAAGCGGGAAGGGGCCTTCTACACGGGCCGCGCGATCGTGCAATACCTCGTGGCCTCGGCGCTCGATCCAACCTGGAACGAGGTCCGGGCGGAGGTGGGCGCGTCGCATGGACTGGACCCCGAATCGGCCGGCCCGCCGACCGCCTTCACCCGCGATCTGCTGGCCCGGCTCGACGCGCTCACCGTTTGCGACCCCGCCTGCGGGTCGGGGGCCTTCCTGATCGCCGTGTATCAGTGGTTCGAGACGCACAGGATGAGTCTGCTCGAAGACCTGGCCGCCGCCGATCCCGATGCTCCCGAATGCTCGGGCGGGCGCGACGACTGGCGCGGTCGGACCGCCCGTCAGGTCCTGGCGAAGAACCTGCACGGGGTTGACCTCAACGCGGAAGCGGTCGAGATCGCCCGGCTCTCGCTCTGGATTCGGACCGCCCGCCGCGACCAGCCACTGACCGACCTGGACCACAACATCGTCGAGGGCAATAGCGTCGTCGATGATTCGGCCGTCGATCCCAAGGGGTTCGCCTGGCCCGAGCGCTTCCCCGAGGTCTTCGCCCGCGGCGGCTTCGACGCCGTGATCGGCAATCCGCCTTACGTCCGGCAGGAGTGGCTGGGCGAACCGCTGAAGGCCGACCTGGCGCGGCGGTTCCAGGCTTATCACGGCATGGCTGATTTGTATGTGTATTTCTACGAGCGAGGCTTGCAGGTCTTGCGGCCTGGGGGGCGGCTGGCGTTCGTGGTGACGAACAAGTGGATGAAGGCGGGTTACGCCGAGCCCTTGCGGAAGCTGTTCGCCGACGCGGCCTGGGTCGAGCAGGTGATCGACTTCGGCCACGCCAAGCAGTTCTTCCCCGACGCCGACGTCTTCCCCTGCTTCCTCGTGGTCCGCCGCCCGACCGAAGCCGGTCCGCCACCCGACGAGGCCAGGGTCTGCGTCATCCCCCGCGACGTAGTCCGCGTCGATGAGCTGCCCGCGCAGGTCGCCACGGCCGGCATCGCGGTCGAGCGATCGCGGTTCACCTCCGAATCATGGAATCTGGAACCGCAAGCCGTCGGCGACCTCATGGCCAAGATCCGGGCGCGCGGCGTGCCGTTGAGCGAGTATGCGGGGGTGAAGCCATTGATGGGGATCAAGACAGGTCATAACGAAGCCTTCCTGATCGACACTCCGACACGCGACGCCCTGATTCAGGCCGACCACAAGTGCGCGGAGATCATCCGACCATATCTGCGCGGCCAGGATATCGACCGCTGGGCCCCGAACTGGGCGGGCCTCTGGATGATCGCCTTGAAATCGAGCGGCGACCACCCCTGGCCCTGGGCCGCCAGCGGCGACGAGGCCGAAACCATGTTCGCGGCCACTTACCCGAGCCTTTACAAGCACCTCAAGCGATTCGAGCCCGCGCTTCGCGAACGACAGGACCATGGGCGATATTGGTGGGAGTTGCGGTCGTGCGCGTACTGGGACATGTTTGACGGCCCCAAGGTCTTGTATCAAGACATCACGTGGACCTCGACCTTCTGTTTTGACGACCAGGGCACACTGTCGAACAACACGGTCTACTTCCTTCCCGGCTCAGCGCCTTGGATCATAGGTTATCTCAATTCGCCGCTTGGCTGGTGGTTTTCTTGGCGCGCCGCCCAACACGGGAAGGACGAGGCCTTGAGGCTTTTCACGACCTTCATGGAGTCCTTCCCCGTCCCGACGGCCGACGACGGGACTCAGCGAGAGCTTCAAGAGGCCGTGAATCTACTCCTGACCACCAGCCGCGAACACCATGAGCAACGCGCGACCTTGCTCGACTGGCTCCGCATCGAGTACGAGGTCAGCGCGCCGAGCCAGAAGCTGCGAAACCCCACCGAACTCGACCCCGACGGCTTCGTCACCGAGGTGAGGAAGGCCCGGGGCAAGTCGAAGCCGCTCAGCTCGGCGGGGTTGAAGCAACTTCGCGAGGAGTACGACCGGACCATCGAGCCGGCGCGGCAGCGGGCGGCCGAGGCGCTGACGCTGGAACGTCGCGTCAACGATCTGGTGAACGCCGCCTACGGCCTCACGCCCGAGGAAGTCCAACTCATGTGGGACACGGCCCCACCCCGAATGCCCATCCCTCGCCCGGATCGCCCCTAGGAAGGGCAATCCCCACCAACATGGGACCTCAGGAAGGGCCCGACGTCGGCCATCACTCCGCCGTTCGCGGCGGCCTCAACGTTACTGAGGATCCTGCCGGAAGTGATTTCGCGATCGCCATAGTCTCGAACACGTAATTCGAAGATGATGGAAAATCATCCAGAAATCATTTGTGCGAATATATCAAGAATGTAATTTCCTTCGTTGTCCAACCGAATATGATCTGACGTCGACCTCAAACACGGACTTCGAGCGCCGGACCGACAACCGGCGCGGTCCTCTCCACCTCTCAACCTTCCGTCGCGGGCCCCACGTTGCGCTCCCCGGCGTCGTTCGACCGATGGGATGTACGCCGCGCGTAAGTTCATGCCGATCATGCCGGGTTTTCCTGAAGTTCCTGTTTGGGGATTTCCGAAGGAGAAAGGGGTGTACTAGCGAGGGTTACGCGTCGAATTGGGATGTCGGGCCTGTGGTTTGTCGTTCAAGCCGAAGGACGAACGGAAATGCCTCAGGTCCGGGTTGGGCCGCGAAGTCCTGGTCGAGTCGACTTCTCCCCCCAGTTGCTTCGACTTGGCCCCGTGGTGCTCATGACCTTCGCCGTCTTGCCGGGCTGCCTGGGTCCGCGGGGTCTTGAACTCACTCGCCTCCGGTATGACGAGGCCGTCCACGAGACGGGTGAGCAGCAGTGGCTGCGCAACGTCGTCCGGCTTCGGTACGGTGACCTCCCCTCGTTCCTGGACGTCTCGGCGATCACCAGTCAGTTCGAGCTCACGAGTCGGGGCACCATCACCGGCGGCAAGCAACGGGACTCCGTCAATCAAACCCTCTTCGGGGACCTGGCACTCCAATTCCGCGACGCCCCCACATTGAGCTACACGCCCCGAGACCCGACCGAGCTGACTCGCGCGATGGTGGCCCCCGTGGGCATCACCGCCAGCACGTCGCGG
>CALLYK010000200.1 GCA_937858365.1 uncultured Isosphaeraceae bacterium | reverse complement strand
GTTTTCGATCGAAAGCCTACCCGAGCCTCCTACCTTGGAACAATGATCAACCCTGCGCGGTCCTGAACTCGGTCTCCCAGCGCGGAAAGAGGAGGCACCTCACGGTCTCCTCTCCCACGCTGGAGTTGCGGCTTGCTCACTTGGTAGCGAGGGCCTGCTCAATGGCCTTGGTCACCGTGTCACCTTCGGGCTTGTCCTTGGGCTCGAAGCGCTGGATCACCTTGCCGTCCTTGCCGACAAGGAACTTGGTGAAGTTCCAGGGGATCGGCTTGGCGTCGTTGCCGGTCAGGAACTGATAGAGCGGATGCTGGCCCTGGCCCTTCACGACGATCTTGGAGAAGAGCGGAAAGGTCGTCTTATAAGTGCTCGTGCAAAAGGTCTTGATGTCCGAATTCGAGCCCGGCTCCTGGGCGCCGAACTCGTTGGCGGGGAAGGCGAGGACCTCAAGGCCCTTGTCCTTGTACTTCGCGTAGAGTTCTTCCATTCCCTTGTACTGCGGAGTGTAGCCGCATTTGCTGGCCGTGTTGACGATCAAGAGGACCTTGTCCTTGTAACGCGAAAGAGGCACCTCATTGCCGTCGATGTCCTTGGCGGTGAACTCGTAGACGCCCTTGTCGTCGGTCCCGCTCGCCCTCGCGAAGGAGGCGAAGGCGACAAGGGGAAGAGCGGCCAGGGCCAGTAGGGCCAGTCGCACGGTCATGGTGGGAGACCTCCGGGTGTCCTGTTCTGGGGGAGAGTTCGGAAGGCGGGGACCGGACCAATCAGGCGATGGGCCGGGGCTCGCCTTATGATGGTCTTCGGTCGGAGGGGAATCAAGGGGGCCTTTGAAGGTCGCCCTCGAGGTGGCGGTCCCCGATGCGTCTGGATCGCCTGTTCGGTCACATTCAAGCGATGTCGGACCTGTTCGAGCTCCAGCGCAAGGGCGATCAAGGCCCGCCCAGCATCATCCAGTCGGTCCGTCAGGCCGTCTCGCCCCGACCCCGAACGCGCGTGCCGGTCCTCCGAAGGGCGCTTAGACATGAATGGTCCCTCATGTCAACACGTGGGGACCTTCCTTGGGGATGCCGTCACGCCTCGATCAGGGGTGCGGGGCCATTTTGATCTAACGACCACTCAGCCGTCTGGCCGCCGCCGCGGCCTGCATCTCGGAAGTCATCATTCGCCGGCCGACACCCGTCGGACCAGCTTGACCCGTAGGACCCGGCCGGTCGAGACCCGTCGGCCCCAAGTTCGTCGGCAAGTCGCGACGCATTCCTGATGTTGAAGCGCGAGAACTCGAAAGATCTGACCCAACTGCTGATCGACCCACGGGCGGGTTGGTCATCGCCGCGGCCACCGACTTGGGCACGATCGTCTTGGGGCCGGTCGCCGCTGGAACTGGGGCCGTCGCCCGTCCCGCCGCCACGGCCTTCCCACCAGGACCCACGCTCCGGAACCCGCCACCCAGACCGCCGCCGCCACCGCCCAGACCACCGATGCCGCCGCCACCTCCACCACCCAGACCGCCGATGCCTCCACCGCCCACCGCCGCAGGTACCGGGAACGTGTCGAAACCGTCGATCGTGCTAAAGAACGGGTTCACGCTGAGACGCACATACCGCCGGTCGGCCGAGACGACCGGCACGACATTCAAGGACGAACCGTCGAAAATCTGACCTGGAATCGGCTGGAAGGCCACGGCCCCTTGACCACGCGCCTCATGCACGACCCCGCCCAATAGCAAGACCAGGGCAAACAGCCCGAGCGACCGCCAACCACTCCATCGACCAAACAGGCTCATGGCTTGCCCTCCAAGACGAGGCCCTTGACGATCCTCGCGAGAATTATCCCGCATGGCCCCCCATGACGAAAGGGGCCTTCCTGCAATTTTCCTCGGAATTCGGAAGACTCGGCGCCTCCGAGCCGTTATGGTTGTCTCCAGGTCGCGCTTCCGCGCGCTCTCAGGCAAGGCCGTCGGGCTTCTCCCTCGGGCCCCATGCCGCCCCACCTTCAACTCCGAGAGGAGTCCCACCGTATGCTGAAGCGATGGATATTCGGATGTTTGGCGTTGCCCCTCATTGCCGGCCTCGCCTTCGCGCAGTCCCCACGCACCGCCCAAAAAGTCCTGGAAGACATCAAGGCCGTCAAGCAGCCCCAGGTCCCGCAAGAGCGTACCCCGCAGGCGATGCAAGCCTTCATGGCCGCCGCCCGTCAGTCCCAAGAGAAAAAGGCCGCGCTCATCCTCGAGTTGTTGAAGGTGGACCCCACCTGCCCGGACCTCGTCACCCTCTTGCCCGAGCGCTGGATGACACTGGCCCCACCGGGACAAGACCTCTCCGCCGAGGCCGTCAAGGAGATTGACGAGACCGTCGCCAAGCTCAAGAACGAGAAACTCGCGGCGGAAGGCGGCTTTGTCAAGATGATCTCGACCGTCCGGGTCAGCTTCCAGACCGACTTCGACAAGGCCCTCGCCGCCGTCGAGGGGTACATCGCCAAGTTCCCCAAGGAAGACCGGGGCATCATGATCCTGGGCCAACTCGCCGGCATGTCCAAGGACGAGGCCAAGAAGGTCGCCATTCAAGATCGCATCCTCAAGGACTATCCGGACAGCCAGATCGCCAAGTCCTTGGTGGGCGAGAAGCGTATGCGCGACGCTGTCGGCAAGCCCTTCGAGGTCGAGTTCAACGACGCCATCACCGGCTCCCCCGTCTCCATGAAGGCCCTCAAGGGCAAGGTCGTCGTCGTCGACTTCTGGGCCACCTGGTGCGGCCCGTGCGTCGCCGAGATGCCCAAGATGAGGGAACTTTACGCCAAGTATCAGCCCCAGGGCGTCGAGTTCCTCGGCATCAGCCTGGACCAGGCTGAGGCCCAAGGCGGCCTCAAGGCCCTCAAGGACTACTGCGCCAAGAACGAGATCAAGTGGCCCCAGTACTACCAGGGCAACTACTGGCAGAGCGAGTTCTCCAGCTCGTGGGGTATCAACTCGATCCCTCGCGTCTTCATCGTGGACGCCGAGGGCAAGATCTTCTCCACCGATGCCCGCGGCAAGCTCGAAACCATGATTCCCGACCTTCTCGAAAAGGCCAAGGCCGCCAAGACCAACGGTCAGTGATCGCCAACCTGGTGACGACGGGCCCCGTGGGCACACGCCCCCGGGGCCCCTTTTCCCGGAAGCATGTTCATGACACTCGTTCCTCTCGCAGCGTTCGTAATCTCCTTCACTTTCCCTCCGCCGCCCGACGATCGCCCCGCGGCGAAGGTCTTGGAGGAGGTCCGCGGGATTGTTCTGCCCGAGCCTCCCGAGGAGGCCTTCCCCCACGCCGTGCGCGCGTACCGTCAAGAACGCCAACGCCTCGAAACGCGCAAGGCCGACCTGATCCGAGAACTCTTCCTCGCGCACCCGGACTGCCCGGAATTGACCGAGCTCATGCCCCTGCGCTGGGCCATCGTGACCAAGCTGGGCGCGATGAAAGCGGCCGAGGCCCTGAGCGAGGTCGAACTGGTCCTCGCGGCTGAGCGCCCCGAGGCCCTCAAGGTCGAAGCGGCCCACTTCCAGGCCGAGGCCGCCTGCCTCAAGCTCCACACGAGGGCCGAGATCGACAAGGCGATCATCGCCATCAACGCCTTCGCCAAACGCGCCCCAAGCGACGAAAGGGCAGCCGACCTGCTCCAAACCGTCGCCAAGGCCACCACCGACCTCGCCTTGAAGGTCGAACTGCGCGATCGACTCGCCCGCGACTACCCCGACAGCGCGGCCGCCCTCAAAGAGATTGCCGACCGCCGCGTGACCGAGGCCATCGGCCAGCCCTTCGTCCTCGAATTCGATGATGCGATCTCGGGTAAGCATGTTTCCATGTCCGATCTGAAAGGAAAGGTCGTCGTCGTCGATTTCTGGGCCACCTGGTGCGGCCCTTGTGTCGCCGAAATGCCGAAAATGAAGCAACTTTACGCGGAATACCAAGATGAAAATGTAGAATTCATCGGAGTGAGCCTCGACCAACCCGAGGCGGAAGGGGGCCTGAGCGCCCTCAAGTCGTTCGTGACCAAGAACCAGATCACCTGGCCGCAGTTCTTCCAGGGGAACGGTTGGGAAAGCAAGTTCTCCTCATCGTGGGGCGTGAAGGGGATACCGACCGTCTTCATCATCGACACCGAGGGCAAACTGCACGCCACCGACGCCCGCGGCCGACTGGAGGCCCTCATCCCCTTGCTCATCGAGAAAGGGAAACTCAAGGCCGCACCCGATCGGCAACGGCCCTGACGGGTGAGAACATGACACTCTTCGCTCCGCTCATCTGGGCCGGTCTTCTCCTCCAGGTTGACCGGCCCCAACCCTTCTTCGCGCCCGTCCAACCAGCGCGGCCCGTGCAGGTCATGGCCCACCGAGGCGCCTCGGGCCAGGCCCCCGAAAACACACGGGCCGCGATCGAACGGGCCATCGCCGACGGCCTCGAATGGGTCGAACTCGACGTCCGCCTCTCCCGAGACGGCCGCCACGTCATCCTTCACGACCCCCTTCTCGACCGGACCACCAACGGCAAGGGGCCCGTAGAGGACTTGGACGTCGCGACGCTCAAGGAACTCGACGCCGGCGCCTGGTTCGCCCCTCGCTTCGCCGGTGAACGGCTTCTTGGCCTGGACGACGCCTTGCGACTTTGCAAAAATCGAATCAACATTTATCTCGATTGCAAGAAAATTGACTCGATACGACTCGCGCGTGACGTGGTCGAGGCCGAGATGAGCGCCCAGGTGGTCGTCTTCGCGGCCCCCGAGGTCTTGCGGCAGGTCCGCGATTCCCCTTCCGGTGATCGTCTGGCCCTGATGCCCAAGTGGCGGCCCGCGATGGGTATGGATGCGTTCCATGACCTACGGCCCGCGGCCGTCGAGTTGGACGCATGGGACCTGACGCCCGACATCGCCCGAGACTGGCACGCGCGCGGCGTCTTGGTCCAGGCCAAGGTCCTCGGCACTCATGATCGGCCTGACGTCTGGGACCGCGCCATCCAGGCCGGTGCCGACTGGCTCCAAACCGACAAGGCCGACGAGATCATCGCCCGCGAGACGCTCCGTCGCCTGGGCCCCCGACGACGCGTCCGGATCGCCCACCATCGCGGGGCCTCGCGCTTCGCCCCTGAGAACACGCTCCCGGCCTACGCCAAGTCGATCGCCCTGGGGGCCGACTTTGTCGAATTCGACATTCGAACAAGTGCAGGAAATCAACATTTTCTACTTCACGACACGACGTTGGACCGGACCACCAACGGCAAGGGGCCCATTCGGGAGCTCGATTCCGCGGCCATTTTCGGGCTCGATGCCGGGGCCTGGTTCGGCGCCCCGTTCCAAAACACGCGCGTTCCCACGCTCGACGCCTTCCTCGCCCGAATGGCCCGCGAAACGGTCCTCCTATATGTAGACGCGAAGGAGATTGCTCCGGAAGCGCTCGTCGCCGCTTTGCGCCGCCACGACCTGATCGACCGGGCGATCGTTTATCAAGGGGCCGATTACCTGCTCAAGTTGCGTGAGGTTGAACCGCGCCTGCGCCGGATGCCTCCCTTGAAGGACCCGAAGGACCTGAACGACCTCGCCGACCGGGTCGCGCCGTTCGCGTTCGACACGCGCTGGGCGATCGTCACGCCCGACCTCGTGAAACGTGCTCACGGCCTGGAAATCCAGGTCTTTAGCGACGCCCTGGGAGGGAACGAGACGATCGACCGCTACCGCGAAGTGGTCCGCGCCGGGCTCGACGTGATCCAGACGGACCACCCCCTGCGGGTCCTCCGGGCGCTCGAACTCGAAGTGACACCGGCCGAGCGTCCCCAGGGCCCTCGTTGAACGAAGGCGCTTGTCTGGAAAGGCGCCGGCCACCGCCTTTTCAACCGGATTGTCAAAGAGCGTCTGAACGGGACACGTTGGGCCCGTCAGGTGTTCATTTTGGAGATGAAGGGCCTGGCGGCCTGCACCGCTTCGTAGTCCTCCATCGCCACGGCCTCGAAGAAGGCCAAGCCTTGTTCGTAGCCGTTGGGTCCTCGCGCCAGTTTCGGGAACTTCTTCGCGAAG
>CALLYK010000199.1 GCA_937858365.1 uncultured Isosphaeraceae bacterium | reverse complement strand
GCGGAGGTCCTCATTCGTAGGTGGTCCAGTAGCGTTCGGCACCGGCACCGGGTCGGTACCAGAGCACGGATTCGTCGTCGGTGTCGCCGAAGCGTCCGACGACGGGGATGGCGTCGGTGGCGACCTTCGCGAGGTCGGTCCGCCGTGAGGTGTCGCCCCCGAGGGTGGTGCTGCGCCACACGATGTCGCCGCCGGTCCCGCCCCAGCCGATCAGCGCGTCAGCGCCCGGCCGGCCGACCTGGACCACCTTGGGAGCGGTGATCGTGGCCGCCGAGCGGTGGGTGCTCGTCTCCTGTCGGTCCCAGATCTGATCGGTGCCGGTGGTGGTCGTCCACGCGATGTCCGAGGTGCCGGCGACGAACTTCCCGTTGGTGCCGAAGTCGCCCACGATCGGTACGTAGGTGCCGCTGACCGGGTCTGTCGCCGAGGTGAACGAGGCGGCCGCCTGGGTTCCCGTCCGCATCCAGCGGACATCGGGGGCCGGGCCGGGGGCGTACCAGAACAG
The DNA here is from genome assembly GCA_937858365.1 of uncultured Isosphaeraceae bacterium. GTDB lineage: Bacteria > Planctomycetota > Planctomycetia > Isosphaerales > Isosphaeraceae > CALLYK01. The sequence goes on along the minus strand of CALLYK010000199.1, from coordinate 5,672 downwards.
GTCGCCCAGGGTGTCCTGGTCGAAGTCGCCGGCGAAGGGCCTGTAGGTGCCGTTCACCACGTAGGGGGCAGAGGTCTGCTGTGCCGTCCCCGGGGCGAACGTCCACAGCCAGTCGGTCGCCGTGCCGGGCGCGTACCAGAAGACCGCGTCGGGGATCGTCGTGTTGGCCATGCCGCTGGTAATTCGGGTCTGGTCTCCGCCGCTGAACCAGATGAGGTCGGCCCGTTGGATCATCGCCAGGGCCTCTTCGGGCTTGCTCAGGTCGGCCGTTTCAAAGTTGGTCGCCCCCAGGCCCTGAAAGCGGTCGGTCACGTCGCGTGCGGCGGCCTCGCCGTCCATCGCCGCGGCTGGAATGATGACGATCCGGGCCTTCAAGCCGCCCGAAAGGTCGAGGGCCCTCTGGCGGACCTCGGTGGGAATGATCCCACCTCCGATGATGACAAGGTGCCCCTTCGGAGCGGGGGCCGGGGCCGGGTCGCTGGGTTGGTCGCCGGAAAGAACGAAGGCCGAGACGAGGATCGGTAAGGTCCACATCGGCGAGGACTCGTCGGGTGGGACTTGTCGGCGGAAAGGAGAGGCGGTGGTCAACATTGCGCCGAAACCAAACGAAGTGCAACCTTTTTTTGAACAAGAAGTGAAATTCTCAACGCAGGCGTTGCCCCGCCGCGCATGGCTTCCCAAGTGGAAAGACCCTCGGAAACGCGAGCCGAGGGCCCGCCGACACGGATCGGAACGGCCGTTCGATCGGACGTGAAAGTCGCGTGACGATAGCGTGAGGCGAAGCGAGTCATTCACACCGCAGGGCCTCGACCGGGTCCATCATCGCGGCCCGACGCGCCGGATAGACACCGAAGGCCACTCCCGTCGAGAGGGCGATCGCGAAGGCCACGATGGGGGAGTATGGCTGGACGACCACCGGTAGTCCCGAGAACGACGAGACGATCGGCGGCGCGAGCAGGCCGAGCGAGACCCCGATCAAGCCCCCCGTCGCCGAGAGGACCCCCGTTTCAATCAGGAATTGCAGGATGATATCGCGACGCTTCGCCCCCAGGGCGCGACGGATGCCGATCTCGCGCGTGCGCTCCGTCACGGTCGCCAGCATGATGTTCATGATGCCGATGCCGCCGACCAAGAGCGAAATGCTCGCGATCGAGCCCAGTACCAGGTTGAAGATCCGCTTGGTCGCCTCGGCCTTCTCCAGCAGTTCCAGAGGGACGGTCACCGTGTAGTCCTTCTTCGGGTGGAATTGCTGCAGAAGGCTCTCGATCGACTCGGCCGTGCGCTTGACGTTTTCCATCCGGTCGATCGTGACCGTGATCTGGCTGAACCGGACGCGCTCGAACTTGAGGTCGCCTTGCTTGGCGCTAAAGAGGACCTCGCCGAAGCGGGCCCGATCGGTCGTGATGGGCACATACACGTCGCGCAAGAAGTCCTCGGAACTCATGCTGCTTCCCGCGCCCGCGGAGGCCGCTTTGGGTCTCATCACGCCGATGACGCGGAAATACTGTGTCTCCTCGACGCGCACCGCCTTCCCCACAGGGTCGCCGAACGGAAACAGTTCCTCGGCGATTTCGGCCCCCAGGACGGCCACGTTGGCGATCCTGGCCATGTCGATGTCCTCGAAGAAGCGGCCCTCGGCGATTTCCTGGTTGGTCAGGGTCAAATAGTCGGGCCCGACGCCGACGAGCCGGACCTCGCGCGATCGGTCAAGGTAACGCGCCTGGCGGCGGAACTCGCGGAGCGGGGCGGCGGCCTTCACCGTCGGCAGCGTGGCCCGAATGCGCTCGAAGTCCTTGTCGGTCAGGCCGTAGTTGGTGACGATGCTCTCGTTGTTCTGACGCTGCGCGGCGGGCTCGTCGATCGGCTTTCGCGATCGCAAGATGATGTTCGTCGCCCCGAGGTCGGCGATCTGGCGCTGGGCTTCGAGACTGGCCCCCTCCGCGATCGCCAGCATGGCGACGACCGACGAAACGCCGAAGATCAGTCCCAAGGCCGTGAGGAACGAGCGCAACTTGTAAAGCAACAAGTTTCGCAGGGCCAAGACGCAGGCTTGCCAGAGTCGATTCATGGCGATCGCCTCAAGGGCCTTCGCCGCCGCCGGGCGGAGGCCCCCCATCGGGCGGAGGGGCCTTGGGGGCCGCGTCTTTGGGTTTGTCGTCTTCCTCTTTGAAATAGGCGACGCCGCGCTTACGGGCGTCGAGGGCGACGACGTCTCCCTCGCGGAGCCCCTCGGTGACTTCGACGAACTTCTCGTCGGTCTCACCGACCTTCACGGGTTTGGGCCCGAAGCCCTTGGGGCCTTCCACAAAGGCGTAGAAGGTCCCTTTGTTCTCGGCGATCGCCTGCACGGGCACCTGGAGCACGTCCACGAGCTCGTCCACTTGCACAACGACTTCGGCCGTCATCCCCGGCTTCAGGCTGGAGTCGGTGGGAGTGTTGTCGATCGTGACGATCGTGCTGTATTCCTTCACGCCGCCGTTCATCCATCCGCGATTGGAGTCGGCCAGGTTTGAGACCGTCTTCACCGTCCCCACCAGCTCGACCCCGCGCGCCGCGTCCACCCGCACGCTCGCCTTTTGTCCCGGCTTGATCTTCTTGACCATCGACTCATGGACGTTGACCTTCACTTGCATCCGTGTGAGGTCGGGGATGCTGAAGATGCGTTGGCGGGAATAGACCTGTGCCCCTTCACGGATTTGACGGCTGGAGTCGAAGAAGGGTTCGTTGGCGTAGGCGACGATCCCCGATTGCTCAGCGGCGAGCTCGGTCTTCGCCTTCTGGACCAAGAAGAGGTCGAGTTGCTGCTGCTCGATCTGATGCGTGCCGACGGCCGCTTCCACCTCGCTCTCGGCCTTGGCGATCTTCGCCTTGCCTTGCGCGATCGCCTTTTCGTGCGCCTTCTCGGCGAGTTCGACCTTGGATTGGTTCTCGACCTTCGTCTTCTCGAACTCATAGACCTTTTTGACGGCGTAGCGGCGTTCTTCAGCTTCTTTCTGGAACTCGAACTGGTCCATCGTCCGTTCCAAGGCCCGAAGCTGCGACGGGCTGCGGAACCCCTTTTTGACGAGGCCCTTCATCTGGTCGAGTTCGGTCTTGGTCTTGTCGTACTCCTTGTCGGCCAGGCGGATCTTGGCCTGGGCCTCGGCCACGTCGGCCTTGTTCGTCCCTTCCTGGAAGAGTTCCTGGCTGAGGTAGGCGACCTTGCGCTCCCCCTCGGCCTTCACGAGTTCGCTCGCCGCGTCGTTCTTGGCGATTTCAAGTTCCTGCTTGGTCGTCTCGATCTTCGATTTGGCCTGCTGGACCTTGATCTGCTGTTGCGCGACGTTTTTGTCGATCTCGGCCGCGTCGAAGCGGCAGACGATCGTCCCCTTCTCGACCCATTGCCCTTCGGGAAGGAGCTGAATGATCTTGTTCTGGAACCCGCTGAGCTCGCAGACGCCGTCCACGGTGACGGTGCTTTCCAGGTTGCCGCGTTCGGTGACGACCACGCGCAAGGTGCCGCGATGGACGGTCGCGGTGAGGGGCCGCTCCGCCGTTCGTCCCCCGGCGTTGAGCTTCTCGCGACCGAGGTATGCCAAGGCGAATACGGCCAAGACGACGACGGCGACGATGAACGCCTTCAGCCGCCCGACCAGCCTGACCTTACGGGGCCGACGGGGCGCGTTCCGTGTCTCCGTAGGGTCCGCGAAGGGGGTCGGTGACGGGACCACGTCCTTCAGGTCCCCGCTCGACCCGGGGAAAACCGGCGGTGCCAGTTTGCTCATTCGTCCAGACTCCTCGCCCGTCGATGGTCATGATGTCGAGGTCGCGGAAGAGGCCCATCCTGGCCGTCTCGTAGTTCACCCATCCTTGGACCAGGCTGTTCCTCGCGGTCAGCAGGCCGTTCAACGCGTTCAACAGGTTCAGGGCCACGCTTTCGGCGTTTTGCGGGGGGTTACGCAGATTGTACTCGGCCTCGTCCACCTGGCGGGCCGCGATGATCATCTGCTCGCGAGCGATCTCGAATTGTTGCTCGGCCAAGCCGAGGTTACGGAGGTCGAGACGCACGTCGCGTATTAGGTTGTCGTGGGTCTCCATGTAGGCCCGGCGCGCTCGTTGGTAGGTGATCTGGGCCGCCCGATAGGCGTTGCGCTCGGCCCGACGGTTGATCGGGGCGTCGAATTTGATCCCGACCCGCTGGGTCGAGTTAGACGCGTCGAAGCGCAAGTAGTCGTCGAACCTGGGGTCGGTGTTGAGGCGCCCTTCGTAAACGAGGTCGAGGTTGGCCATGAGTTGGTTGGCGGTGAATTCGACGTTGCGCCAGGCGTCGGTGACTCGCGCTTTCGTATTCATGAGGTCTTGACGATTGGCCAGGCCGAAATCGACGGCGTCGTCGACGGAGAGGTCCACGGGGACCAGTTCGATCAGGAAGACGCGCACCTGCGTCTGGGCGACGAACGCCTCGGCGAAGCGGGCGCGGAACTCGTCGTTGGCCAGGGTGTAGAGTTTCTTGATGGCCTCGGCCGGTTCGGTTTGATCGAGGGCGTCGATCAGCTTGACGAGTTCCCGGCGATCGTCGTCGAATTGGTCCTGACACTCCTGGAGCTCATCCACCAGCTCAAGCGACCGAAGCTGCCGCTGGCGGGCGCGTTCCGGGTCCTTCTTGGCGTCGTCCTTTTCGCGCTTCTCGTTCAGCTTGCGTGCCTCGTCGCGCGCGGCCTTCAGGACCTCGCCCAAAACGTCGAATTCCTCACGCAAGAGTTCGGCCAAGCGACGCGGTCCAGGCGACAAGGGGCCGCCGTCATCGCCCAGGATGTCGAGCGCGAGCTTGTCGTTCTTGGCCCTCAATTCGTCAAACCTCGGGTCGTTCAGCTCGAAGAGTTTCAGCGGTTCGTCGTCGATCTTGACGGGGAAATCCGGCGGCAGACCCAGCCGGACCTTGAAGTTGTCCAAGGTCGTTTGGAGACCAGCCTCGGCCGAGAGAAGCGCGAACTTCGCCTGTTGATACTGCTGGTCGATCTGGTCGCGCTGGAGGATCGAATACTGGTTCGCCTCGACCAGCGCGCGGGCCTCGCGCACGTTGCGATCAAGGGCCTGGAGGTTTCGCTCCTGATTGCGCAGGGCCTGGAGTTGGAGCAGCAGGCCGAGATAGCCGTTCGAGGCCACCTGGTTCACATAGAAGGCGCGGCGGAACCGGGAGAAGTCGCGCACCGCGTAGAGGACACCGCGTTCCTGCACCGAGAGCGGCTGAGTCACGATACGCGGCCAGGCGTTGCGCAAGAGCGGCTGCGTGAGGAGGATCGGCAGCCCGGACAAAGACGTGTGGAACCTTCGGCCGGAATACTCGAAGACCATGTTGTTGGTGAAGTCCACGGCAAGCTGGGCCCCCGAGGCGAAGAGCTTTGTGAAGCCCGTGTCGGTGCCCAACTGGACCTGATTGCTGACGTTGTCGCGCCCGCCGAAATGCTGATAAAAGAGGGTGTTTCGTGAGAACCCCTGAATGGCGAACTGGAACTCGGCGTATGTCAGGTCCAGCGATGTCAGAAAGAGGGCCTCATATTCGAATTGATATTCCCGACTATTCGCGAGCGCCAGTTGCATCACGGTATCGCGCGCGATCTTGACCGAGCCGTCTTCCTCGCGAGGAATCTCCAGGCGCCAGTTCAGGTCCTTGATCTCGGTGGTACCGCGAT
>CALLYK010000198.1 GCA_937858365.1 uncultured Isosphaeraceae bacterium | reverse complement strand
GACGGCATCCTGCTCGCCGAGCTCCAGCGCGACCGCATGCTGCGGCGCTACGACACGATCATCATCGACGAGGCACACGAGCGCAGCCTCAACATCGACTTCCTGCTCGGGTACCTCGCGCAGCTCCTGCCGTCGAGGCCCGACCTCAAGGTGATCATCACCTCGGCCACCATCGACACCGCGCGCTTCGCGGCGCACTTCTCCCGCGACGGGGTCGAGGTGCCGGTCATCGACGTCGCGGGGCGCAGCTACCCGGTCGAGGTGCGCCACCGCCCCTTCGGCGAGGAGCCCGGCGACGACCGCGACCAGGTGCAGGCGATCGCCGACGCGGTCGACGAGCTGTTGCGCGAGGGCCCGGGCGACGTGCTCGTGTTCGTGAGCGGCGAGCGCGAGATCCACGACACCGCCGACCACCTGCGGCGTGCCGGACCGGAAGGCCTCGAGATCCTGCCGCTGTACGCACGGCTGTCGTCGGCAGAGCAGCAACGGATCTTCGCCCCGCACCGGGGCCGGCGAGTGGTGCTCAGCACCAACGTCGCCGAGACCTCGCTCACCGTTCCGGGCATCCGCTACGTCGTCGACGCCGGCAACGCGCGCATCTCGCGCTACAGCCGCCGGCTCAAGGTGCAGCGGTTGCCGATCGAGCCGATCTCGCGTGCCTCCGCGGACCAGCGGGCCGGGCGTTGCGGACGCGTCGCTCCGGGCGTGTGCATCCGCCTCTACTCGCAAGAGGACTTCGACAGCCGCGCCGCGTTCACCCAGCCCGAGATCCTGCGCACCAACCTCGCTGCGGTCATCCTGCAGATGACGGCGATCGGGCTGGGCGACGTGTCCGCGTTCCCGTTCGTCGAACCGCCCGATGCCGCGTCGATCCGTGACGGCTACCTGCTCCTCGAGGAGCTCGGCGCGCTCACGCTCGACGACGACGGCACCCGCCGGCTCACGCACGTCGGCCGGCGCCTCGCGGCGGCCGGGGGGGGCCGGGGCGTGGTGGGCCGCGTCACGGTCTGGGACGCAGGGAGCGGACGAGTGATGAGCACATGGTCACCGCGCAGTCCCGTGGAGGCGGTCCTCTTCACGCCGGAAGGGGGCCGGCTCATCACGGCGGGCGCCGAGCGTGACCTGGTGGTCTGGGACCACGAGACGGGCCGTGAGACGCTGGCCTTGCGGGGACACAAGGAGGCGGCCCGGGTGTTGATGGCGGCCCCGGGGCATGGCCTGCGGTTCTACTCCGGCGGGCAGGACGGTTCGATCAAGGTCTGGGAAGGACTCGCGCCCCGTCCCGACACGCCGACCTATCTCCTGGCCGACCCGACCGGCCGCCCGGAGACGCCGCAAAGCGGTGTGTTGGCCCCTCGACGCAAGGCGGTCATTCCCCCGTGACGGGGGCGCGGGCCGGGGCGTTCAGGGGTTGGCGGAGACCACCTCGCCACCCGCGACGGTCGTCATCGCCTGGTAGATTCCCAGCTTCGCCCGCGGTCCCAGAACGTAGCCGCCTGTGTTCGGGTCGCGAGTCACGTCGTAGGGCAGACCCGTCGTCCCGTTGATCTGCCAACTGTCGATGGTGTCCTGGATGAAGCGGACCGAGCCGTCCCCCATCGCGAAGTTCGCCCCGCCGGGATGCTCGCTGGAGGCCGCCGCGATGTAAGCGAACGTGAGCCCGGCGACCGACACGTCGGGCATCTTCTTCTGGGGATTGATGGGGTACAGCGACGTGAAGAGGGTCGAGCCGAACCACGTGGCCGGCCACCCGGGGCCGTACCAGTACCACTCGTCGTCGTTGAGGATTCGGATCGTGGACTCGCCGTGGAGGACCGTGTTGCTCAGGCCGTCGATCACCTCCGCGGGTCGCACCACTTGGGAGCGCAGGAACAAGCCATTGGCCTCGCGCTGATAGGCGGGGTTGCGGCTGTGTCGGAACCAGGTGCCGCCCGAGCCCTTGTAACTCCCCATTTGCTGCTTGACCACGCCAAGGTAGAGCTGCAATGAAGGGTCAACGTCGCTGTTGTCGAAAAGCACCGGTCGCCGCACCAGGGGGTCGCTGGGACACATCATCACCGCGAGTTGGACCCCCTGCACAGTCGTGTTCGCGGCCGACCACACGTTCCAGTCGAAGTTCATCATATCAAAAAGGGGCTTCTGATCCAGATAAGGGAGCATCGCGACCCAATGGCTGGACGTGCTGATGTTTAAGGTGAAGTGAACACCCAGAGGATAGCTGCCCCAGACGTCGGTGTAGTTCGTCGTGGCCAGGGCGAGTTGCTTGAGGTTGTTGGTGCAGTGGATGCGGCGGGCCGCCTCGCGGGCCTGCTGCACGGCCGGCAGCAGCAAGGCGATCAGGACGCCGATGATGGAGATCACCACCAACAATTCGATGAGCGTGAAACCGCGCCGAGAGGAACGCATGTGACGAACTCCTTGTCCGGAGAACGGGGCCTAGCGGACCTTGTGGGCCGGCTTGGGGTCCGGCCGGTCCATCTTCGTTTTCATGACTTCGCGGGCCTTCGCGGGGTCGCTCGGCCGGGTCAGGGGTTGGGGCTCGCCCCCGCAGCCGAACCAGAACACCAAGGGGACCGCCAGAACGGCCCTGCCTGTTCCTGAGAACCAAACCCGGCGGATCATGGCCCCCCCTTGTCGGCTCAACCGGGTCGAACCAGCGGTCCCGACGGCGCCTTCTCGAGACGGAGAAGGCGGATCAGGCGATCGTCGGGCGTGGTCGCGACCACTTGGCGGCAGACCGCGCAGGTCTCCAAATGCGCCTCCACGCCCCGCATCGAGCGGCTCTCGAGTCGCCCCAAGGCGTACGCTTCCAACGCCACCCGTTCGGGGTGGTTTCCGGTGGACTTGGTCTTCATGACGGGCCCCTCTCACCCACGTCGGTGGTCCGGGAGAGCGATGGTCCCCTCAAAAGAGAAAGGACGAAAACGGGCCGGACCTTTCACCGATTTCCCGAATTATTCGAACAGGCCGCTCGCCGTTTGGCGCAACCGCTTCAAGACCCTGGACTTGGCGATGAGCACGGCGTTCACCGAAAGGCCCAGCGCTCGCGCCACCTCTTGAGGGGCGCGCCCTTCGAGGACGACCGCCTCGAAGGCGTGCCAGGTCGCCGGCTGGAACTCCAGCCGGATCGAATCGAGCAGAGACCGGGCGACATGCCGGTCGTGTTCCTGGTCCCAGGCGAGCGTCAAGTCGCTATGCGGGTCTTCCAGGCGAGTAAGGGTGTCGAAAAGGCCGTCGCCGCCAACCGCGTGGGCCTCGCCACGCTGGGCTCGCCAGTATTCCCGCAAGCGATTGACGGCGATCCCCCGAAGCCACGCCCGAAAGGCCCCCGGCGATTGGTTGTGCTGAAAGCGCGGCAGTTCCCGAGCGACCGTCGCCAGCACTTCCTGAGTGATGTCGTCCACGTCCAACGGTTGGGAGACATACGGCCGCAACCAGCGACGTAACCAGGGAGCGTAAAGGTCCGTCAGCCGGCGCCAAGAGGTGCTGTCGCCCGTGTCGCGGGCCCGGTCGAGAAGACTCTGCGACGTGGAAGGGACGTCCATCGAAGAGGGTCCCTCCTGGGAACGGCATGATTCTGTCCCGTCGGCCAAGGCGACGCAAGAGACGCGCTCGCGACGATGATCCGATGCGAAGACAGACCACCCCGGTTGACCCCGATGACGTCGCGTATCATCATCGAGTGCGTGTCCTCTGGTTCGGTCCTCATCCCCTTTGTTGGACGTTCTCCGATGGCTGTCCGCGGAACCTCCTTGGTCCTGACGGTCCTTGGCCTTGTCGGCGCATCTCTCTCGGCATCGGCCGACGAGCGGTTGAAAGGAATCGCCTGCCGTTCCGTGCATCTCGGCTATCCGGCGAGCGAGGTCGTGGCCTTCCAGAACGAGGTAACAATCGAAAAGTCGGCCGTTGGGACCTACTTCATGGTCTGCGGTTGGGACAAGGGCTATTTCGGTATGCAGGAGTTGGCCAACGGCAAGAAGCTCTTGCTCTTCTCGGTTTGGGACTCGAACCAGAACACACCCGGGGCCGTCGCCGAGGAGAAGCGCGTGAAGCTGCTGCACCGCGACGAGAAGGTCCGAATCGGCCGCTTCGGCGGCGAAGGGACCGGAGGTCAGTCTTTCTTCGATTACGACTGGAAGATTGGCGAAACGTACCGCTTTCTCGTCACTGCCCGGCCCGACGGCGAACGCACGGAGTACGCCGGCTATTTCTTTGTCCCCGAAGAGAAATCGTGGAAGCACCTCGTCACGTTTTCGACGATCACGGGCGGCAAGTCCCTCAAAGGTCTTTATTCCTTTGTCGAAGACTTCAAGCGCGACAAGGTCTCGACGACCCATCCCCGAGTGGCGCGGTTCGGCAACGGCTGGGTGAAGGACCTCCAAGGGGAGTGGCGGCCCCTAGTCAAGGCCCGCTTCACCGCCGACGCGAACCCGGTCGAGAACATCGACGCGGGCCCTTCAGGCGATCGCTTCTTCCTGGCGACGGGCGGCGAGACCAAGAACGAAGGGGCCAAACTGCGAACGCTCATCGACCGCGTCGGGCCGGCCCCGAGCGCTCCGCCCTCGGACCTGCTCACGGTCACGACGGCGGGGCCCGCACCCCGTCCGTGACGACCTTCGCAAGTCGTGCCTCCAGCCCTTTCGCCCCTCTTCCATGACCCAGTTGTGGTTCTTCGCGAAGAGCCATTTCAACAACGGGGCGAGCAGGTTCAGCCAGTAGCCGGTCGTCGTCACGTCCCAGAAAAACGTGACGCGCGTACCGGCCCCTTCGGTCTCAAGGACGAACCGGCCATGACCTTGCAACTCGCCTTCAGCGTCGTAGGCGACCTCGCGAGGCGGGTCGTACTTGGTGACCGTCGTGACGTAGCGAAGCGTGTAGGGCAAGCGCCCCTTCACGACGCGTTCCCCCTTGGCCCCAACTCCCGCGAGGCACGGCGTCAACTTCCGATAGGAGACGAGGCACGGCCACCAATCCGGATAGTCTTCGGGCGTGTTGAGCACGTGCCAAACCCGCTCGATCGGGGCGTTGAACCGCCAGTGCGTGATGAAGCTGTACGAGGCCATCGCCAACCCTCCATCGGACCTCCAGGATCGAACGATGCGATCACGTCGCCGGGCCACCCGCGAAAACCCTGGCCCGACGACGCGACTCCTGGAGAGGATTCGCGAAGGGGGGGTGCCCCTCGAGTGCCCCAGCGCCTACTCTATCTCATGAAGGATGAGAGGCGGCGCCGTGGGCCCGCGACAAACTCCTCACGGAAAGCGAGCCGAACATGAGCGACTGGCAATTCAAGGTGCTCTATGATGCGGAGTGCCCTCTGTGTCGGCTCGAAGCGCGCTGGATGTCGCGGCTGAACAAGGCGGGCCGCCTGGCGCTCGAAGACATCTCGGCGCCTCACTTCGACCCATCTGCCTACGGGACCACGCTCGACACGTTGATGGGCAGCCTGCACGGCGTCTTCCCCGACGGCCGCCAAACGATCGGGATGGAAACGTTCCGCCAAGCCTATCGGGCCCTCGGCCTGGGTTGGCTCTTGGCCCCGACGGGTTGGCCATTGCTCCGGCCGGTCTTCGATGCCCAATACCGGTTCTTCGCCAAACATCGCGTGCGACTCGGCCGGCTCTTTGGTCGGTCGTGCGAGACCGATCGTTGCGTGGTCAAGGTCCCGCGTTGAGCGAGAATCGCCCCTGCGCACTCCAGTGGCGTCGGGCCAACGCTCTGGTGAATCGCCCTCTCTCGACCCTCTCGCCTTGACCGCGGGGGGCATCGCGGGGGACCATGCTCACGAAGCCTCCCCGCTCCCGCGAAATGACCTTGCCATCAGGCCCTTCAGGTCCCGTCCATGACCAGCCTTGGCCTCTTCGACGGACTGCCCGGCGAGTCCCCCTTTTGGTCCGTGACGGAACTGACCGCTCACATTCGCGCGCTCATTCAGGATGACCTGGGCACGGTCGCCGTGCGCGGCGAAGTCTCCAACTTGGCCCGCCCTCGATCGGGACATGTCTATTTCAGCTTGAAGGACGAGACCGCGACCCTGCGCGCCGTGATCTGGAAAGGGACGGCCACGCGACTGCTCTTCGACCTGGAAAACGGTCTGGCGGTGCGGGCCCGAGGCGGCCTGGATGTCTATCCGCCTCGGGGAGAGTATCAGCTTGTCGTGCGTTCGATTGAGCCCGAGGGCATTGGCGCGCTGGACCTGGCTTTCCGGCAGACGTACGCGCGGCTCTCCGCCGAAGGCTTGTTCGACCCGGCGCGCAAGCGTCCTTTGCCCGCGTTTCCGAGGCGTATCGCGATCGTGACGAGTCCCACGGGGGCGGCCGTGCGGGACCTGCTTCAGGTCCTTCGACGCCGTTGGCCGATGGTGGAGGCCATCATCGTGCCGGTCGCCGTGCAAGGGGCCGGCGCCGCGGCCGAGATCGCCGCCGGGATCGCCCTGGCGGATCGCCTGCCTGACATCGACGTGATCATCACGGGTCGCGGCGGCGGCAGTCGTGAGGACCTCTGGCCTTTCAACGAGGAGATCGTCGCCCGAGCGATCTCCAAAGCGCGAAGGCCCATCGTCTCGGCGGTCGGCCACGAGACGGACGTGACGATCAGCGACCTCGTGGCCGACGTGCGGGCCCTCACACCAACCGACGCGGCCGTGCGCTGCGTGCCCGACGCGGGTGAAGTCCGCGCGCGTTTGGAAACACTCGCGAAGGGCCTCGCGCGCGGCCCTCACGACCAGATCGACGACGCTCGCCGTCGTCTCGACGACCTGCAACCGCGGCTCGACCGGGCCTGGACACTCGACCTTCAGCGCAAGCGCGACAAGCTGGCGCGACAGGCTGGTCGCCTTGAGGCGTTGAGTCCGCTCGCGGTGTTGGGACGGGGTTACAGCCTGACCTTTGGAGAGGACGGCGAAGGGCCACTACGAACGGCCAAGGCCCTTCGGAGGGGCGAGCGACTCCGAACACGTTTGGCCGAAGGGACGGTCTTCAGCAGAGTGGAGGAGGTGGATTGATGGACTTTCTCGTCTGGATCATCATCGGTGTCATCGCCGGCTGGCTGGCGGGCAAGATCATGAAGGGGGCGGGTTTCGGCCTCGTCGGCGACCTTGTCGTCGGCCTGATCGGTTCTCTCCTGGGGGGTTGGCTCTTTCATCTCTTTGGGCTTTCCGGGTCCGGGTTCCTCGGGAGCCTGGTCACCGCCACCGTCGGGGCCATGGCTTTCCTCACGCTTCTCCGCTTCCTGAAGAAAACGACGGGTTGACGCGGCCCGAGACGAGACCTGTCTCCGCGTCCGACCCCAAGGGAAACGCCCCCCTTGAGAACGATCAAACGGCCCATTCACGAGACGACCATCATGGCCGACTACACACCCCACCAGCAGAAGATCATCAAACGCTACTACGAGAACTACGACGCCATCAAACACCAGCGTCTCTCGGAACTGGCGACCGAACTCTATCTGGCCGAAGGCAAGAAGCTCGATCGCCTTTGGAAGCGGGTCTGCGAGGACCTGACCAAGCTCGGCTTCCCCCAGACGCGGATTGACCACCTCATGAGCAAGAAAGACCCCGCGCTTCTGGTCGGCATCCTTCAAGAGCTCCAAGCCAAGTCATGAGCGAAGACCCACCCGATTTCGAAACGGCCCTGAAACGCATCGAGAAGATCGTGGCGTCGTTGGAACGCGGGGACCTCGACCTGACCGGGTCGCTCGCCGCTTACGAGGAAGGCGTCAAACTGCTGGGCCGCTGCCATGCCTTGCTCGACTCGGCCGAAAAGAAGGTCGCCCTCCTCACGGGCCTGAACGAGGAAGGCTCGCCCATCACCACGCCGTTCGACGCCGGCCCCACGCCAACGACCGCGACCCGCCTTCCTCCTCAGGGGCCTTCGTCGGTCGATTGATCGAGACGTCCTCAGGCGCCTTGACTTCGCTTTTTCGAGGGGGACCGTGGACCAAACGTCGGAAAGGCAACACGCCGCGATCGACCTGGGCGCGTCCCTCAAGACGGGCCGGATCGTCGCCCTGGACGTGCTTCGAGGCGCCATCATGCTCATCATGGCGCTCGACCATGTGCGCGAGTATCTCACGAACGCGCGCTTCGACGTGACCGACCTGTCCCGGACCACACCCGCCTTGTTCTTGACTCGTTGGATTACCCATTTCTGCGCGCCGAATTTCGTCTTCTTCGCGGGCGCCGCGGCGTTCTTGCACGGTGTACGCATCGACTCGCGCCCCGCCCTTTCCCGATATTTGCTGACGCGCGGCCTTTGGTTGGTCTTCCTGGAAGTGACCGTCGTCCGTCTTGGTTGGCTGTTCAACATCGATTATCGCATCACGATCTTTCAAGTGATCTGGGTGATTGGCGTGTCGATGGTGGTGCTTTCCGGATTGGTCTTGCTGCCCCGATGGGCCGTGCTCGTTTTCGCCCTGGCGATGATCGCCGGTCACGACTTCTTCAATGAGATCAAGGCCAAGGACCTGGCGTCTTGGGGCAACTTCTGGCGTCTTCTGCACGAGCAAGACGCGATCCAACTCGGCGGCGGACGCATCCTCTTCGTCGCCTACCCGCTCATTCCTTGGGTCGGCGTGATGGCGGCCGGTTTCGGGTTCGGACCATTGCTGCTGGAACCGGACGCCGCTCGACGCCATCGCCGAATGTTGGTCCTAGGGCTTTCGCTCTGCGCCATGTTCGTCGTGCTGAGGGCGATCAACGTTTACGGTGACCCGCGCCCGTGGCACGAGCAGGACCGGCGGTCGTTCACGGTCTTCTCGTTCGTCAACTGCTCGAAATACCCCCCTTCCCTGCTCTTTCTCCTGATGACGATCGGGCCGGCGATTGCCCTTCTGCCTCTCTTCGAGCGATCTCGGGGCCCCTCGGCGACCTTCCTGGCGACGTTCGGTCGTGTGCCGCTCTTCTTTTATGTGCTTCATATTTACTTGATTCACTTCATCGCGGGGGTCGCGGCGATCGCCCGATATGGCCTGAAGGGGGCCTTGGAGATCTCCGGTTCCCCGTTCGCCTTGCCCAAGGATTTCGGTTACAGTTTGCCTGTGAACTACGCGATTTGGGTCGGCGTGGTCGTGGCCCTCTTCTTTCCGTGTCGCTGGTTCGCTCGCCTGCGGATGAGGCATCGCGACTGGTGGTGGCTCAGCTATCTCTGACCTCCCGGAACTGAGGACCGATGAGACGCTCGCGAGGTTGTCCGGACTTTCGGGAGAAACGCCGAAAGGCGCGACGCGAGTTCCTGCGCGCCGGCGGTCTGGGGCTGCTCGGCATGAACCTGCCGACCTGCCTGGCGACGCGATCCCTCTCGGCGGCGCGCGACCGATCGACTTTCGGTCGCGCCAAGGCGTGCATCTTACTCTTCATGTGGGGAGGGCCCGCGCAGCAGGAGACATGGGACCTCAAACCCGACGCGCCCGAACAGGTGCGCGGCGAGTTTCGCCCAATCGAGACGGTCGTCCCCGGCATCTCGATTTCGGAGCACTTCCCAAACCTGGCCCAGAGGACGGACAAGCTGGCGATCATCCGATCGGTCCATCACGCCGACGTCAACCACACCACCGCAACGCATGAGCTTCTCACCGGCCGGCCGATCCCGCGCGTCGGCGGCGGCCCGTTCAACGAGGACTGGCCGCACATTGGTTCCGTTCTGGCCCATCTCCGTCGAGGTCGGGAACGCACGCCGCTGCCGTCGCTCGTGCAGATGATGCCGATCAGCGCGGAAGGGGCCCCGCGCTTCGTGGAGCAGAGTCACGGTCAGGGGGCCGGCTGGCTCGGGCCCACGCTCAATCCGTACACGATCGACCAGGACCAAAACGTGACGGCGGCCGTGGGAGACATCCGCTTGCTGGCCGATGTCGCACCCGGACGCGGCGCAGACCGCCGCCGCTTACTTCACGAGGTCGAAACTCAGGCCCGCTGGTTGGACGAATCAGCCGACGTGCGCGCGATGGACGCGCACTACCTGCGCGCCCATGATCTCCTCACGAACCGCAAGGCCCTCGAAGCCTTCAACCTGGACAAGGAAGACCCGCGCGTGCGCGACCGCTACGGCCGCAACACGCATGGTCAAGCCGTCTTGCAGGCGAGGCGTTTGGTGGAAGCGGGCGTGCCGTTGGTCACGGTCTTCTGGCAGAACGACGGCACCACGAACGTGAGCGTTTACTGGGACACCCACAACCGCAACTTCACCGACCTGAAAACACGGCTGATGCCCCCCGCCGACCGGGCCTTCTCGACCTTGCTGGACGACCTGGAAGCTCGCGGTCTGCTCGACGAAACGCTGGTGGTCTGGACGGGGGAATTCGGCCGAACGCCTCGCGTCGGTCAATCGGTCGTGGGCGGGGCGGGAGCGGGCAAGGACGGTCGCGACCACTGGCCGCACTGTTTCACCACCGTCCTCGCCGGCGCGGGCATTCGCGGCGGCACCGTGTACGGGGCCTCGGACCGCTGGGCGGCCTTCCCCGCCCTCGACCCCGTCACTCCCGCCGACATCGTGGCGACGATCTATCACCTGCTGGGCATCGACCCGACGCTCGAACTCCGCGACACCCTCAATCGACCGATGCTCCTGTGCACGGGCAGGCCGATCGGGGCGGTCTTGGGTTGAATCGGAGGCGGCCGTTGGTCCTCGTGGTTCGCAAGGGCGCCAACGGGAGACGGGCGCGTCGGAAGACCTCGGGGCCCGTCTCCGTTGGATTGGAAACGGCGTCTACCGCTTGTCCTTCGCCGGCTCGCCGTCGCTCTCGGCGGCGTCCAGCAACTTGCCCAGGTCGACATCGCGCCATTTGCCGTCTTTGAAATTATAGATATATATATTTGTGTTTTTTTCGATCCTCACTTCCTCTCCGTTGAAGGTCGTGGTGAAGGGCGCCGATGAGGCCCCTTCGGGCAGGTCCAGTTCGTCCCATCGTTTTTTCGTGGAATTGAAGATGTAGCAGTGTTCGTCGTTCTCACCGGCGGTAAGTTGAACGACGCCCTGTCCCATGATCGAAGCCTTGACGGCACGGACCGGTTTCTTGAGTTCGACGGGATACCAAACACCCGTCTCCGTATCGAAGATGGCCGTCTTGGTGATCTTCTCCCCTTGCTGTAGGAGCGAGATCGAACCGCCGCCTTGGATGGGATCGATCCGGACGGCGCCTTGGTTCGGCTCGGCCAATCGAAGGGGCGCGTTTGGCCGGTGGACGTGTTGTGCATGGTCACGCGGTCCCCGTCCGGGGAGACGACCAGGACCCAGTCGCCGAACTGGTAATGGCTGGGCGAGCCCGGTGTGTGCGGCGACGAGGTACCCCCTCCATGGCCGGGCATCATCCCACCGTAGCCACCGTAGCCGGCGCCACCCGGCATCATTCCGCCGGGATTGGCAAGTCCCCCGCGACCGCCCATGCCCACTCCTCCTCCAGCAGAGCCGTACTCGCCGAAGCCGCTATTTACCACGCTGCCGGCTCCCATGCCCGGCATGGTCCCCGCGCCGCCCGATCCGCGTCCTCCCGGCATTCCGGGGGAGACCATGCCTCCGCCCGGCCCTTCTTCGCCACCACCGAGACCGCCGAAGCCCGTTTGGGCGCCCATCGGCCCGCCGATGACGGGCCCGCCGCTTTGGCCGCCGGCGCTTCCGCCCGTGCGGAGGGCCTCGATTTCGGTCTTCAGGGCTTGCAGGTCGCGTTGCATCTCGGCGTTGCGACGGGCCGATTCGATCAGGTCGGCTTGGAGCTTCTCCACGGATTGTTTCAGGCCGTCGCCGGTTTCGGCGGGGCCGCGCTGCCTCGCGAGGAGCGGGCCGCCGACGAGGGCCACGGCGCAGGTGAGGGCCGCCGTCCCCAGGATCAGGCTCTTGGACAGGGTCATGGCTTGAATGGTCCCCAAGGCGAGTGCGGCCGCCCCGGCGGCCGACTGCGCGGTGAATGACGGTGCGAGAAACGCGAGGGAGGCCCGAGCGGTCGATTCGAGCAAGACGGCCGGGACGGCCATGGACATCGGGGCCGCGTCGGCGCTGACTCCACGACGTTCGAGGCGCCCCCGAAGCGTGTCGCGACCCCGGGCCATCCGACTGCGGACCGTTCCCACGGGCCAACCTAAACGCGAGGCGGCCTCATCGTGCGTCAGCCCTTCGAGGTAACAAAGGACCAAAGGGGCCCGTTGCGATTCCGGGAGCCGCGCGAGTTCGTCATCCAGGACCGAGCGAAGTTCGTGGAAGTCGGCGTGGGCCCCCTTAGAGGCGTGCAGGTCGAGGTCTTCGCCCGAACGCTCGACGACCGAGCGACGGGCGGCGATGGCCCGCGCCCGCGAGGCCACGCGACGCGCGACCCCATGTAGCCAACCGCCGACGCGGTCGCCGTCGCGGATGGCCTCCGCGCGTCGAGCCAGGACGAAGAAGGTGGCCTGAAAGGCGTCTTCGACATCACGCTCGTCGCGCAGGAACCGGCGACAGACCCCCAGGACCATCGGTCCGTGTCGCGTCACGAGGGCGGAGAAGGCGGCCTCGTCACGGTCGGCGACGAAGCGAGCGAGCAGGTCGCCCTCGCCCAGTCCCGCGACGGTCCCGAAGCGAAAGACGCGATCGATCTGGGCCAGGATAAGCCCCGGATAACGAGCCAAGACGCCGTAAACTCCCCGAGTGCCAACCTCTTCCGTAGCATCCTTTGTTAAGTTCAGCGGTGACTGGCACCGTTTCTTCAGAGCTATCTGGCACCATCGCTCCGCGCGGCAGCCTGCTCCTTCCCGCCCCGCGTCAGGACGGCCATGAGCGGCCATCCAGACATCGCGGAGGGCATAGCGGGTTAACCTGCACAAAACGACCTCCGGGCGGTGGGTCCTTCCGCCTGGGTATTACGTTGGGTGTAGCCGTTCACGGGGGTAGGGTCTGGCGCGATCGGCCGAGGATCGCTACAACGGCGGCATGAGCGTCGAGCCGCCGATCCCCCGGGAGTTGTGGGACACCGTCCCCCCCGCCGCCCAGGCCGCGATCCTGGCGTTGGTGCAGGGCCTGGAGCGGCGCATCGCCGCGCTGGAGGCCCGGCTCGGGCAGGACTCGTCCAACTCCTCGAAGCCCCCCTCCAGCGACCTCCTGCACGTCAAGCGGCGCCCGCCGCGGCCGCCCTCGGGCAGGCGCCGGGGCGGCCAGCGTGGG
>CALLYK010000197.1 GCA_937858365.1 uncultured Isosphaeraceae bacterium | reverse complement strand
GACACACCAAAAGGAGTTTGTGGCGAGGCGCGAATCGTCAACGGGCCGGAAGGACACCGAGGGACGGGGGAGGACCCAACTGCCGGCAGGTATTTGCAGAGAGGCGACCCTACCGAGGGAGACACCGCCGAGTCGGACGACATCTCGCCACCAAGGGGCGACCCCGAGCAACGATTTGTCAACTCACGCGGAGGCACCTCCCACCGTTTCGAGGCAGCCCCGACCCGCGCCTACGCACTTCTGACCTCAAGCCATTTGACATCAACATGTTACGTCCAATTCTCGAACGACCCAAACCGTCCGGGTGAAACCGAAGGAATGAACCCGAAAACACTCCGCAAGTACAGAAATCGCAAGGGCTTCCACAGACCACCGATCCCGACGAAATGCGCCCGAGGTCCCTTCCCCACCGTCGCGCTGGCGCAAAGGTCCAACCGTCCCGACCGATTCCGCCATCCCGGCGGATGGCCGATTCGGTCAAGGCCCCAGCAACGGGTGTTCTGGAAAACGACCGTCACCGCGATGGTCTCGGTAGAAGGTCCTCGTGTCTTCCAACGAACCTCGCGCGCGCGACCGTGACCGGGCGTCTTCGTTCCTCCCCGCCTGGTCATCCTCCTTGAGAATGGGATGATCGCACGCCATGACGACCGCTCTTTGGCATCCCGCTTGTTTGTGGTTCACGTCACCCATCGTCGCGTTGCGAAGCGCGTTTCCACGGCCATTGAGCGGTTCGCTTCGCTCGGCGCCGGGGCGTCATGATTCTTGGCGTAAACCCCGGTTCTTATCGAGTTCCGTCAAGGAGTCGGGCCCACGCGACACGCCTGCCCCAAAAGCAGAACAACGGACCCGTTTTTGGGTCGCAAGCGACACACCAAAAGGAGTTTGTGGCGAGGCGCGAATCGTCAACGGGCCGGAAGGACGCCAGAGGAAAGGGGGGAGGACCCGACTGCCGGCAGGTAACCGGAGAGAGGAGACCCTCCCGAGGGGGCGACCCCGAGTGAGGACCTGTCAACTCGCTCGGGGGAAGGGCCCACCGATTCGGGACAATCCCCTGGGCCGTCAAGGAGCGTTCGGGGCGGTTGGGACGAAACGGATGGGCGACCTTTCGAGTCGCCTGGCGGGCGCGGGGGCACGGCCGGCTTGGGTCCCGTGCTCGCATCATGTCTCGTGGATGCACTGAGATCGTTTCGGCAGCGGGCCTGACCATGGTCCCCGCGATGGCGGCGGTCTCCCTCAAGGAACACGGGACTTTCGTTCAAACCGCTCCGGACAACTCGAACGGCTTGCGGTAGGACCTGCGCAGGAGCGCACCGGCTTCGGTGTCGCCGCGTATGGTTTCGGTCGCCCCGTCCCAGGTCAACTGCCGGCCGGTCCGTGCCACGATGTTCCCCAGGTGGGCCAGCGTGGAGGAAAGGTGCCCCTCCTCGATGTCCGCGTTGGGCCGCTTGCCCGATGACTTCACGCACTCCAGGAAGTTGACGAAGTGGGGCACGTCCGAGAACTTACGCGTGGGGACCTTCTCTTCCTTGTTGTCGCGCATGATCAGGCGCCAGCCGGCCCGACCCGCGATGATGTAACCCTCCGTGCCGTAGAAGGCCACTCCGTTCTCGTTCCCTTCCTGAACATAGGGGGACCAGATACGTTGCTCGAAGACAAGCACTTGCTTGGTCTCCGGGAACGTGAACGTGATGATTTGAGTGTCGGGTATCTCCTGGTCATCCTGGAAAAAGAGCTTCGTGCCCATGCCGGCGACGACGCTCGGCGAACGGGCCCCGAGGCCCCAGCGGGCGATGTCCAGGTCGTGGACGCCGTCGTTCCCCATGTCGCCGGTGCCGTAGTCCCAGTTCCAGTGCCAGGTCGAATGGAACCGGTTGACGTTGAAGGGCCGAGCGGGGGCCGGGCCCAGCCAAAGGTCGTAATCGACACCGTCCGGCACGCCGCTGTCGGCCTTGCGGCCGATGTCGCGGCGGAGCTGGCTGTTCCATGCCTTGGCCATGTGGACCTTGCCGATCTTCCCCGCGCGGAGCGTCTCGATCATTTCGAGGTAGCCCGGCGCGCTTCGGCTTTGCGTTCCCAACTGCACCACGCGGTCGTGCTTCCGCGCGGCCTCGACCATCTTCCTCCCCTCCCAAACGTTGTGGCTCGCCGGCTTCTCGACGTAGACGTGCTTGCCCGCTTGACAGGCCCAAATGGTCGCGGGGGCGTGCCAGTGGTCGGGCGTGGCGATGGCGACCGCGTCGATCGACTTGTCGTCGATGAGGCGTCTCAGGTCGGTCTCGGCCTTGGGCTCGGTCTTTTGCCGCTCGGCGACCCCTTTCACCGCGGCCGCGATCTGGGAGCGGTCGACGTCGCAAATGTGGGTGACGACCGACTCCTTCAAGCCGGCGAAGCCCGTCGCCAGGCCGCGTCCGCGTCCGCGCACACCGATCACGGCAATTCGGACTTGTTCATTAGCCGATGCCTTCGCGAAAGCCGGCCCGCTCAGGGCGAGCGTGGCCGCGGCGGCCGTTTCTTTCAGGAAGGCGCGACGTTCCTTGGTCGTTCGCATCGGCGGGACCTCACTGGGGGGGGTGGTGCGATCGAGATGGCCGCATTTTGGCCGCGTTTGCGTCGCGAATCAACGACGGAGGGACCAATCGAGCCAGCTTTCGGCCCGGTCGCGGGCCTCGGCGGGATAGGCATGTCCTTGTTTGTGGTTGAACAGGCCGACCGCGTCGGGCGCGCCCGTGAGCCGCCACAACGGGAGGGCCGCTTCGATGTAGGGCCAGCTTCGGTCGCCGTCGGCCGAGTCGCCCCCGATGAGCAAGAAGGCCCGAGGTGCGATGAGGGCGAGGACCTGACCGTGGTCGAGCCCAAAGCCGGGACGTTGGATCGACGGCCCGAGATACCAGGGGGCCTCCCAGTTCGAGTAGGTCATGCCGATCCCGCCCTCGCTGGAAACGGCGGCCCGCACGCGCTCGTCGAAAGCGGCCAGATAGAGGACCTCCTTGCCGCCCAGGGAATGGCCGATCGCGCCGATGCGTTGAGGGTCAACGTCCTCCTGAGCGACCAGCACGTCCACGGCCACGCGGGCGTCGTGGAGCATCTTGGCCATGCCCTTAACATTCGGATGTCTGTCTTTGAGCCAGGCCACGGCCTTGTCGATGCGTTTGGGTTCGCCGTACTGCCAGAGGAAGCATCGGGGGCAGAAGGCCACGTAACCGCGTTTGGCCAGTTGCAGGCCGATGTGCTTGTCTTCAGGGCCTTCCAGACCCGCCGGTTGTCGGATCGTGTACTCGATCGTCGAATGGAGCACGACGACGCCGGGCCTCGACCTCCCTTCGCCGAGCGGCCGGAGCAAATACGCCTCCACGGGCAGGCCCGGTTCGGCCTCGTATCGGACGAGTTGCCGGACGACGCCCGCCGCGCGATCTTCTTCGAGCACGGTGAGCTTGGGGGGCCCCGCAAGGCGCGGGACCTCGCCGATGAACTCAAGCCAAGTCTTCTTGATGGCGTCTCGCCTTTGCCGCCAACCTTCGCGCGTGCGGACCTCCTGGTGGTCATCGTCGATGAGGAGTGGGGCAGGACGCGTGGCGTTGTCCGGGACCCGCGCGGGGGGTCGTTGGGCCTCGTCGAGCCAGGCCGGGCGTTGCGTGACGATGATCATGGCGTCGCCTCGTGGAAGAGGGCCACGCTCGCCGTGAAGCCGTGGACGTAGTTCAGACCTCCGACCGGACCAATTTCACCCATCGCGAAGAAGCCGGCGATTGGCACGTCTCCCAGGAATTCCCGGAGGACCGAGACATCGTGGTCGGGGACATCGAAGAGGCGCGTGCCCCGACCGTTGCAGCTGAATAGCAAGGCCCCATGCGCGGGCGGGGCGTCGGCGAGCAGGGTCTTCAGGTCCTCGTCGGCCGAGGCGGCGTCGCGGACGTGGAACTGCACCGTTTGGCCCACGCGGACCCGATCGGTGAGCGCCAGCGCGCCGGCGTCGTCGGCCCCGACCACGTTGCGGACCAAGAAGTCGCCCCGCGTGAACGATTCTTGATATTCATTGGTGACGACGCCAAGATGCAAACCCAAGCGAACGCGTTCTTGGTCCTCGTCGTCGAGGTCTTCGAAGACCTCGCGGAAGACCTCCAGGGCCGGACGTCGTCCCAGTTCGACCACAAGGTTGCGGTCGGCCTTGGTGACCAACAAGGGCCGGCCGATCGGGCGGCAGCCTTGGCTGACCAGTGCCCGTATCGCGACCCCTCCCGAAAGGCGCACGCCCACGGCGCCGTTGGAGAACTCCGCGCCGTCCAGGGTCAGCACGTTGCCGCCCGGAACGCGCGAGGCGCTGGCCATTCCGCCCAGTACGGGCACGCCGGGCGCGACCTCTTGAATACGTTTGAGCCAACCGTCGGCGGCGAAGCTGAAGGGGTCGCCCAGGACCAGGAGGGTCCCGCCGGGGCCCTGGGTCGCACCCGCCTCGCGGTCTCCGGGCGTGAACTCCAATCGGAGCGGTTCGATCGTGGTCCCCGGTAGACGGGCGACCCAGACGCTCAGCGCGGGGCCTTCTTCAATCTCCCGGCCGTCGCCGACGATCGACTCGCCCGTGCAGCCGACGACGTGACGCGCCAGGCCGCGTCCCATCAAGTCGGCCGCCAAGCGGCCCAGGACGACGCCATGGTCCGCACTCGCGAAGGCGAAGGCCAAGTCGGCCCCTTCCGATCCGAGCGATTCGGTGATTCGCTCGACGACCTCGGTCATCGCGACGCTCAGGTTCGTGGCCGTGGAAAGTGCGGCGGCGATCTTCATGGATGAGGGACCTCGGGGAGGGCCCGCATTCTAGTCGAACGAGAAGCAACCGAGAAGGGGACAGCCAGTCACTCCCAGGGTTGATCATTGTTCCAAGGTAGGAGGCTCGGGTAGGCTTTCGATCGAAAAC
>CALLYK010000196.1 GCA_937858365.1 uncultured Isosphaeraceae bacterium | reverse complement strand
AGAGGGCCTCGCCGGCCGCCGTGAGCACGCTCCGGACCACCCGCCGGTCGGCCCGGGCCAGGTCCAGGCACGTGCGGATGCCCCAAGGCTCCAGCCGCTTGGCCCGCCGCCCGGCGATCCCGGTGATCTCCGTCACCGGCCGTTCCGCCAGCAGGGCCTCCTCCTGGTCGCGGTCCAAGATGGCCACGGCGCCGAAGGGCTTGGCGGAATCGGAAATGAGCTTGGCCAAGGTGCGCGTGCGGGCCAGACCAACCGTCACGGGCACGCCCACCCGTTCCTGGATGGCGTCGCGCATCGAGCGGGCCAGGTCCTCGTACGACTGGCCGGGCCGATGCTCCGCCAGGAAGAAGAACT
Organism: uncultured Isosphaeraceae bacterium; assembly: GCA_937858365.1. Classification (GTDB taxonomy): domain Bacteria; phylum Planctomycetota; class Planctomycetia; order Isosphaerales; family Isosphaeraceae; genus CALLYK01. Next base: position 3,798 of record CALLYK010000196.1, on the reverse strand, counting down.
CGTCGATCGAGTAATACTCGACCTTGGGGGAAAGGTCGCGGGCCGCCGCGAGCATGGCCCGACTCAGCACCTCGTACCAGCGGAAGTCCCGCTTGAGATAAACACCCTGCGGACATTTGACCAAGGCCTCCCAGATCGGTTCCCCCGTTTTGACGCCGGCAGCCTTCATCTCGTAGCTTTTGGCGATGACACAGGCCCCTTGATTGCCCAAGACGCCCACCGGCTTGCCGACGAGGAAGGTGTCGCGCGCCCGTTCGGCCGAGACGTAAAAACAATCCGCGTCGAGGTGGCCCACGACCGTCGTCCTCATGGACAACAGCTTAGCATGTACGTTGATACAGTCAAGATGGGAAAATGGGGGCCCGGTGCGCGGGGCGATCGCCCGGCGCGATGGTCGGGATGGGCGTGGACCGAGGGTCGTGTTCGACCAGGTGTTTCAAAAGGGGCAAAAGGGGAGCGGGCAACTCGGAAGACCTCAGGACCAGCCCCCTTTTGGAACAGCTTCTTAAGATGTGAACCCAGGATGAATATGATGGTCTGGTCAACGAGTCCCTTCGCGGCGTGATGTCTTGGCCGGTCACAAAGTGTTCGGGGCGGCATTCGAGTTGGGGTCGGGGCCGACCGCTTGACTGCGCTTTTTTTTTTGTATGCTTCGATTCGGATGGTTCGGTCGATTCAGCGCGGTCTTTGGCGGTTTGTCAGTGTACCCAACACCCGGACAAGTCCGATGTCTCGCAACAAACTCGTCTTCCGCGTTTGCTATTTGACCCTGTGTTGCCTTTTCGGCATACTGATCGGAAAGGCGATCGCGACAACGTATGAACGGACGATGCCATCCGCGCCTCCAACGGCCTGCTCGCCGAGCGCGAGCGATGGCTCATGTAAGTTTGACCAATACGATCCGTGCCTCAATCCCACTCCCTCCGGCGCCACGGCCAAGGTCAAGCTGCAATGCGGCGGTGGGAACACCGGATGCAACTTCTGTCTTGATCTCTATGGCCTGCGGTATGAGTCCACCGACGGAACAAACTTCACACTGGCGCCAGGTACGGACCAATTGAGCCCCGCGTTCAATCCGGCCTCCTACCCGATGAACTGCATTTCCACGCAGACCGTCACGAACTCGGTCACGTTCAGTCTCGGCCCGTGGGACCCAAACTCCACATATTACAGGTTGAAGTTGATCATGAGAGTGTATTTTACGCCTTGCCCGCCGATTTATTCGGGCCCGCCCGACTCTGCTTACTCAGAGCAAAGCCCCGTTTTCTCCTGTTGATTCACGAGCAGTTTACTTCGTTCGGGAGCGTCGCCATGACCAGGTTGAATCGAGAAGCTCGTTGGCTGTCGGTGTTACTCGTGGCGATCGTCGCTCCCACGGCGGTGGCCTTGTCGCCCCGCCCGATTGGTCAACAACGCCCAACAGCGCCGACCATTCGCAAGGTCGCGGATCGGGACCCTTCTCAAACGACTCATTCGTTAGGGATCCAAGAGCCGTGGATGGTCACGCAACCGAGTCGTGGACAGGTCGCATTCACCTCATCCAAGACCGTGATCGACCCGCATGAAGACACCTACTACATCTGGGAAGTCCGAGTTTTTCCCGCCATGAACGACCCCGTCACCGGAGAGTTGATTGTCGGACAAGAGCCGGTCTTTCTTCGGAGCTCGACGACTGCGGACTTCCAGGTGAAGAAGGACAAAGGAGGCACTTACGAGGTCTCTTATCAGTTGAGGGTGCCCAGCGGGTCTTACAAGGCCTGGTTCTTCCTTCACAACGGCAAGACGAACAACGTCCAAACCGGGGAGTACGAGGAGGGAGCGGTCCGTTCGGTCCAGTTTGTCGTGAAGTAGCCTCAGGCTCGCGATGCCCGGGTCGTCATGGCTCGCCGCCGATGCTTGGCCGTCGGGCGAGAAGGCGACCGATGAGGACTGGGCGCCCGTTGGCTCGCGCGGGTCGCGACGATGCGCGGTTGGCTGGGTGGATTCAGGCCCGGCCCTCCTCGGGACCGGTCCTCATCGAGACCTCGGGGGTGACCGCCCTGAGCGAGCCGGGCCGTCCGACCTATCGCCGTTCCGTTCGGGCTCGCGGGCCCGAGTTCACCCTGAGTCCCTCGGCGATCTGCGCTTGAGACTGGTTGATCTGCTGCGTCAGGGTGGCCGCCTGCTGATAGAGCTGGTCCACGCGCTGGCGGTCCGACGCGGTCATGGGTTTCCCCTGCAACGACTGCAACGTCTTGATCGCGTCGTGGAGTTCGCGGGCCCCCATGGTGAAGTTCTGGGCTGCATCGAAGGTCGCTTGCGCTCGGATGTCCTCGTTGTTGGGCTTGTAGAGCGGACTGAGATAGAAGGGATTGCCGTAGATCTTCTGGATCGTCTTGTCGCCCCAGGCCGTCGCGTCGCGGACGTTCGTCACCACGCGGTCGATGTCGGCCCGGCGCTGGGTCATGATCGAGGCGCCTTGCGTCGTGATCTGGTCCGTGTTGTAGAGCACGCGGTCGAGTCGTTGGCGGGTCATCTGAAGGCCGTCCACCAGGTCTTCAACCTTCTTGCGGTCCTCGACGACGACATCGTTCACGTTGGCGATCAGGCCGTCCACGCGCCTCAAGCTGCTGTTGATGACGTTCCGGTTCTCGCTCAGCAAGAGTTCGGCGTGGTTGGTCAGGCTGCTGATCTTCTCCAGCGATTCCTCGACCTTGGGCATCGCCTGGTCGATCCTCTTGGCGGTGGACTCGACGACGGGGCGCACCGCCTCGGTCGTGTCGCGGAAGCCCTCGGCCGACTGCTCCAGCGAGGCCAGAATCTGACGCAGGCGCGGTCCGGCGGCGTCCACCGTTTTCGCCACTTCCTCGATCGTCCGACTCAGATGATTGCGCTCCGCCGGGCCCAGGCCGACCTGTTCCAGGACCGGGTCGAAAAGCGACGTCTCGAACCCCCGAATCACCTGACCCGCCACGAGGGGCACGTCGGACTTCCCCGTGCCCACGATGTTGATCGTCGTTTGGCCGGTGATGCTGGTTTGCACGGTGATCCGCGCGTCTTGCTTGAGGCGCTCGGCCAGGTCTTTGGAGAGCGAGAGTCGGGCCTGGGCCATCAGAAGGCCGTCGCGATCGACCAGATGCACGTTCGTCACGCGGCCGGAATCGAGGCCCGCCACGCGCACCGAGCAGCCGGGACGAAGGCCCATCGCGTCGCGGAACTCCACGTCGATCACGCGCCTGGCTCCGAGGAAGCCGGGCCCGTCGGCCGCGAGGACCATCAGGAGCCCGAGGCCCGAGATCGCGCCCAGCACCACCAGGCCCATGAGGACCTCTCGGAACGTCACCCGGTTCATGATCGGCCTCCCGTCGCGACGGTCACTGAACGCTCGGGGCGAACGGACTGCCGCCCAGGTACAACACCAGGAACCAGCTTGAATTCAAGAGCAAGATCATCAGGAACGACCAGACCGCCGCGCGCACCGAGGCGTCGCGTATCTCGGCCAGGTCGCGCGGATGGATCGCGCTGAGGGGTTCGCCCCGCGAACCCTCGGCACACGCGAAGAGCGCGCCGACGGCGCCGTACATGGCCCCCTTCACGATCACGCCCACCACGTCTTTGACCCAGAGCATCTCGAACATCCGGAGGAAGAAGGTCTCGGTGGAGACGCCTAAGACGGCCCCCGCCACGCGCCAGCCGATCAGCGTGCCGACCAGGATCCCGACCACGCCCAGGATGGGTCCGGCCAACACCGCCGCGCACACGCGCGCCGCGATCGGACGCGCGGACGAGCAGGCAGGCGTCGCGCCGAGCGGTCGGAAC
>CALLYK010000195.1 GCA_937858365.1 uncultured Isosphaeraceae bacterium | reverse complement strand
CCCGGGCCGGGTCCTGAGACACCGCCCCCATGACCCCGCGGGCGGGTGATCCTCCGCCCGTCGCCGAGATCCTCCTCGCGGCGGGAGAAGGCCGGCGAATCGGCGGGCCGAAGGCCCTGCTCCCGCTCCCGGGGACCACGCTCCTGCGGCATCTCGCGGAGCTCGCGCGACGCGCGGGACTCTCCCCCGTGTTCGCCGTCGTCGGCGCCGCGGCGGAAGAGGCCGCATCCGAGGCGCGCCTCGCCGGCGCGCAGGTGGTCATGAACCAGGACTGGCGGAACGGACAGACGTCGAGCCTGAAGGCGGCGCTCCGCGGACTCCCCGCGGCAAGCGACGGATTCCTCGTGCACCCCGTGGACCACGCGTTCACCAGGCTCGAGGACTTCCTCGCCCTCCTCGAGGCCTTCGCCGGCGTCCCCGACCGGCGCCACGCGATCCTCCGGCCCGTGTACGAGAACCGGGAATTCGGACACCCGGTCCTCTTCGGCACCGGTTTCGCCGATGCGTTCCTCGCGCTCGCCGACGACGAGGCTTGGTTCGGCGAAGTCGAACGCAGCGAGGGCGTCGACCACTTGGTCGCGAATGACGGGCAGATAGACCGAGCGCGTTTTCGGTTCGGCTGGCGCTTGCATGGCCCCTGGCCCCATGCCGGGCCGAAACGGACCCGCGTTCCCTTGGCCCTTCCGAAGAGCTTGGCCGGGCGCTTGACCGGGCCCGCCCATCCCGAAGAGCTGTGGCCCGACGACGAAGGCCGCTCCGCTCGGGGTAAGACGAACGAGGTTGACGGGCCCTTCACCCGCCTTGGAGACCGCCGACCCGACTGGCGGCGTGAGATCGAGTTGACCACTCACCGCGAGCAGGGCGTCTCGGACCGCTTCGGCCTCCAGACGCCGGGGACTCATCCGCCACAGGAGCACATTGTCAGGATCGGTCTCGGCGTTCCTGGGATCATAGCTTGAGGCGACTTGATAGGCATGACTTGCCATGATCCGCCGGATGAGGGCCTTCACGGACCAGCCTTCCTCGACGAACGAGATCGCGAGCGCGTCGAGCAAGGCGGGATGGCTGGGCGACTGCCCCGTTGTGCCGAAGTTGTCGACGGTCCGCACGATGCCGCGGCCGAACAGGTGTAGCCAGACGCGATTGGCCATCACGCGGGCCGTGAGCGGGTTCTCGCGGGAGGCGACCCACTCGGCCAGTTCCAGCCGGCCGGAGTTCTCCGAGTCGAACGAGGCGCTGCTCTCGCCCAGGGCCGACGGGAAGCCGCGCGGGACGAGGTCGGCCGCCTTGTCGAGTTCGCCTCGCACGTAAAGCGGACTGTTCATCGGGACGAGGCGGTCCTTCACGCCCATCGCCAGTGGCTTGGAACGTCCCTCGGCGTCGTGCGTGGCGAGCCGGTTCTCCAGCAGGCTGATCTGCGTGCTCAGGACGATCAGCCGGATGTTCCCCTGGAGCAACGACGGATCGCGCTTTTCCCTTGCTTCGGCGAGCATATCTTGACGTGTCTTCTTCATCGCGTCGAGGCGCTCGGCGACCACGCGAAGCTCATCCTTCGTGAGTGCGCCTCCATCGGGCACGTTCGCCGCGGCGGGCAGTTCGATCAGCCCGGACGGTTGACGGTTCTGGATCGCTTGCACCGTGCCGTAGCGTGTGTCGGTGCTCAAAAGGATGCCGGCCAACGCGTAGTAATCTCTTTGAAGAAACGGGTCGAACTTGTGATCGTGGCAGCGAGCGCAGGCGATCGTGAGGCCCATCATGCCTTGGGAGAGGGCGTCGATCTGCTCATCAACCATGTCCAAACGAAACTGACGCGGGTTGATGGTGTTGTGCGATTTCGGTCCCATCGCGAGGTATCCGGTGGCGATGAGCCGCTCCGCATTTTCCTTGGGATCACGGCTCGGCATGAGGTCGCCCGCGATCTGTTCTTTGAGAAACTGGTCGTAGGGCTTGTCGGCGTTGAACGCGGCGATGACGTAATCGCGATAGCGCCAGGCGTGCGGATAGAGCAAGTTCTGTTCTTTGCCGCTCGACTCGGCGAAGCGCGCCACGTCGAGCCAATGGCGTCCCCAGCGTTCCCCGAAGCGAGGCGAGGCGAGTAGACGGTCGACGACCTTGGCGAATGCTTGGGGTGTCGGGTCGGTGTCCTGGAGGAACCCAGACACCTCGGCGATCGTTGGGGGCAAGCCGAGCAAATCGAAATTGGCACGACGGATGAGCGTGCGACGATCGGCGTCGCCGACCGGATGAAGGCCCTTCGCCTCGAGGGCGGCGAGGAGATGGCGGTCGATGTCGGTCCGGGCCCACGATGCGTCTTGGACGGCGGGCGGCTCGGACTTCCTGGGGAGTTGGAAGGCCCAGAAGGAGCGGGCCTCTCCAAGAGTCATCGCCTTGCGGGCGGCAGGGGTGGCGGCCGGTCCTTCGCGGGGGTCGGGCGCGCCCATCATCACCCACTTGCGTAGGTCGGCGATTGCATCGGCCGACAGCTTGCCCTTGGGGGGCATCTGAAGGGCCTCGTCCGCGTAGCCGATCGCCTCCACAAGGAGACTCTCGTCGGGACGACCCGGCACGATCACCGGGCCGCTGTCACCCCCCTGGAGAATGCCCGCGCGCGTGTCGAGGGCGAGCCCCCCCTTCACGCCTTTTTCGCCCTGGCTGGAATGGCACTTGTAGCAATGCTCGACGAGCACGGGTCGGACCTTCGCTTCGAAGAAACGGACCTGCTCGGCGGTCGGTTTGTCGTCAGCGCGAGTCTCCGCCGCGCCGACGAGAAGTGCGAGCGTCACCAACACGTTCATCGGCCTGTGCTCCTGGTAAACCCCTGAGGTCGGCCCGCCCTTGCGGACCCATGTTTGATCAAAAAAAGTGGGTCCGCGATGAACGGACCTACTGGTCTTTCTTCTTGGTCGTGTTCCGGTCCATCGCTTCGAGGACAAGCCGCATTTCGTCTTTCGTGATCGCCCCGTCGCCGTCACGATCGAGGCGTTCGAAGAGGTTCGCGTTGGGGACCTCGTCCTTCTTCACAAGGCCGTCGCCATCCTTGTCATAGAATTGGAAGAGACGCTCGACGCGCTCGGCGATCGGGCGATCGCCACCGAAGCGACCTCGCAACGCTTCAAAGGACCCCTCAAGGCGCTCGGCCCCGACCCGGCGTTGGAGGCTTGCCGGCCCGTCGGCAACGTAATCGATGTAACCAATCATCATTTCATCGACCGTTTGGGGACCCCAGCGGACGGTAACCTTGGGGTCGGGGTTATTCGGGTTCTCGGCCGAGTTGTCGAAGTGGGCCACGCAGTCAATGCGCGTGCCGCTCGGCATCGGGCGCGGGGCCTGAAGCTCGTAGGTCGTTTGCCAGTTGAAGTCGAACTTGGGCACGTCGAGGAGCACTTCGGACCGGCCATCGGGGAAGGTCGCCGTGAAACGGAAGTCCTTCCCTCGGAGGTGCATGTGGGGCCACATGCTCAACAGGGTCGCATCTTCGCGGAACGTGAACGAAGAGCGGACCTCATGGTTCGAGGCGCCCGGTGCGATCCGGATCATGCGCTGGTTGATCCCCTTGGTGCGGACCTCTTGTATCAGTCTTCCGTCGCCATACTTGACCGCGATGGAAGTGCGATCGGACACGGCCTTTCCGATCGGCGTGTAATGGACCTGAAAAAGCAGGCGGGCCCCGGCCGGGAGCTTCTTGCCCATGCCCTTAGGAAAGAACGTGGCGGAGTCACCCGGCACGTAGGAGGCGAACTGACCGCCCCCCGCGCCTCCATCGACGATGGCCTCGCGCAGGCTTCGCCCATCATCGGCGATCGCAAAAATCAAAATATGGTGCACGACCTCACGGGCGCCGGGACGGACCTCAATCGCGCTAACCCACTTGTCCTCGGTAAGGCCCGTGGGCACCACGAAGATCTGGTAGGGGAGCGTCCCTTCCGCCTTCACGAGATAGTCGCGATCCATCATGAAAACGGCGTCAGGGTTGGTCAGAGTGGTCAGGACTGCGGCCGCTTCCGCCTTGGCGCCTGGGAACGCCTCTCCCTCGGGACAGCCCGCTTCGATCCATGCCAGGAGCGTGCGCTTCTGCTCGGCGTTCAGACTGCGATCATTCCGAAACCGGCCGTGGGTCGGGTTGGCGTGCCAGGGGGGCATACGTCCTTCGCCCACGACCTCCGCGATCGTCGCCGACCATCGCTTGGCATCGGCATAAGTCTGCAACGTGAAAGGACCGATTTGACCGGGTGCATGACACGATTGGCATCGGGCCTGGACGATCGTCGCCACGTCTCGATGATAGGTAGGGGCGTCGGCGTATGCGTCGGTCGGCCCGAGGGCCCCGATGAAAACAGTGATTGTCACAAGTCTCATACGTCAAACTCTCCGAGGCAAACGCGACGGCGGCTTTCCGCAGTCCCTGAAGTGTTGAACACGCCGACCTGCCGAAAGTTCCTCGACGACGTGTTTCCCGATGGTTCAAGGCTCGTTAAGATCGTCTTTTTCGACGTCCTCTTCTTCGGCCATCAGGATGAGAACCCAACGATGCGACCCTTCTCGTTGATCGCCGCTTTTTTGGCACTCATCGCCTCGCCCCTCCTCGCCGACGACCGTTGGATCGAGGTCCCGGCCGGCGACGGACCCGGCAAGGGAAAGAAGGTCGTGCTCATCAGCGGCGATGAAGAGTATCGCTCTGAGGAGACCTTACCGCAACTGGCCAAGGTCCTGGCGCGCAGGCATGGCTTTTCCTGCACGGTCCTCTTTGCGATCGACCCCGCCGATGGGACCATCAACCCCAACAGGAACGACAACATCCCCGGTCTGGAGGCCCTCGCCTCGGCCGACCTCATGGTGATCTTCACTCGGTTTCGCGACCTGCCCGATGACCAGATGAAACTCATCGAAGCCTATCTGAAGGCGGGCAAGCCGGTGATCGGCCTGCGGACTTCCACACATGCCTTCAACATCAAGCGGGAAGGGCCCTATAAAGACTGGTCATTCAACAGCAAGAACTGGGAAGGCGGGTTCGGCCGGCAGGTCTTGGGCGACACCTGGCTTAGCCACCACGGCAATCACGGCAGTCAGAGCACACGGGGCCTGATCGCGCCCGGGGCCGAGTCGCACCCGATCCTTCGTGGGCTCCGCGACGGCGTCATTTGGGGCCCAACCGACGTTTACGGGGTCCGAATTCCTCTGCCCGGTGACAGCAAGCCCATCGTGCTCGGTCAGGTCCTGGTGGGAATGCAGCCGACCGACGCCCCGCTTGAAGGCAAGAAGAACGACCCAATGATGCCGATCGCCTGGACCAAGACCTATCAGCTTGAAGGGGGCAAGGTCGGCAAGGCGTTCACGACCACGATGGGGGCCTCCACCGACTTCGCGAATGAAGGAGTGCGCCGGCTGATCGTCAACGCCTGCTACTGGGCGACCGGCATGGAAGAGAAGGTCCCCGAAAAGGCCAATGTGGACCTGGTCGGCAAGTACGACCCACATCCGTTCAAATTCGACGGTTTCGTGAAGGGCCTCAAACCGGCCGATTACGCCCGCGACTGAACGCGGGCCACTTCCCCCCAAGGCATGGCACGGCCATGAAGCAAGGGCCCGACCATTCCTCCACGGCCCTTCATGTTTCTTGTGACCGAACGATGCAATTGGCCTGGGCGACCGACATTCATTTGAACTTCGTTTCGACCGAGAGGGTCAGACTGTTCGGCCGCTTCATCGCCGGCACCGGGGCGAACGCCCTGGTCATCTCCGGCGATATCGCGGAGGCTGACAGCTTCGAGTCCACGCTGGAATTGCTCGCGGAGGACCTGGCGGTCCCGATTTACTTCGTCCTCGGCAACCACGACTTCTATCGGGGCGGCATCGCCGAGGTCCGGGAGCGGGCCGACGCCCTCTCTCGGCGCCGCGAACTCCTGCACTGGCTGCCCACCGCGGGCATCATCCCCCTGACCGAGCAGACCGCCCTCGTCGGCCACGATGGCTGGGCCGACGGCCGCCTGGGAAATTACGAGAGGTCGACAGTCCTTTTAAACGATTATTTTTTGATTGAAGACTTCGCGGGGCTCGACGAGGACGAGCGGCTCATCAAGCTCAAGATGTTGGGAGACGAGTCGGCCGTCTGGGCCGCGCCGGTGCTCACGGAGGCTTTCGAGCGCTTCGAGCGCGTGGTCCTCGCGACGCACGTCCCTCCATTCAGGGAGTCGTGCTGGTACAACGGCGTCATCTCGGACGACAATTGGCTGCCACACTTTACGAACCACGCCCTGGGAGCGGCCCTCGACCGAGTGATGGAGGGGCACCCGGATCGGGGCCTGACGGTCTTGTGCGGCCACACGCACGGGCAAGGGGTCGCCGCGATCCGGCACAACCTCTTGGTCCGGACCGGAGGCGCCGAGTACGGAAGGCCACGACTTCAAGGGCTTCTCGATGTCCCCTAATGGTCTCGCCTTCTCCACCTCGCCCCACGTTGGTTAGTTTGAATGGGTCCTCAAGTCCCTGTCCCCGAGGAATGGCCATTGGTCCCTTCGCTTCCGAGCGGCCGTCACGACCACCGTCTCAAGCCGTTGCGCGGCCAACGCGCCGGCACGCTTGTCGTTCATGAGGTTTATCGCAGTCTTCAGGGAGAAAGCACATTCGCGGGCTTGCCTTGCGTCTTCGTGCGACTCACGGCTTGCCACCTGCGCTGCTCGTATTGCGACACTCCCCACGCCTTTCATGAGGGGACCACCCGGACGCTCGATGAGCTGCTCACGATCGTCCTGGCCTTCGAGGACGAGTTGGTGGAGATCACCGGAGGCGAGCCGCTCCTTCAGGCCGACGTCCTCCCACTCATGACCCGCCTGGCCGACGCTGGTCGGACGGTGCTTTTGGAAACCAGTGGGGGCCTCGACGTCGCGCCGGTGGATTCGCGCGTTCACATCATCCTCGACCTGAAGACGCCCGGCTCTGGCGAGGAACCGGCGACGCTTTGGAGCAATCTGGAACACGTCAAGCCCACCGATGAGGTCAAGATCGTGGTGTGCGACCGAGAGGACTTCGATTGGGCAGTCGCGGTCGTTCGTCAGCATGACCTCACCGCACGATGCTCGGTCCTAGTCTCTCCAGCCCACGGCGAGTTGCCCCCGGCTGAACTGGCGTCTTGGGTCTTGGCGAGCGGCATGCCGCTCCGTCTCCAACTCCAGCTTCACAAGTTGCTGTGGGGTCCCGAGACACGCGGGGTTTGAGGAAGCGGACCAACGGGCCCCCACCATCGAAAGAAAAACGCCGCGGCCCCCGGGTGCTTCGGGGGCCGCGGCGTTGAAATTCGGACGATCGCCCGGAGGGCCTTATTACAAGCCGGCGGCGAAGCCCGGTTCGCCACGACGGTCGGAACCGACCCCTTCGGACGAGTCCTTGCGCGGCGGGACGTGGGGGCCCCTCAAGACCGAGGACTGGCCGTATCGACCATGCTGAGTGTGGCTCCGTAGCGGGCCACGACGCAGGGGGGGTTGGCCCATGTGATGATGATGGTGGTGGTATTCCATCGGGGCCGGTGTCTCATACGGGTTCTCGGCCGACTCGCCATCGGGGTCGATGTCGTCGTAGCGGCAGACGTAGCCTGGTAGCTTGGAACGTTCGAGTTCCTCGGCGTAAGACGCCAAGACCGCTCCCTGGATCTTCTCGCGGCATGCGGAGTTGATGGGGTGGGCGATGTCGGCGTGCAGCTTGGCGCGACCGTCGGCGTCGCGCAAGGCGCGGTTCTCGTCGAGGCGGGCCCCGCATTGGTTGCAGAAGCGAGACCGCAGGTGGTTCTTGGTCCCGCAGTGGTTGCAGCGATCGGTCAGCTTGCGCGACGGCATCGCGACGAAGAAGCCTTTGGCCCCTTCGATGATCTTGAGGTCGCGGATGACGAACATGTCGTCGAACGTGATGCTGCAAAAGGCCTGCAGCCGCTCGTTGCTGCCCGAGTTGTCTTCCATGAGCTTGATGCGAACTTCGGTGATCTCCACGGCCGGTACTCCTTTACGCTGGTCGATGTCGATCGGTCCCCACTCAAGGTCCGCAAGTCACGACCCGGACCAGTCCCAGTCCGAGCGACTCGAGGTGTCGCGCCGCGGTGTGGGCCGCGTCGCGGTCGCGGGCCAGGCCGAAATAGGCCGAGCCGCTGCCACTCATCAGGTGCCCCTGCAAGTATGCCGGGCCAATGTCCGCGAGGGCGTCCCGCACCTGGCACAAGGCCGGTTCGAGACCCTCGGCGACCGCTTGGAGCCGATTGAACAGGCATCGGCCCAAGGTTTCGAAGTCCCCCCGTTTCAGGGCGTCCACCGCCGGACCCATCGATCGCGGCGCGTCGATGGGTCTCACGTGCTGATACACGAGGGCCGTGCTCATCCCATGTGGGGGGACCATCAGGACGAAGTGGGCCGTGCCGCCCAGAGGCACGGCTTCCATTCGCTCGCCGCGCCCTCGACCCACGGCCGCTGGGCCGTGCGCGAAGAAGGCCACGTCGCTTCCCAACTCGCCGGCCAGAAGGTCGAGCCGGTCGGAAGGGAGGTCCAAGTCCCAAAGTTGGTTCAAGGCCGTCAGGGTCGCCATCGCGTCGCTCGAACCGCCTCCGAGGCCAGCCTGCGCGGGCACCTCTTTATGGAGGTCGATCGCCGCGCCAAGTTCGCACCCGCACTCGGCCCGAAGCCGTTCAGCGGCACGAACCACGAGGTTCCGACCGTCGGTGGGGAGGGAGGGATCATCGCACTTCAGCACGATCGCACCCGACGGGTCGGGCGTGAAGTCAAGGGTGTCGCTGAGGCTGACGGTCACCATCAGGGTCTCCACCTCGTGGTAGCCGTCGGGCCGGCGGCCCAGGACCTCGAGGAATAGGTTGATCTTCGCGGGCGCACGGACTCGCAGTCCCGCGCCGTGTGGGATGACGATCATCGGTTCGAGACCCGCGAGACCACCCTAGCCATGGCACCCGGCCGGAAGAGAAGGGCCCAGGCGCGTCCTCGTGTTCCACACGTCATTCCCGGGCCCTTGAAGCGCGCCCGAGTCGTCGGGTGACCGCCATCTTCCGCCTTACGGGAAAGGTCCTTGTCTTGGCGACGATCCGGCAGGCAACGCGGTGGTTCTACCCCGCTCGCTCAAGGCCCGCAATACGAAAAAAGTACAATATCGGAATCCTCGACAAGGGCCCGACGCTCGCAAGGCAGGCGTTCAGGGCGCGCCTCGCCCCCGGAGGTGCCGCGACCGCTCTCGGACGGCCTTCGCCTCGGCCATGAGTTTGAGTCTTTCCAGACAGGTCCCCAACTCGTCCGCCGCATCGTGATAGGGACGATTGCCGGGCCGGTCCTCGGGCAGCAGGCCGTCAAACCCGCGGGGAAGGGCCCGTTCCACCAATTCAACCACGTAACCCAGGTGCCCGCGTGCCAGAGGAAGGTCTTTGGACTCATGCAGGGCAATCCGTCCGAGCGCCAGATGCACCCAGAGGTTCGCCGAACAACCGGCGAGGACGTATCGAAGCGCGTCGCGGGCCTCCTCGGGGCCAGAGACCTCCCAGATCTCCAGGGCCTCCTCATAATCGAGCCGGAGATCTTCGACACACGGAGGGTGGACCAACTCAAAGAACCCACCGGCCACCGGAACGACCTTCAAGTGGCCACCTGGGCCATCGCTCCGGCCGCTTCCCCTACGCTCAGGGGGTCGGTCATGTCTGGATCGTTTCCTGGGGCCGTGCGGTCGGTCCATTTTTGGGGCCCTCGACTGGTCCCATGCTCTCGAAGAAAGGCGAAAGGCCCGGCGACACCGCGACGCGGCATCATCCGGGCCTTCCCCAAGAGACGCTCGGGCCGGATTCGACCCGCCGAGTTCTTTACTGCTGGCCGGAGGCCTGCGGGGCGGCGTAGGCCTGCGGGGCGGCATAGGTCATGGGGGCCGCGTAGGCGACACCACCCTTGTTACAGCCCCACGAGAAATTGCATGAGAGCTTCGGCATCGCGCACGAGAGCTTGGGCATGCAGCACTCGATCTTGGGCATGACGCACTCGACCTTCACCATCTTGAAGCAGCAGCCCGTGGAGGGCGG
>CALLYK010000194.1 GCA_937858365.1 uncultured Isosphaeraceae bacterium | reverse complement strand
GAAGAGCATCCAGAGGGTTACGTCATCAACTACCGACCGTCAGAACATCCAATGCTGCACAAAGCGGGCTGTGGTCACTTTAAACCGTATGATACAGTATGCCTGACGAGGAACAAGAAAGTGTGTTCGCTGGACAGGCATAAGTTGGAAGACTTGTGTGTAAAGGAATACGGTGAAAAGCCGGACGAGTGCCACTGCCTGTAGGGCCATTACCAATTTAAGCATCTTACCTGTTGCCGCCCATCCAGCGCATTTCCCAAGTCTCGTTGGCCCAACCCAGGCAGAAGGGAAAGTCGGGCTCACCGCTTGTGAGGACGTCGTTGACGGGTCGCTCCAATAAGCGTCGGCCATGAAACCAGTAGTGCCAGTAACAGAACCCTTCGATGCCGTACGCCTTCGCCAAGTCGGCTTGGGCGTGTCGGGCCTCGGGGAGCCGGAGGTCGTAAAACCCCAGGTCGGCCGGGACCCGAGGCTGGCAGTGGCCCCGGAAAAGCGGCTTGGCCTTGGCGACGTTGGTCCACTCCGTGAAGCCCTTGCCCCACCAACGATCGTTCTCAGGGATGGGGTGGAACTGCGGCAGATGAAACGCGATCAGACGAACGTCGGCAACGGGATGGCCTTGGGTTGACGTTGGGGAACCATCCATCAAGGGCCTCCGCGGAAGCGACCACGTTCGAAGATCAAGAGAGTGACACCAAGGCAGGTCATGATAGGCGGCCTCCAGACTCGAGTGAAGCGGACGCACCCCACCGGTGAGAGTTGGCGGTGAGAGGGAATGCTCCAGGGCCTTCCTATCGTCTTCGCTGAGCATCGCCACATGTCGGTCGTCAAGCCCTTGATTTGTGGCTCCCGAAGAGCGGCAAGAGGTGGAGCCTTCGCGCCAGGTCCGCGGCCTGCTCCCTGGCGAGGACGGGGATGGCCATGCCGAGGCCCCGCCAACCCGCGCTGGCCAATCTGGCCAACAAACCTGGCAGGTCCCGGAGTGGTACCTTTTGATGCGGGGGTCGCCTCGCCGTGCCGAGCGCGATGAAGACGAAAGCGCGAACTTCGTCGTCCCAGACTTTCTCGTGGGTGAGACGAAGTCCCCGAGCGAGCTCGCGGCGCACCAGGAAGGTCTCGGACCAAGCGATTTCGGTCTTGTTGGCCTTCTCGCGCACGCTGCTGGAATGTGCCCGGAAGTAGTTCAAGGGGCGGGCGACGAAGGCGATGTCGGAGTGCCGCAAGACGCGCGCATAGATCATCCAGTCACCACAGAGTTTCATGTGAGTGGGCAGCGGGCCGATCTGTTTCAAGGTCCGGCGGCGGAAGAGGACGGCGCTGGCGTTCGGGATCGGGTTCGATCGATAAAAGTACGCGGAACGCTCAGTGGCGCCTTTGTTCAAATAGTCGGTCTCCCAATGGCTGGCATCTTCATAGAGTTTTCTTTGATCGATGAGATAGTTGTGGAGCACGATACCGGACTCATCGACGACCCAGGATTGAGTCATGGCCAGGCCGACGTTCGGATGACGCTCCATGCGATCGACGAGCGTTTCGACCAGGGTTGGTTCGGCATAATCATCCGACTCGGCGAACCAGACGTATTCACCGCGCGCGATACGCAGTCCTTTGTCCCACTGTTTGAAGGTGCTGCCACTGTTGTGCGCGTTGAACAGAGTGACGACCCGCGGGTCGGCCAGATAGTCGGCGATCACGTCCCGGCTATCATCGGTCGAGCAGTCATCGAGGATGATCAACTCGAAGTCGCGGAACGACTGGCCCAAGATGCTCTCAAGCCTTCGCCGGAGGTAGCGGCCGTGGTTGTAGTTCGGCACGATCACTGAGACTTTGGGGGGACATGGGCTCATCGTGCCAAGTTCCTGGGCGCGGGTCGTGACGGCCGGCGAGTCGTCTTATGCGGTTCACGGATCGAGTTGATGACGCGACTAGGTCTCATCACATTCGCCATCCTGCGCTCAATCCCCTCAGAGGAGTTGGGAAGAAGCTCGTTGATGACGATTGGATCATACAGGTTGACCTTTTTTCGCGGCAAGCCAAGGGAAACGAGAGTTTCGATGAGTCGTGTGTTCGTCGGACGAGTGTTCTCCAAAGACAACCTGGATCGACGATTCTGGGACCGAGAGGTCAGGTCGGGCGCCATGCCGAGATGCTGGGAAGTTGAGCGGGAAACGTCTGTCCGGCGGCCGACCCGACCGGTTATCATGCTCTTTATTCGTAAGGTGAAAGACATCGCCCCTCCAACTCCCGCGTGCCGATGAACCCGACAGCGTCGAGCGCTTCCAAGCCGCATTTGAGTCCCTCTTACCCGAAGCGCGTCCACATCGGCGAGCGCCGGCGTTGGCAGGCGATCCTCGAAAACTGGACCGCCCGCGTGGACAAGGCCCGCGAGCGCCTGGCGGCCATCGCGCCCGGTCCCAAGCGAGCGCCTTACGAGCGGCTCTATTTCCAAATGCGAGGCGCTTGCGACCAGATCGCCGAAGCGGCCGCTCGCTTGCCGATGGAAGTGGACGCGATGTACGAGGAAGACAAGCACCGCCTCGAAGTGGCGGTTGAGGCCCTCGAACGCACGTTCGCGCGTTGGGACGGCGGCCGGACCTGAGAAAGGGTCGACGTCCTCAAGCCGGACCGGATCGCGGAGCGCCCACGGCGAGGGCCACCCAGCCTCCGAGGAACGCGAGACCACCGACAGGCGTGATCGCGCCGAGTTGGGAAACGCCCGTCAAGGCGAGTGCATAAAGACTCCCCGAGAAGAGGACGGTCCCCGCCAGGAAGAGCCAACCCGCCCAGGCGAGCGAGCGGGTCCCCTCGCTGACTCGCCAGGTCGCCGACAGGCCTACTGCCACGATGGCTAGGGCGTGGAGCAGATGATAGCGGGCCCCCGTCTCAAAGACGGCCAGGGCGCGGTCGGCCTCCGCTCTCGTACGTTCGCCTTGTTCGACGGCCCTTTCCAATCCCCCCTTCAACCCGTGGGCGCCGAAGGCCCCGATCGCAACCGCGAGGGCCCCCAGCACCGCCCCCACGCGCACCCACGAACGAATCGCCATCGTGTTCACCTCTCGGAAACGCCCCTCGCTTGGCCGATCAAGCGGACCAACAAGACGACCACCCCCACCACGGCCAGCGTGAAGAGGGCGAACCCCACCAGTCCCGGGGCATCCTTGGCCGCGGTCAGGATCGTCCCCGCTGTCAACGGGACAACGAAGAGGCTGACGAGGACAAGCAAACTGCTTCGCGAGGGGTCTTCCGACGCGGCCCCCACTGAGATTTCCTCGTCGGGCCAATCCGCCCGCGCCGCGTTCTTCGAGATGATCCGGAGGGCCCGGCCGATGTTCAATCCGCGACCCGTCGGGTCCTCGGGCCGCTGCCGGCGGACGGGCCCCGCCGTCTCGCGACCAAAAGTCCCTTGGGTCTCGACCCAGGCCCGAAAACGGAAGGCGGCCGCCGTCGCTGTGCAGATCGAAGCGTGACGGTCCCCTTCAGTCAGTGCCTGGAGCAAGTCGCGAGCCACTTCCGGTGCCGGACACGCACGTGTGGACCCCTCGGTGTGGTAATGGGGCAGGTCAGTCAAATCGCCGTCACGCAGGGCGAACCGTAGCCAGACGATGAGCTCGCGCGTCGGGGCGTCGGGGACCTTCATGGCGGGCCACCTCCAGGAACGTCGTGCCCACGGTCCCATCATCGTGGGTGGACCCACGCCCGGCAAGGCACTTCAGGCTAGAACGAGCGCGCGGAACTCGGCGGCCAGGAAGAGTGAGCCGGTCACGCAGATCAGGCCATCTTCGGGCGTGATCTCGCGGGCGATCCTGAGGGCCTCTTCGGGCATCGCGGCGATCAGGGGGGCCGGCCTACCGAAGGCCGCGACCTCCTGGACGACCTCGCTCGGCGGCATCGCCCTGGGGTTCTCGACGTACTTGGTGACGATTACGCGCTCGAAGAGCGGGAGCAAGGCACGCAACTGGCCGGTCAGGTCTTTCTCGCGAGTCGTGCCGAAAACGAGGGTGCGCGGGCCAATCGGCAGGCAGGTGGCCAGCGTTTCCGCGAGGGCCTCGGCCGAGGCCGCGTTGTGGGCCCCATCGACGACCAGCCAGGGCCGACGGCCCAAGACCTCGACGCGCGCGGGCCAGGTCAGGTCGCGAAAGCCGTGAACGACCGCCTCGCGACCGACCTGAAGGCCCGTTTCGGCCAGCGTGTCCAAGGCGGCCAGGCAAATCGCCGCGTTGTGGGCCTGGTGCTCCCCAAGCAAGGGCACATCAAGCGTGCCCCAATCGGTGCGCCATGTTTTCACATGAACACGACCCGCGGAAGGGGCCTTCAGGGGCTGGGTCGGCTTTTCATAATCATAGACAAAATCAACGTCGATGAAACGCGAGGGGGCGAAGCGCCGGCTCGCGACTTGGGCGATCGCCGGCCGGGCCTCGTCGCCACGGACGCCGCAAACGAGCGGGGTCCGCCGTTTGATGATGCCCGCCTTCTCCGTGGCGATCTTACCCAGGGTGTCTCCCAGGAGTCGCATGTGATCGAAGGAGATGCTCGTGATGACGGCAAGACGAGGACGGATGGCATTGGTCGAATCGAGTCGGCCCCCCATGCCGACCTCCAAAACGACGGCCTGGGCCCCTTGCCGCGCGAAGTGAAGGAGGGCCATCGCCGTCGTGATCTCGAAGAAGGTCAGAGGCGGAGCGCCCGCGGAGTCGATCGCGGCGACCACCGGGCGCAACTCTTCCGTGAGCGCGATGAATTGGTCGACCGTCGCGGGCCGGCCGTCGATGGCGAAACGTTCTTCCAGTCGGTTCAGGTGAGGTGAGCAGGAGAGACCCGTCTTGCGGCCGGAAGCGGTCAGGGCGGCGGCGATCATCACCGAGCAAGACCCTTTTCCCTTCGTGCCGGCGACGTGGACGATGGGCAGGTCCGCCTGCGGATCGCTGAGTGCGTGCAGGAGGCGGCGGGTCCGGCCGACCCGAAGGTCGGCGGTGGTACGCGGCATCCCCACTTTTTCGTAATTCAGGCGGCCGTGAAGGAACGCCAGGGCTTCTTGATACGGGTCGCTCATCGGGGCGCGTCGCGCCATTTGGCGGCGGCCTCGGGAAGTGGGTAGTCGGTGATCGCGACCGGCTCGGCGAGCGAGGCCAACTCCTTGAGGCGCGAATAGGCGGCCGTGACACGGGCCTCCTCCTCGGCGACGAACGCGCCGTCGAGGTCGGCCTTGGCGAACGGACCCGACGCGGAAATGGGGGCGAAGTCGTCGGCCACGATGAACTGGGCGAGCGAAGGCTCGCAACGCAGGTGGCGTTCGGGCAGCGCGTGGAGCTTCTCGGGGTCGACCTCACCCAACACGTAATGGAGGTAGAGGGCCGAATCGGTGATGCCTTCCACCTCTTCACCACAAACCTGGCATAGGTATCCTTGATCGCAGCGTGCCATGAGGCCACCCCTTTCCAATCAGGCGAGCAGGTCGCCCATGTCGTAGAGGCGGGGGGGCCGGCCGACAAGGAACCTGGCCGCGTCAATTGCTCCGCGGGCGAAGCCGTCACGATTCAGGGCTCGGTGGGTGAGTTCCAAGCACTCGCCCATCATGCCGAAAACGACCGTGTGTTCGCCTGGGTTGTCGCCGGTCCGCAGGGCGTGCAGACCGATCTCGCCGCGCGTGCGTTCGCCGATGTTCCCCTGGCGGCCGTGAGCATAGCGCTGGGACCCGATCGCCTCGCCGACGATCTCGGCCAGGCGCAAGGCGGTGCCGCTGGGAGCGTCTTTCTTGAACCGATGGTGGCGCTCGACGATCTCGATGTCGGCCGCGTCGCCGAGTGCCTTGGCGGCCTCGCCGGAGAGCCGCATGAGGAGGTTGACGGCCTTGCTGAAATTGGAGGAAGGCAGGATGGGAATGGTGGAAGAGAGCTTCTTGAGTTCGGCCCTGTGTTCCGGACCCAACCCAGTCGTGCCGATCACGAGGGGGACCCGCATCTCCGCGCAGGCGCGGGCGATGGCCATCGTCCCCGCGGGGGACGAGAAGTCGATCATGGCGTCGAGGGGGCCTTCCAGGGTGTCTCGTAGCGCGACACCAAGCGGGCCCAGACCGAGGACCTCGCCCACGTCGCGGCCGATGGCGGGGTGATCGGCCCGTTCGAGGGCGGCGCCCAGGAACACCGAGGGCCCTTCTTGGATCAAGGCGATGATGCGGGCGCCCATGCGTCCGGTGGCCCCGTTCATGCCGATGGAGAGATTGCTCGCGCTCACGGATGGTCCCTCTCGCCTGGGTCGGTCGCGATCAAGTGATTCTAACCCTGGCGTCCCTGGAAAACGAGAACACCACGGGCGAGGTCGCCCGTGGTGTCGGAGAAAGGCCCATGACGAAAAGTGACGGTTTGCGGTCCCGTTCGGGGTCGATCAGTCGATGGCGTCTTGCTGGACAGGGAGGTGCTTCATGTTGGCGGGCAGCGACTGCCCGCCCGGGGTGAGGATCTTGGCCCAGACGACGCCGGAGATGGTGTCGCGAAGGAACTTGGTGGAGCCATCGCACATCACGACGATGAAGCCGCCGGGGTGGCCGCTATTTGGGAAGGGGGAGCCGCCTTCCAGGGGGATGTTGCGGTAGCCGTAGTTGATCCCCTCGGGGCCCTTGATGTTGGCCCGACGATAGCCGCTGGCCGAATCGTCGCCGCTGACGTTCTGATTGGCCACGACCAGGTCGCCCACGGCGAAGCAACTGTAGTTCGCGCCGCAGATGGAGCTGGATCCGATGAACCCGACGTGGTTGGGGAACGGGGTGGCCCAGGTGACAGGCGACGTGACGCCGGGGATGAACGAGCTGGTTTGGGTGAAGCCGGCCAGCGTGTTCTCCGACAGCATGACGGTCGTGCTCATACCGTCGGTGATGGAGCTGCTGGTGTGGGTGTAGTCCCAGGGGGTCCTGCCGGTGCTCGTGCCGATGCCGAAGACGCCCATCTTGCGAGCGTTGCCGGCGTTTAATTGGGCGAACGCGGGGGCCGACGTGTCAGCCAGGATCAGGTAGTTCTGGGGCGTGGTCACCCAGTTGGGTTGCGTGTTCACCATGTCGCCGCTCTTCCAGGGGAGCGGGGAGTAGAGGCCGAAGCCGAAGCCCATATTGGCGACGTAGGACAAGTTGCCGTGACCTTGCTGGCGGGTGTTGTCGTCCGGGCAGACGAGCAGGCCGAGGGAGTTGTCGGCGATGACGTTGTTGGACGCCGTGCCCTGGGTCTTGACCTGGGTCGAGAAGTAGAAGTCGTTCTTGTCGTAGTCGTTGGACAGGGCCTCTTCGCCAATGTACGGCAAGAGTTCGACGACCCAGCTATAGAGTGGGCCGACAAAGTTCGGGTTGCCGGAGGGCGTGGCGGTGGGGGTGTACTGCGCCGGGTTCGTTAGGAACTTGGAGATTTCCGAGTTCGCGTAGCTCTGCACGCCGGCGATTTCGCCGAAGACGCATGCGTTGGGGTACTTGTTGCGGGCGTTGAGGTAGCCCTGCATGCCCAGGCCGAGCTGGCGCATGTTGTTGAGGCATTGCGTGCGGCGGCCGGCCTCGCGGGCCGCATTGACCGCCGGCAGCAGAAGGCCGACGAGCACGCCGATGATCGCGATCACGACCAGCAGCTCGATCAGCGTGAAGCCGCGGCCGGTACGTCGGGGACGGGTCATGGTGGTTCCTTTCTCCGGAAGGAAGTGGGCTGGTCCCATCGTAACGGGACGACTGCGGACCTCACAAGACTCAGTACGGGTGATTCGGGAGATTGTCACACGCTGACGCATCATTCGATGCGTCGGCTGTAGGCGACCGCCTTGCGGAAGTCGGCCGGGTTGGCGGGGTCGAACCCGTTGATGCGGGTCCGGTCGACGATGAAGAAGCCGCGGAAGCGGACGTTGTTGCCGCTGGACTGGCCGATTTCCGGCCCGAGCTCGTCGGGAATGAGATTGATCGGGTCACCCGCCTTCACCACCTCGAAGAAGGCGACCGTGAGCCAGACCGCGTATTGGTGCGTGCGCACGGTGGTCAGGTTGGCGACCTTTTGCATCCACTCGTTGCGGTAAATGGGGTGCTGGCGGGTGTCGGACACACTGCTCTTCCGATACCCTCCCAACTGGAGTGGGTTCTCGGTGAACGTCACGACGTTGGGCGGCGGCGGGGACGGGTTCGGCGAGACCGTGGCCGTGACCGCTTGCGCCAGGTCGGCCGCCGTGTTGGCCAGGGTCGGGTGGCCGGTCGGAATGTACGATCGTGCTTCCGAGACGATCGTGTTGGTGGGATTGTCGGGCCTTGTGTGCGAGTCGCCCACTTCACTCGCGGGCGTGTCGTACGACGACGTGCCGTTCGCGGCCTGGTTGGCGAGCGTGTCCGGAAGCTGGAAGAGGCGTCGCGGTGGCGTGGCGGGCGGAAGCCACAAGAGGCGATTGCTGAAGTCGCCCGGCTGCGGGTTCGACGGCTTGACTGACAAGAAGGCGAGCGTGCCGTAGGTCGTACTGGTCGTCACCGGGTCGTACAGGTGTTTCACGCCGGGGTCTTGCGGCGAAACGAACGTGAGCGGGGTGGTGTTGGGCACCGTGGGGACGGGCGGCGTGAACGGGGGGGCCGTGCCGATCGGCAGGGGCGCCGGGGCCAGCCAGCTCGGCGTGAGCAGGTTCCCGGCCGCGTCGAAGGCGGGGGGTAGGGTCGCCGGCCGCATGATCGTGTAGTTGATGTCGGGGAAGCTCGACGAGTGGAAGGGGCGCTCGGCGGCCGGTGTGGTCGTGATTTGGTTCAAGGCCGGGTTGGGCACGGGGCCGACCGGACCGGAGCCGACCGCGCCCAGGCCGTGGGTGAAGAGGAAGCCGGAACCGCCGTGACGAAGCTTGAGGAAGTCAGCGAAGGCGGCCTTCATCGGCATCACGGGTCGTTGGGTGACCGGGTCGGTACCGCCACCGTTGCCATCGTCGAAGCCGCGGTTCTGCATGGCGTAACTGCCGGTCCACGTCATGTTGCCGTTGCCGTCGAGCGAGTAGGTCGGATAGCCGCGTACGTCCACTTGAGTGACGACGCGCGGGATGGTCACTCCGGGGAAGTTCTGAGGCGGTTGGGTGGCGGGCAACGGATACGGAAGCAGGCCGGGCACCAGGGCGACCGTGTTCGTCCCCAGGCCGGCGGGTGGCGGTGGGCCGTTCTCGACGATCATGTTCACGCGGCTGAGTTTGGGAACGCTCTCGTCATCGATCAGGCCGAAGAAGACTTCCTCGTCCATGATCAGGTTCAGGTTGATCAGGCCGGGGCGGAGGTCTTCACGATACCAGTCGAAGTTGGCCCCTGAGGAGACCGGGCCGATCGCGCCCATCGCGGAAGTGGGGACTTCGAAGAGCTCAAACATCTTGTGCCAGCCCGCGCCGGTGGCGCCACCGACACCCGGGGTCCCGCCTTGGATCGGGTTGTTGTCGGTCGTGTAGCTCAGGCCCTCGGCCGAGTAGAAGTGGTTGTCCGAGAGATAGGGGTAAACCGGGATCGTGCTGGCCGCCATCTGGGTCCCCACGATGGAACCGCCGCGCGGCACGACCATGGGCGGACGCTCCTGGAGGAACGGGAATTGCGGGTCGGGGCTGAGCACCGGGTCGGTCATCCGTGTGGGCAGGTTGCCGGTCCCGCTGGGGTTGGGGGGCGATTCCAGGAACTGCTTGGTGAAGAGGCCGGGCGGACAGGCGGGGACGAGCGTGAGCTCATACACGCTCATGAAGTCGCGGTCGTGGAAGGAGAGATGGTCCCACTCCGTGTCCACGGTGTTGTTCGCGTACGAGTTGACCTGCCCCAACGTGTGGTAGATCCGGTTGGTGACGGGCACCTGGAGGATCGGGTTGGTGTTTCCGCCGGGTTGGATACCCCGACCGTAAATGCCCAGGCCGTATTGGCCCACGTTGGTGCTGTAGGTGGCACCGAGCTGCTCGGTGAAGCCGTAGCGATAGTCCGCTTGACCGGCCGTGGGAGGAGTGTTGGCGGCCGTCGGCAGCGACGGAATGAGTTGGGCCCCGCGATACGGCTGGAACCGGGCCGACGAGTAGAAATCTTGCCGGTTGGCGGTTGGCTGCAACACCTTTTTCTTGGGGTTGTTGGTGTCGGTCGCGATG
The DNA here is from genome assembly GCA_937858365.1 of uncultured Isosphaeraceae bacterium. Classification (GTDB taxonomy): domain Bacteria; phylum Planctomycetota; class Planctomycetia; order Isosphaerales; family Isosphaeraceae; genus CALLYK01. The sequence goes on along the minus strand of CALLYK010000194.1, from coordinate 8,521 downwards.
GTCAGGCCGTTCAGGACCTCGACCTCGCTGCCGCTGAGTTCATTCCCCTGGGTCATGTTGGCGTTGAGGTCGAACGTAGTCCCGGAGCGGTCGATGGAGGCTAGGTACGGGACCCGCACCGAATCGACGACCACCTTCGTCGAGTTGGAGTCGAGCGGATTGGAAGGCCGTCGCAGATAGACCCAGTAGTAGGCCCCGGGCGAGGCATCCAAGATCTTGTCATTATCGTCGTCCGCCTCGAAAAGGGTCCCGGTCTTGAGTTGGGCCGAGATCGTGATGGCCCGCGTGCTGCTACCGGGCACGGTGGGGGCGTGAATGGGCGGGTTCGCCTGGAGGACCGCATTGACGGTGCCGCCTGTTGGTGGGTTGTCCTCGCCCGGGTCGGTCCCCTGGTAATTCCGAACGGCCGTGTCCCCCGGCTGTTGGGGCATGCCCACCTCGAGCGGGTTGGAGGCGTCGTTCTGGCCCGTCACAAGCCCCGGTCCGACCACATAGTAATAAGGCGTGTTGGAAACTGGGTCGTCGGCTGTGCCATCGATGTCCACGCGCAGGGCGGGCACTCGGCGCGTGATGTTCGTGAAGGTTTGGGACTTGGGCCAAACGACGTCTTTGGCCCGGGTGTCGTTGGCGTTGCCTTTGCGCTTGGGTTGGCCGTTGGTGGCGGCCAGCGAGGGGTCGTAGTTGATCTGGCCGGTGAATGGGTTGGGCCGTCCCCAAGCGTCGTCGGGCGCGATGACGATCTCCCAGCCGTTGAGGTCCACGGAACTCGGGTTGGGGCCGCCGCCCAGGTTACTCGACTGCGTGAGCGTGTTGACCAACTCGACCCAGAGCCTCGGCGTCATCGTGTTGGAGCCGCTGTGGTTCGGGGGCACCGGGTTCGGGTTGACATCGCGACGGTTGAACGCGTAGGCCAAGACCTCGTTCAAGGCGAGAGGCGGATACTCCATGCCCCACTGGTCGATCGGCAAGGCCGTGTTAAATCGCGTGTCGGCGATGTAGGCGTTGCTGTTGACGTCCCAGACCTTGGACAAGACGAGGATGGCGTTCGTGGGCGGCGTGCCGGGGGCCGGGGTCGATGTTCCCAGTGTGGGCGGGACCATGCGCACGTCCGGGTTCACGAAGTGGGTCATGGCCGCGTCGGGGTCGCGGAAATCGACGAGGTTGAGCACGTACTGGCTCAAGGCCAGGAGTTCCTCGGGCGTGTCCACCGACTTAGGCGGCAGGAACTGCTTGAGGGCCTGATAGGCGTTGAAGACCCACTTCTGCCGGACCTCTTCATCGGGGAAGTTGGTCGTGGGGAGAGGGGCGTTCAGGTTGATCTTGCGTCCGCGATGCGCGTAAGCCTGAGTGTAGGGCAAGAGGCCGGCCGCCGTGCCTGAGGCCGCCGCGGGCGGGATGTTCAGGTACACGCCTTGGAGTTGCTGGATGCTTGCACTGGACGCGCTCCCGAGGCGCTGGTTCACGACGTTGGACGTGTCGTACACGCCGCCTGGGTTGAACATCGTGTTGTTGCGGAAGGAGCCCAGCGGGTTGTCGTTCGCCCAGACGAAGCTGTTCAACTCCCAGGAATCGATGCTGAAGAGCTTGCGCCGCATGGGGGCGTCGCTCGCATAGACGAAGCTGATCGGTGCCAGGTACTTCAAGCGGCTATCCAGGTTGGCGCCGTCGACATCTTGCTGGCGGTACAGCCACTCCAGGTCGGAGGGGCCGAAGGGGGCGTCGTTGGGGCCTGGACGATAGAGGTTGACCTCATGGGCCAGGTCGCGGCCGAGGCTCCCGCCCGGATAGGCGTCGGAGGGAGACTGGATAGTGATCGGGTTGCCGTTGGACGTGAATGAGTATCCCTGGCTGCCGTAGGGGACGTAGCCGTAGATCGTCGGGTGTGCGCCCCCCGTGTTCACGGAGTCGGCCGAGTTAATGACCGCGTCGAGCGTCCCAATGAAGTTGTTGCCCGTGTCGACCAGGTACTGAGGGCGTGCCTGGACGTATTGCCCCGCGTTCATCGGGTCGGGCACGAATGCAGACGCGGGGGCGAACGGGTTCGGGAAGAGCGTGGTCCCGCCGCTCCGATTGAAGGGGGTGGCGCCCATGAACGCGTCGGCGAAGAAGTTCCGCTGGGTCGAGCTGCCGCCGCCGCTCGCCGTGTAGGCCCCCATCGGGAAGCCCGCCGCGAAAAAGCCGTGATACGGATTGTGCCGTGTGCTCTCGATCTGGATGCTGTTATCGCCATTGTTCGGGTCGGTGTACGGAATGATGGGCAGGGCCGTGTACGTGTTGTTCATCGAGTCGTACTGGGCCCGATAGTCGATGTAGTAGGGCACGCCGGCGGGGCGGAAGTAGTTGAAGTGGCTCACGCGGCCCCATCGATCGGCGCCGTAGCCTCGCTTGTTGCCGTCGTAGTTCAGGCCGGCGAAGCCGTCATACGGCGGGTTGTTCATCAGAGGCGGTGTGTAGAAGCGCTGGATCGCGCCGTTGCCGGAGGCGTCGATGGGTGTGACGAACTGGCGCAGGCGTTCGGATGGGAGTTGCGGGAACTCATAAAAGATGCCCGGGGCGATCGCGTAGCGGTCCACCAGGTTGGCCTGCTCGGGCCCAGAGGTCGTGCCGACCATGGCCGGATAGAAGTCGAGCGCGCTGTAGCTGTCGTTGGTGCCGTCCACGTCGTAGGCGTAAAGGGGCAACGGAGGCACGACGTTCGTGTTGTAGCCGGTGAGCATCGGCGAGCGGCCAGGCCCGACTCGGCTGTGATAGGTCCGGTTGGGGATGCCCCCGACCGCGGCCAGGTCCGCCGCGGTGATCGTGAGTGTCGCCTGATCACCGGGCAAGTACGAGGGCACCCCGCGCGGTTCGCCCCAGAGACCGGCGACGGCCGCCGTGTTCCTCGGAATCACGCCGTTCGCGTTGAGGTCGAGAGCGTCAGGCACATTGTTGGGCATGAGCACGGGGGACGGCGGGCTGCCCGCGGCCACGAAATTCGAATCCATGTTCAGAGGCGTGCCGCCACTGTCCAGGTTGAGACCGGACGGGACCGGGACGCCGTTGACGTAAGAGACCTGGGTCGGCGCTGGTTGGGGCCGTGTCCCCATCAAAAGGTTACGCAACTGCGTGAGCGAGACCGAGACGCCCGCGTTGTCGAATTGCGCCAGGGGTTGGTTTTGCAGGGCGTACTTGGGGTTGATCTCGTTGACCGAGTAGCCCAGGTGCGAGGCGTGGTCCCAGAGGCGTTCGTTGTCGGGCAGGTTGTCGCCGTTCAAGTCGCGGAGCGCGCGGGCCTGGACGTTGCCGACCGTGTTCAGGGGGAGCTTGCCGTTGGTGCCGATCACCTTGAACGCGAAGAGGGGCTTATAGAGCTTGCCGTTGGCGTCGCGCTGCGTGGGGAAACCGAGGTCGAGCCAGACCGAATCGGTCACGCCGTCGCCGTCGTTGTCCACGTCGTATTCGATCTTGCCGGTGGTCGGGTCGGGCCTTAGCTCCTTCAGACCGCTGGTGGGGTGGTCCACCGGGCGGGGACGCAGGAACCGCGAGCGGGCCATCGACGCGAGGATTTGCTGCTGTGTGTTCTGGGGCGTGAACGTTTTGGGGAAGTCGGTCCAGTCGTCCACGCCGGCGACCGTGTCGTAACGGACAATGCCCGGTCGATGGAAGGACGGGATGACGACCGACGAGTCCGCCGTTTCGATCGCCAGGAACATGTTCTCGAGGTCGCAGGCGTCGTAGTCCTCGTCCATGGGCACTTGGCCGCGGCTCATCTGAAGGCCGAAGTTGGCCAGGTTCCCGGTGCTGAACGGGTCGTTGTAGAGGAAGTTGGGCATCCGATACAGTTCGGTCAGCGTCGGGATCAGGGTCGCGTCGTTGAGCTCAGTGGCCCTTACGATGGCCCGAGCCGCCGCGAACGAGGTCTGACCGGACCCGTTGAAGGCCCTTTGATAGCGGCCGTCAAGGGCGTAAGTCGCCCCCGGGCTGTTCAGTTGCGCGAGGGCCGTGTTCGTGTCGTAGGGCTGGCAGGTGATCGCGAGCAGGTTGTTGTTGACCCCCGTCGAAACGACCTCCAGCGACTGCGAGACCAGGCCGGGCGCGTTGACGACGAGTATCCAGCCCAGCGGCGCCTTGCCGTATTCAAGGTTCGAGGCCAGAAGAGTCACTCCGTTGTCCACATACGCGGGCACGTTTGTCTGATACGTGTTGGGTGCGATCACCCCGGTCAGGTTTAGGGCGATCGGTCCGCCGTTGTTCCCCGCGTCGTTGCCGTACATGTCGCGGGAGAGGCTGTGCCCCATGAGCGCCGAGAGCGGGTTCTGCGTGTCGTTGATGAGCTGCGAGAGCCCGAAGTCGAACATCTGCTTGGCGTCGGGGACGAGCAGGCCCTCGGCGAACTTGCGGCTGCTGACCTGCGCTTGGCTGGAGATGCTGGCGAAGGTCACGCCGATCAGGGCGAGCAGGGCGAGCATGCCGAGGATCAGGACCAGGACGATCCCCCGGCGTTTGGCCTTGCCGTCGAGGAACTGGCGACGGGCGAACATGGTGGACACTCCCTCTTCTTCTCGTCGAAGGTCCAGGACCGGACCGTGATGGGCTGGGCCGAGCTGTGCTGGGACGCGGTCTCAACTCAGAGCTTGTCGGTGAAGTCTTGGCGGATCGTCAGGGGTTTGACGCGTTCGTTGCGCGGGTCGGTGACCCGAATGTGGACCTGGATCCCGCTCAGCGGGACGGGATAGGGGGCCGAGTAGCCGGGGAAGGCCGGCCGGAAGCCATTGACCGGGCTCGCGAACGGATTGCCGTAGGGCGTGTCGGGCGGATAGGCGTAGTCGGTCGACCAAGTATCGTAGACGCGCCTCATGCGGACGGTGTTGCCGCTGGTGTCCCCCACGAAGAAGCCGGGGAGCGGCCACTGGGAGTCGAGACGGAAGTCCCCCGTCGTCCCGGTCAAGGTGGAGAGGATCGGCGGCATCCTCCCCTCGTGGCCGAGCGTCGCGTACTGCGCGGGAGTGGTGGTCGTCGCGAAATTGGGATTGAAGGCGTAGCCAAGGTCCACATATCCCCTCGCGATGGGGGAAGAATCGTAAGCCTTGATGTCGAAGCAACGAACGCCGGTCAGGATGAGGTCGTTCGATTCGCCGACCAGGCCCCAGATCGTGTCCGGTTGCGTGGCCGTGGTGGTGAGGGCCGCGAACGCGGCGGCCCCGGCACCATCGTTGAAGGGTTGTTCGACGCCGCGCCAGGGGGTCCGCAAGGGCGGCAACAACTGGAAGCTGACCCAAGAGAGCCCGGGGGCCTGGGCGTTGGCCGTATCCACCGCCAAGGATGGGTTGCCATTGAAGTAGTTGGCGCTCGAGGGGTCGTTGACGCGCTTGATCGGGTCGGTCCAGTAGGGAGAGAGGGTCTCCTGCGACGTCGGGAAGCCCCACCAGGTCTGGTTCGCGGCGGGGAGCGGCAGGTTGTCGTTCGCCGTCGTGATGGGGATCGGTGCGTGATTGATGTACTTGGGGTCGTAGCGTTGGGGCAGGTTATTGGCGGTCGTGGTCGTGGTCGGGTCGGTGTAATGGATGTCGTCGTTGGCGCGGGTGCCTGCGTTCGTGAAGGCCCCCGCGTAGAGGAACGGGAAGGGCAATTGATCGATCGTGTATCCGTTGCGGGTGCCGATCCCATCGTTGACGCCGGCCAGATAGCCGTTGGTGCTCACGGGCACGTTGGGGTAGAGCGTGGGGTAGAAGTCGGGGATGCCGTCGCCGTTACGATCGTCGGGGATGCCGTCGGGTGCCGAGTTGCCGGCGACGTCCACGTAGTCGTTGCTGAAGCGGGGCCGGGCGAACCGATTCTCGCGGTTGGTGAGGTCCCCCAGCGTGTTCGCGACCGGCGCGTAATTGGTGCCGCGCGCCGAGGGCCGGGCTGAGATCGTGTTCATGGCCTGCCAACTCACCGCCACGTATTGTCGCGTAGCGTTGGTTTGGAGCGGGTCGGGTACGAGGGCCCCGTTGATCGACTGCGCCCAGAAGCCGCCGCCGTGGAGCGGCCCCGTGACGAGTTGGCCGCTGCGCTCGGGTACGATCAGCAGGACCCGGCGATAGAGATTGCCGTTCCGCCAGAAGTAGATGATCTCGGCGTAGTTGCTGGTGATGGGCACGCGCGCGTAAATCGAGGTCCCCGCCGCGTTCACGCTTTGGACCATGACGAACCCGCGGAACGGCTGGCCGTCTGGGGCCTTCGCCGTGAAGGCGAGGTAGTCGTCCACGTCTTCGCCTTGAAGGTCGGCGATGGAGTTCTCCCCGTACTCGAAGTAGCCGAGGTTTTCGGTCGGGTTCAGGGGAGGCGTGAAACGCGCCGTGGCGCCGCGGAGGTCTTGCCGGATGGTGGAGTCGAACCGGCGCAGGGCCGTCTCCATCTCCATCGAGACCTTCTGTCGTGAGGCCACCGTGGCGGCCGAGCGGAAGACCGACGTGATCACCACCATGATCAGCAGCACCAGCACGACGGTGACCAGCATTTCCACCAGGGTCAGGCCCCGGCGTCCTCGCGGTCGCGGCTGGAGTGGCGAATAGGCACGCATCGGCGGTTCTCGATTCGGTCCAGATGAAACACGGAAACCCAAGGAAAGAAACGGAAATTCTTAGCGCTGGTCGCCGCGGTTCACGAACGTTTTGGGGAAGACGTTCACGACCGCCGGCATGAAGAGGGCCGCCTCCATCCGATAGGGCTCCCCATTGCTGACCTTGACCAGGGTCTTGGCCCGAACGGGGGTGTCCAGGGTGAGCACGGACTCGCGGTAGTTCGCCAGCGCCGCGTCCACGTTCGCATCGGACGGCCCGGGCGTGGTGAAGCCGGCGATCCGATACCATTCGCAGCGCTGACCGGAGTAAAGGCTGGGGGACGAATAGCGGCTCGTGGACCTCGCGCCGTTGATTTCGTAGGTCACGTCGGCGATGTAGCCCCCCTGGCGAAGGGCCGGGTCTGGGGTCGAGTTCAGCCAGCGGACCAGGACGGTCCGGTCGCCCTTGCCGTAGCCGATCGTCGTGGTCAGCGGTGTCACCTGCTTACCGCTATAGCCCCAGGTGGCTTCCAGCGTGCGTTCACCCTGGGCGATGGTGACGTTGTTGCCGCCGATCGGGGCCGGCACGGTGTCCAGGCCCATCGTCCGCGCATGACAGACGACGATCGAGCCGGTGTACATGCTCAGGTCGTTGGCGTTCGGTCGATAGCCGGTGAAGAACCAGGTGAACATGAGGTCGAACGTCATCGAGTTCGTGCCCGAGAGCGAAAGGTCGGGCACCAGCGGGCTCACCGAACCGGGGCCCTGCGAGGGGAACTCCTGGTCGTCCCCCACGAAGACGATGTTGTCGGGTGAACTGAAGACGTCGGTGGCGACTTGAGGGGCCGTCAAGGGCTGGGGCTGGTTGTAGACGAACGGGAACGAGTCGGTGGCGCCGAGCCAGGGGCGGAAGTTGGTGATTCGCTGAAGGCCCCAGGCGGAGGGGGCGTTGTTGTCGCCGGGGTCATTCCGCAGGAAGCCCTGTCCGTACCCGAGTCGGGCCCCCATGCCGCCGGTGGCGGGCGTGGCCACATTGTTTTGATGGACCACCGACCACCACAGCGGATCGTAACAAACGGGCATGCCCGCGATGGGCGCCCCATTGGGCACGAAGATGAGGCCGTCGTTCCCCAGGGGGACGGTGCGCGATTCCGTGAGCCAAGGGTCAAAGAAGTAACCGTTGGCGTTGGGCGGGTTCGGGTAGTTGTACCACTGGGAGAAGTAGAACGACTCGTAATTCAGGAGGTTCCGCGCCCCGACCTCGCTGATGGCCGACTCCGCCAGCAGCGTCGAGCGTGAGTCACGTAAGGCGCGCTGGGCCCGCAGGAGGCCGAGCGGGAAGAGGGTCGCCAGGGAGACCAGGCCGACACCCATGATGAGGATGGCGATCAAGATCTCGGTCAGCGTGATCCCTGAGCGTTTGGAAGTCATGGTCATGGCTCCCTCAATCCCGATTGGGCGTCTTTGTAGGGGGCCTCGATGTCCGGGTTGCCGGCCGCGTTCAGGAAGCTCTCGAGGCTGTTGATCACGGTGTTCCCCGTCTTGGGGTAGAGCGTGACCAGTCGGCGTTCGCCGCGCAGCGGGCCCCCCTGGTTGGTGGCCGCGAACGGTGTCGGCAAGAACGGCGCGGCCCGGACCGCGTCGGGCGGGAAGACGTCCGTCTTGCTCGCCAACCAGAAGTGGTAGAACGGCAAGTTCTTGTTCAACGGCAAGACATTCACACCCGTTTGGTCTTCGAGGACCTGACCGTTGGGGGCGAAGAGGACGTCCACCGTGCCGTTGACCTGACTCATCGGCAGACGCGAGCGTTCCGGCCGACGGGACTGGGTCGTCTGATTGAGCATGGTCAGGTCGACCACGACATTGTTCGGCAAGGCGACCTCGCGGGCCCCTTCGGCGAGGGCCCTGACGCGACCGTGGTAGAGGAAGCCGCCCCGGTCGAACACCACCGTCTCGATGCCGGCGGCGCGTGCCCGCTCGGCCACGAGCCTCCCGGCC
>CALLYK010000193.1 GCA_937858365.1 uncultured Isosphaeraceae bacterium | reverse complement strand
CACCACGAGGCCGCGCGGGTCGGGCTCGGCCGAGGCGGCGTCACGAACGAGGCGCGGGAGCTTCGTGTGCGGCATGCGGGCGGGAGCCTAGTACAGGTGCCCTCTCCAGACCCCGCCTCGAGCGGGTTGGGGGGATTCGGCCCCAGGCACTCCGGGTGTGGGGCGCCGCCCCCACCCCTCCCTCGCGAAATTCTCGGTGTTTTTGCACGAGATCGGTTGGCCCCGAGGTTGCTTATCGCTCAGCCCGGAGGCATTCCATGTCGCTCGAAGCCAAGCTCCGCTCCGCTCGCAGCATTCTCCCCGTCCTCGGGGTCACCGTGGCCATCTGCTCCGCGCTCGGCGCCCAAGGCTGTGGGCGCAAAGACGGATCGAGCGCGTCGGCGGCGACCCGCCCGACCACGCCGATGCCAAGCGGGTAATGCGCGACCGTCGCCCCAGTCGCGTCGAACGTGGCGAAGACGAACCGGCTGATCGGGTCGACAAGGTCGCGGGTCGTCACGCCGCTCACGGTCGATCCGATCCGCTCCGAGAGGGCGTCGTACGCGAACGACGAGGCCCCGCCCGGTCCGGAAATCCCCGCGAGACGGCCGATCGGGTCGAAGTTGTACGTTGTGGTCGAACCGCCGACGACCCGGGTCGCCAGGTTGCCGTCGGCGTCGTACGTGAAGGAGTCGGGGCCGATGTTCGTGTATTGATTGCGATTGTTGGTCACGTACGGAGTGACCGCGCCGTTGTCGTTGACCGAGACCCGGTTGCCGGCCGGGTCGTACTGATACTGAATCGAGCGCCCGGGCGCCGTCAGGGACGTGAGCTGGCCGAGCAAGTCGTGGCCGTAGGTCGTGGTTACGCCCCCGGTCCTCATCGTGGCGACCCGGCCCATGATGTCGTAAGTGTAATCGTATTGCGAATTGACGGACCCGTTAGGGGCCTTGTGGACCAAGCTCAGGATTTGGCCGGCGAGGTCGAACTGATACGTGGTCGTCGTGCCGTTCCCCTTGGTCTCGGTGACGGGTCGGCCGGCGAGGTCGTAGGTGTAGGCGACGATCGGGTTGCCGCCCCCATCGGTGAGGGCCTGGACCCGCCCGAGGGCGTCGTGAGCGTAATTGACCGTGAGGCCTGTTTGATCGGCGACCCGGGTGCGCTGCCCGACCCCGTTGTAGGCGATGTCGAGCGCGCCGTTGGGCGTGACGACGCGTGTCGGCAGGTCGAGCGCGCCGTAGGTGAACGCGAGCGTCCCGTTGGCGTTCGTGGCTGAGACCAGGTTGCCCCGAGGGTCGTACGCGAAGGTCGCCTGGGAACCGTCGGGCAAGACCTGGCTGGTCACCAGGCCGTTCTTGTCGTAGCTCATGACGACTCGCTGCCCCCGAGCGTTCGTGAGGCTGATCAAGTTGCCGACCGCGTCGTAACCGAACTGGACCGACGTGTCGTCGGCGTAAGTCATGGTGATGACGTTGCCGCGGGCGTCAATGTCGTACCGCGTCGTGTTGCCGCGCTCGTCCTCGAAACTCGTCAGTTGATTGAAGGCCGGTTCGTAGGTCATGGCGACCCGGCCCCCCGAGGGACTTACTCGGCTCGTCAGGTTCCCTCGCGTGTCGTACGAGAACGTGTACGCCGACCCGTCGGGAAGGACCTGCTTGACCAGGTCCATGTTCATGTCATAGAAAAGTCGCGTCACTCCTCCTAAGGGGTCGATCGACTGGGCGACCTGGCCGAAGTCGTTGAGGCGGTAGGTGGTCTTGGCGCCGACTCCGTCAGTGATGGAGTAGCCGCCGGCCGTATCGTAGGCATAGGCTAGGGGCTCGGCCCCACCGTCGCGGTAGTTGCCGATCAAGCGACCCTGGGTGTCGTAGGTGAAGTTGATGTGGGTGTTGTCGGAATAGGTGATCGAGGCCAGGGCGTGCTCGCGTTGCGGGCCCTGGCCCGTGACGTAGCCGTATTGAGTGGTGCCGAACTTGTTGGTGTAGGTCAGGAGGTGCTGACCGGTCGCGTCGTACGTGTAGGTCGAGGCGCGGCCGGCCGGGTCGGTGATCTGGCTGACCCGCCCCTGGCCGTTGTAGTTGATCGTGATCGCCGAGCCGTTGGAATGCGTCAAGCTCGTGAGAAGGCCGCCCGTGTAACCGCAGGTGATTCGGTTTCCGTTGGGGTCACGCTTGAAGTCGAGGAGGCCGTCGGGACGGAACGATTCGACGTTTCCGTCGACCTCGCGCAGCTGGAAGACGCCGCCGCTTTGGGTCAACATGCCGTGGTCGCCCATGCTCCCCATGTAGGAGCCGTCGGCCTGCTTGGCGAAGAAGCGGGTCGTCGGGCCGAGGCGCATCGAGGCGTTGCCCTTGGCGTCGGTCGTGAGTTGGTAGTCCCAGTTGTCTGTCCAGCCGCGGCCGAATCGCCCGGTGAAGTAACGGCCCGAGATCGATTGGGACGCCTGGCGATCGAACTCCAGCCAGAGGCCGGGGGCCGGGAAGGCCGCGTCAACGCTCGAAGCGATCGCCTTGGGCATCAAGGCGTTGTCCGCCTTGGCGACCTCGTAGGCGAAGAGGCGGGGGACGTCGGGCGTCACATCTCCCAGGCTGGAAAGATACGTCGCGTCGGCGGAGAGGGTGGCCTGATAGCTCGCGGAGGTGGTGCCTACGGCCGCGACGAAGTTGGTGAAGACCGCGTCCCAGGCGTCGTCGGGAACGTAGTCGGGTTTGAGCACCGCCTTCTGCGCGGCCCAGTCGATGGGCAAGTCGTTCCCCGAGACCGTCGTGAGTTGGAATTGGATGTAGTCGTGGCCGACGATGTCGGGTGGCACGTGGAAGGTGATGGGGATCGAGCGCTGGAAGCGAGGCGGCAGCACGCCCGCTTGCCCATCGGGATTGATGCCCAGGAATTGCAAGGGCGAACGCCCTGGTCCGTCGTCGCCGGGTAGGGTCATCGGAATGAGCCGGCCCGACCGCGTCTTTGCCGTCAGCACGAAGATCGGCGCGGCGACGTCCGTGTCGCCCGCGTTCTCGAAGTCGAGGGTGACAAGGCCCGGCCGGCCCGGCCGACTCACGGGTTGAATGGTGAGCTCCGTCCGGACCTTTCCCGCTGTGCCGGCGACCACCCGGAAGGCCCCGGGCAGAGCGGCGCTGTTCAGACCTTGAGTTACCTGTACGTCGTAGAGGCCCGGGGCCAGGCCGTTGAGGTTGAAAGTGGCGAAGAGGGTCTGACCGTCCTGGAAGGAGACCGAAGCGGCCGGTCGCGCCTGGCCGCCTTGGACCAACGAGACGAGGGCCGCGCTTGTGAACTGCGAGCCCGTGATCGCGAGCGTCACGCTGCCCGAGTTGCCGCCGACTTGTGGGCCCACCTGCAAGACCTGGAGCGGCAGTTGCTCGACCTTTAGGCTGAAGGGTTTGCCGCCGAGCGAGCCTTCTCGACCGTGGACGAGGACGTACTCCGTCCCCGCTTGCGCGCCGGAGAGCAGGAGTTGCTGGGTCATGAGCGTGGGGTCGGTGGCCGAGGCGTCGGCGACGGTCCGCGAGGGCACCTGGCGATAGCTCGCGAAGACCTCGCCACCGGGCGTCGCGGCGAAGTTCGCCGTGATCCGGACCGCCGAGCCGGTCGGCAAGTCGATCCGGTAATACAGGTCTTGGCCGCTGTCGATTGTGCTGTTGAGGGTCGTCCCCAACGTCAGGCTTGGAAAGTCGATGGAGACCGTGGTGCCGGACCGCCCAATGTTGTTGGCGCGGTTCGGGTCGGGCACGAACTGGCGACCGTCGGCCACAACGAAGACGCGGTAACTGTTGATGGCCACGCCGGGCGCGGCGACGGTCAGGGACCCGTTGTAGCTCCCGTTGGCGGCCACGCCCCCCGTGTGGGTCGCGGTCCCCAGGAAGATCGCGGTCGTGGGGTCGAACGTGTCGGAGAGCGAGAGGAAGACCGAATCGGTCCAGGTGGTCACGTCGCTGGACACGTTCGAGTTGTTCCGCACCGTGTACTGGATCGCCAGGGGCCGGCCGGGTGAGACACGTGAAGACATGCTCACATCGGTAACTATTAGGTCGGTTGCGTCCTTCACGGTGGTGAAGGTGACGTTGGTCGCGTTGGTCGCGTGGGTGAAGAGTCCCGCGCCCCCTTCGGTCACGTTCTGGAACGAGGAGAAATCACCCGTACGCGAGGCATAGCTCATGACGACGAAGTTGCCGCCCGCCGTGGTGCCGAACCCGTTGACCAGGCGAGGTCCGTGGGTGCCGTTCAAGTTCGCCGCGCCCGTGGCCGTTAGTTGACCGAAGAGTCCGGATGCGGGCTGGCCGGCGATCTCGCTGAATAAGGAGCCCGCGGCCGTTTGCGCGTATGTCCCGTTGACGTTCAGGACCGACGCGGGACCCAAGACCAACGTCCCCGAGTTGGTCAGGTCGCCCACGGTGGTGAAGTCGAGTCCCCCTTCCAGTTGCAACGTGCCCCTGTTGGTGGTCAGGGTGCTGAGACGGTTGAAGAGGGCCCCCTGCCCCATCAACATCACGGTCCCCTTGTTGGTCGTGATGTTGCCGGTGGCGTTGAGGTTCGTGGCGAGGTTCAGGTTTGCGTTCGTGCCGACGATCCAGGTGCCGCCCGAGAGGACGCCGTCGCCGTTGTCCTGGTTCGTGGCCGCGATCGAGAGCTTGCCCGAATCGACCCGCACGGTGCCGGTATTGTTGAGGCCGATCTGAAGCTGTGTCTCTCCGGAAGCGGTGGTCCGGCGATACTCGCCGGTGTTGTTGAACGTGAGTCCGGCCCCGCCGTTGTAGCTCATGGTGTGATCGTCCTGATCCAGGAATAGCCCCGCGTTGTTGAAGACGGCACCGTTGCGGACATAAAAGGCCCCGGTCCCCGCCCAGGTGCTCGTCCCTTGGTTCAGGATCGTGTAGGCGTCGATGATTCGCGTGTTCGAGCCGCTGATCGCGAGGGTGCCCGCCGGGCCGATCGTCACGGCGCCCGGGCCTTGCATCGTGCCGCCGGTGAACGAGAACGCGCCCGACACGGTCACGGTATTGGGGCCCTTCAGCGTCCCCGCGCTGAGGACGAAGTTGGGTATGGCGACATCAACGTTGGGCACGATCGATGAGGCCCCGCCCTCGTCCGTCAGGAGAACGGTGCCGGGGCCGATAAATGCCGCGCCCGCGTTGATCGTGCGCGTGCCGTAACTGTAGTTGAGGGTCGTGCCGGCCGAGAGGTTGTACGGCCCCGTGTCGGTCCCGCCGCCGTTGAGTTGCAGGGTGCCGCTCGCGATGTTCACCGTTCCCGAGTTATTGAAGGCGACCTCAAGCCGAGTTGTCCCATTACCGCTTGTTTTCGTGTAGGTGCCCGCGTTGTTGAAGGTCAGGCCGTTTCCTCCGTTGAAGGTCATCGTGTGGTCGGCCAGGTCCAAGAAGGTCCCGTTGTTCTGGAAGGTTGAGCCGTTGCGGACGTAAAGCGGGCCGCCCAGCGGCCAGGTGGTCGTCCCTTGGTTGGTGATCGCGTAGGCGTCGACGATCTTGCTGCTCGGGCCCGTGATCGCCATCGTGGCCGTGGCCGGGATGAGCATCGCCCCAGGGCCTTGCACCATGCCTCCCGTGAATCGGAACGCGTTCGTCACCGTCACCGTGCTCGGGCCCGTAATCGTACCCGCGGCTAGTGTCAGGCTGGTAAGGCTGGTGTCGGTGTTGAACGCGAGCCTCGAACTTCCCTCGTCCGTCATCAAGAGCGCCCCGGCGCCGTTGACCTTCACACCGGGGTTGAAGGTGCGAGTGCCGTAGCTGAAATTCAGCGTTGCACCGGCCGCGATCCCGTAGGTCCCCGTGTCGGTCCCCGGGCCTTGGAGTTGTAGAGTACCGCTGAGGATGTTGACGGTGCCCGTGTTGTTGAAGGCGACCTCAAGCCGAGTTGTCCCATTGCCGCTTGTTTTCGTGTACGTGCCCGTGTTGTTGAAGGTCAGGCCGTTACCGCCGTTGTAGGTCATCGTGTGGTCGGCGCTGTCCAGGACGGTGCCGACGTTGTTGAATGTCGCCCCGTTGCGCACGTATAAGGCGCCCGTCAAGGGCCAAGTTGCCGTGCCCTGGTTGGTGATCGTGGCGGCGTCGATCACCATGGCGGCCACCCCTCCAAAGGCGAGCGTGGCGGTTGGGGCGATCACCAGGTTGGTCGGGCCGATCAGCGTGCCACCCGTCCATGAGAAGAGGCCCGACACCGTCAACGTGGCCGTGCCGGTGATCGTCCCGGACGCGAAGTTAACGTTGGCGATCGTTTGGTTCGCGTTTAGGAGCAGCTTCGAGCTTCCTTCATCAGAGACCAAGACCGTCCCCGTCCCGATGAACTTGGCCCCGGCGTTGATTGTGCGTGTGCCGTAGTAGAAATTGACCGTGCCGATGTTGGCCGTGTTGTAAGTGCCAGTGTCGGTGCCGCCCACCAGTTTCAGCATGCCGGTCTGCGTGTCCACCGTCCCCGCGTTGGAAAAGGCGATTGGAAGGGTCGTCACGCCGGTCCCGCCGGACTTGCGAAAGGTCCCGCTTGCTTGGTTTGTGAATGACGACGCCGCGCCACCCGACCCGAAGCTCGCGTCCGACTGGACATCGAAGAGCCCCGCGTTGGCGATCGTGTCACCGTTGTAGAACGAGAGCAGGCCCGCCCCTTGAAGGGACACGATCGCGCCGGTCGCGTTTACGAAGTTGAGAGCGTTGAAGACGTGATTGGTGTTCCCGGTGAGCGTGATCGCCCCCGTGTTGGTGAGTGTGCCGGTCCCCGCTCCGTCGATCGTGCCGTTTGTCCACTGGAACAAGCCGGAGGGGAAGTTGAACGTGGCCCCCGCCGGACCAATCGTCACCGTGCCCCCACTGAGACGGACCGTGCCGCCACCGTTGCCGGTGAAAGTGCCGGCGAATGTGGCGTTGTTCGCGTCGGTCATGTCGAGCAGAGCGCCGGAGGAAGCGTTGAAGGTCCCACCTGAAAACGTCCCGGACGTGAGCCTGAGCGTGCCGGTCTGCGTGGTGACCGTCGCCCCAGGTGCGTTGTTGAAGGCGAGGTTTCCACCGAAGTCGCTCGTGCCGGTGCCGCCCGACTTGCGCACGATACCGGTGTTCTGGTTGTTGAACGAAGGTGTGGTCCCGCCACTGCCGATCGACGCGTCGCCCTGAAAATCGACCATGCCCGCATTATTCAAGACCGTGCCGTTGTAGATTTGAAGAGGGCCCGTCCCTGTGAGCACCAACGAGCTCCCGCTCGGATTGGCGACGGTGATGGCGTTGAAGGTGCGGCTGCCGGCGCCCGGGAAAGCGATCGTGTCGGCGTTAATCAAGGTGGCCACGCCGCCGCCGTCGATTGTGCCGCCCGTCCATTGCAGCAGGCCCGAGGGGAAGTTGAACGTCGCGCCTGCCGCACCGATGGTGATTGTCCCACCGCTGATTCGGACCGTGCCGGCCCCCGAGCCCGTGAACGTGCCTGTGAAGGTGGTGTTGTCCGCCCCGTTGAGGTCAAGCAAGGTATTGGCCGCGGCCTTGAAGTTCCCTCCCTGGCTTGTCCCTCCGATCAGCGAGAGCGTGCCTGTTTGGTTGTCGACGGTGCCGCCCGCGTTGTTGAAGGCGATGTTGCCTGAGAACGTGCTGGCGCCCGAGCCTCCCGACTTCCGCAGGGTGCCGCCGGCCTCGTTGATGAAGGTCGGCTGCGTGCCGCCGCTGCCGACCCCGTGATCGACCTTGATGTCGAAGAGGCCGTAGTTGTCGAGAAGGGCCCCGTTGTTGATCGTGACGTCCGTCGTGCCGGAGAGGGTGATCGTGCCGTTGTTAGTCAGGGTCCTTGTGTCCAGGACCTTGCCCGCCCCCCCCGAGATGGCGAGCGACGCGCTGTTGGCGACGATGGTGGTCCCCGCGCCGCCCATGACGCCGCCTGTCCAGTTCATCGTCGTCCCGGTCGGGATCGTGAAGTTCCCGTTGCCGTTTAGGGTCCCCGAGCTGAAGACCAGGTGCGTTGGCGCCGTGACGTTGCCCGAAACCGTAAATGTCGCGCCGAGGATCCCGAATGTGCCGGGGCCATTCAGGGCGGCTGTCCCCGGCACGGCGACGGCCCCACCTTGGAAGTCCATCTCGGCGCCGGCATCGACCTGGATCGTGCCGTTAAGCGACGCGTTGGAAGTGACCGTGGTCGTTCCACTGACCGTTCGAAACGTCGCTCCATTCGCGACGATGAGTTGATTGAGCGACGAGTTGCCCGCCCCATTCTGGACCGCGAAGGTTCCGCTGGAGACAGTCAACCGGGACGAGTTGTTGAGTGTGTTCACGGTGGTTCCGACCGCGACCGTGACCGTGATGTTGGAGAATCCGATGATCGCGTCATCATTCACGCCTGGCACGGAGTTCTGGACCCAATTCGCGGGCGTGTTGAAGTCGCCGTCGGCGGCGCTCTTCCACTGAAATGTCGAAAGGAGCCGTCGGTCCTCCAGTGCTTCGAGGCGGGTCCGAAACAAGCGCCGCGCCGAACGCGACTGGGACGAAGGAACACGGCGTGAGCGAACCAATGGGGACATGAGAAGTCGCTCCTGTGAAAGTCGCTCAGAAATGTGGCGAATGAGAACGGACGGGGGTGGAAAGGGACGGGCTCGTGCCGTGGACCTCCTCAGACGTCCTTGGGAGGAGTGGGGCCATGAAGTGTGTCACGAGATCGGTCGAATCGCAACCGCGTGATGTTGTTTGTCTGTTTGCGTGGTGGCAACACGACACCTCGCATTGGACGAGGACTCAAGAACCGACTGAAAAGCGAGAACGGCGCGAAGAGGCTGACAAAAAGACTCCAGATCGGTCCTTCCCATCGACTGACCCAAGGGGGCCCCAATTAACAAGTATAAGAAGTCCCGGTATTTTTGGCTGGCAACGCGGGCCCGTCACACGAGAGGTCCCTGGGCTGAATCGGGTGGATCCAAGTAACCAAGTCTGATCCAAGTTCAGGTTAGGCGGCGGGGTTGACTCCCGAGAGGGGGGTGTTACGATACATCCTGATCACCGCCCCCATCGTCTAGTGGCCTAGGATACTAGGTTCTCAGCCTAGGGACCGGGGTTCGAATCCCCGTGGGGGTACTCCAGCCCTTCGAGTGGGAGCCGGGCGGGTTGACTCGGCCATAAGTTGGCCCGTTTGGCGTTTCCTTTCTAATGGGACGGACTAGCCGAAGTGGCGGAATGGCAGACGCGCCGGACTCAAAATCCGGTCCCCGTCAAGGGGGTGTGGGTTCGAGTCCCACCTTCGGTACTAAGGACTTGAGACAAATCGACGATTGTGTTCCAAAGGGGCCTTGGTACAGTTTGGGTACGTTGGCCTGTCAAGTGACCCCTTGATCCGACAGTGGCCGGCCCTCGCTCAACCGGCGCAAGCAAGGGTGATGCGGTGATGAGCTGTTGTGTCTGGTCCGTGTTGTGGCGGCCGTCGTTGATCCACGGCACGTCCCAACTCAGCGCAATGGGAATCGTGGTCGCTATGGGCCCATTGCGGCGAGGCGATGTCCACGTCGCTCCATCACTCGGGGACACATCTTGCCAACGCGTCCCAAAAGGCATGCCATGCATCCGATTCCTCGGCGGGCAACTTGGCGAGTGCCTCGGGAGTACGCACCGAGGCGAGGCCGGGGTCGTTACGGAGCTTCATGAGGACCTGCTCGGCGACCGCCTTGAGGCGCCTTGGTTGGCCAGGTTTGAGCAGACCCTGCCAGGCCGGCCAGCCTCCTTGAAGCCACTTCAGTGCGAGGCGACGCAACCGGGTCCGCTCCGCATCATCGGGGCGGGCCTGATCTGCGGTGAGGCCCGCCGCAAGTCGTACGGCGAGAGTCACAGCGAAGTCGCGGTGCGCGCTGACGGGGCCTTCTAGCAGTTTTGGGTCAGCGGCGAAGGCCCGCTCATACAGCCGAAGAGCGGGCACTGCCAAATCGACGCGATTGCAAAACCCGGTCCATTCGAGAAGTTCTTCGTCTTTCATATCCAAGTCGTCGCGTTGGAGTTGCGGGAGGCGATCGAGTCGCCCCAGGTCGTCGCGACAGGCGGCGAGGTCTTTCGCCTCCATGGACCCGTCGGTGATGAGTTTGGAGGCGGTCTGGAGAGCGTTCGCCGCGGCTGCTCGGTCACGCAAACACACCTGGGCCTTGGCCAATTCGAGCCAATACCTCGCTACCTCCGGAGACTCGACGGTGGCCTTCTCAAAGTAGTCCCGGGCCTCACGAAAGCGTCGGCCATCGAGCAGGATCGCGCTGAGCATGGCTCGGCCTGACACAATGCGGTCTTTTGTGATCTTAGACTTGAGTTCTTGATACATCTCTTCGACGGCCTCGTCGATTTGTCCGGTCGACCAGAGTTGCAAAGCCAAACGGAAATGGGCCAATCCGAAATCCGGCTCGAGCCGAGTGGCCTCTCGAAACTCGCGGACGGCGCCTTGGTAATCACCGGCGAGTTCCAGGACGTCGCCGCGGCGATATCGAGCGATCGGGGCATCGGGTCGAAGGGACACTGCTGCGGAAGCAAAGGCCACGGCGAGGTCGGGTTGACTGGGCTCACAGCGCAGGGCCCAGGCCAGGTCCATGTTCACCCAAAAATGTTCCGGCTGCCGGCGCCGGGCCAATTCGAGCACGCGTTGGGCTTCCTCGATTTCTCCAATCCAAGTGAGGATTCGACCCAGCAAGTACAGGCTCGCGGCTGGACAAGAGGCGATGTTACTTCTTTTCGCGACATTGACGAACTCCTTGTACCGGCCCAGCTCGACGATGTCTCGGAGTTCGTTTCGGGTGGGCTCAGGGTCGGCGACACGGGCCGTCCCCAGCGGCTTTCGCCACGAAGTTGCGCCGGGCTTTTTCCCAACGATAGGAGCGCGTGCGAGAACGGCCCAGTGATCCAAACCCCCGACGAGGACTTCCTTGACCTCACTTGGTCGAGCGGCGACTGCCCTTGCGGCCGCTTCGGTCCCGATCAGTTCGAAGTCGAGGCCCGCTCGTCGAAACGCTTGCTCATATCGAGCGGCTGCGTCGGCCAGGTCCCACTGTTCGGCCTGGACTCGGGCCTGCTCCAAGTCCCGCAAGAGCTGTTGGTCGATGTTCGCCATGCGGAGCCGTTCGCGGGCCTTGTCTTCGAGAGAGGCCAGGCCGGCCCGCGTGCTGGGAGACGACTCGGCGATCAAGGCGGAGGTCCGTTGCGCGGCATCAAGGACGTCTTGCCAGCGCCTGGGTTCGCCGGTCGGGTCCTGAGAGGCGGCCTGGCTGAGGGTCGAGACGTCACGCATGGCCAGGACGGCTTGGACCTCGAGCGCCTGCCGAACGCGCCAAGCATTAGCCACCACGGCGACGCCGATCGCCAGGCCGAGAAGGAGGACGACGGCGAACCCGCCGGCCAATCGGCGCCGCTTTCGCTCTTCGGCCGAGCGTGCGCGTGATTCGGCCTCGGCCAATTCGGTCCCTCGGAGGCGTTCTTGGACACTTTCGAGATGGGCCGCGAGGCGCTGGGCGACGACACCGGCATCGTGTGGTCGGGCCTCGCGATCGGCCGCGAGGCATTCCTTGGTCAGGGCCACGAGTTCCGCGCCCTCGCCACACCGTTCGAGTGCCTCGTGCGCCGCGAGCCAAACACCCCGAGCGGAGAAGGCCCGCAGCTCATCGACCGTGGCGCCCTCGTAAACAAGCCGTCCGGTGAGGACCTCACATAGAACGACTCCGAGCGAAAAGACGTCGGTCCGCGTGTCGCAATTCTCCGAAGACCCGGTGAATCGCTCCGGGGCGACATAGTCGGGGGTCCCGTGGACCTCACCGCTGGCGGTCTCCGAGGCCGAACCCGAGGAAGGACTCGGGTACGGTGAGGTTTGGGCCTCACCGTACGCCGAGACCCTGGCCCCGGCTTCTCCTGCCAGGAGCCGGGCCAGGCCCCAATCCATGACCTGCACCTCGCCGTGCTTGCCCACCATGATGTTGGCGGGCTTGACGTCGAGGTGTACGACGCCGTGCTCGTGGGCGTAGGCGAGCGTTTGCGCGACTTGCAGGAAGACCGAAAGGAGGTGCGGCCGCCTCTTGGCCAAGTCATCACGATCGGTGAGGACCTCAGCCAGGGTCTTTCCCTTCACCAGTTTCATCGAGAAATACGGTCGGCCATCGTCCAGGGTGCCCAACTCGTGGACAGGCGGCACACCTGGATGTTGAAGCTGGCCTGTGATTCGGGCCTCCGCGACGAATCGGGCGACCAAGGCGGGGTCGTGACGGTGACTTTCCCGGAGGACTTTGACCGCCAAGATCCGACCGAGCGCATCGTCACGGACCCCATAAACGACGCCCATCCCTCCTCGAGCGATCTCTCCGAGGAATCGAAGGCGGCCTGTCGCCTCGGTGGCATCGACCTCTGGGAAGGAAGAAGCGGGGCCCGTCGCCGCACCGATCCTTGTCAGGCCCGTCACGGCCTCGATCGACGTCCGCTTCGGCGTTTCCGAATCCTCTCGCAAGACATCGCCTGACGCGGTGTCCCCTTCTAGACCCAGCCGCATCAAGCAACTCGGACATGGTCCATGGGACCAATCCGACGGCCGCCGCTTTCCGCATGATGGACAAGTCCGCGACTCGATCATGAGGGGAAGGCCCCGTGCTTGAACGCCTTGCCTCCACGAGTCCTCTAAGGGATCGGGGCGTGTGTCCGGCGCGATCGCTCACGAGTCGGCCGAGGAAATGCTCAGCGACCCAGGGCCGCGAAGAGATCGCGCACTTCCTCGTCGATTTCTTCCTCGGTGGGGCTGTCGAGGGTTTCTGCGACGGTCGTGCGGAGCGCGAGTCGATAACGCCCGCGGAGCCGGCGGACGGCCCCTTCCACCGCGCTCTCGCTCATCCCGAGTTGGCCGGCGAGTACCGCGTGCGAGACGTGCGCGGTGTTCGGGACCAAAACGTCCCGTAAGTGTTGAAACGCGGCGTCCCTTCCTTCGCGGGCCTCCTCAGATGCCAGTCGCTGAAGGGCACGTGCAAGCACGTCCAGGGCCCAGGCGCGATCGAAGAGGTCTGCCGACTCGAGTCGGTCGACCGGCTCCAAGTCGAAACGCTGGTTCGCGGAGCTGGATGCCAGCGATAAGGGCCGGACCCCTCCGCCTCGTTTTCGAGCTCGTTGCCGGTCGTGCATGTCCGCCAGGAAGAACCCGCAGTCGATTCGCAAAAGTGTCCGAAACCGACCGCGAGCGCGATCCGCGGCGGCGAGCAACCGTCCTTCGAGGACTCGGGAGAAGTACTCCTGCGTCAAGTCTTCGGCCTCGTCCGCCGTCGCCCCGCGTGAGCGGATGAACGAGTAAACGGGATACCAATAGTGCCGACACAACTCGGCGAGGGCGTAACTCGATTCGCCAGGATTACGTTCCGCGGCCTGCTCGATCAGAGACCATCGCGTCGTTGGGAACCTTGCCATGCGTTCGTCCATCCGTGCGGGAATTGTGGCGAACCACACTTCCCGATGCACAAGGGACCTCATCAGACGATCGTTATAAGATGATGGACGAAAGGGCGTCCCACAAGGGGAACGTTTCGGAAAAGAAACACCCATACGCTTCGGGGCCATCCCAGATGGTCGATACCTCTTGTTCCGCGCATGGTCTCGGGATAGACCGGACCTCGACGAGATGGCGTGGAACGAGGGAATTCCCCGGGAACCAGAGCGTCCCGGTATGGCCGCCATCACGAACGAGGTCCGGTTTTCGCACTCCTGCCGCACACGGGAAGTGGGCGAGGACGGGCCAGCAACGCTCCCGGCTTGATCGCCGGTGGCGTCTTCGGGGCGGGTTGATCGATCAAGGAAGCCGCTGACCGATTCGCTGGCGAATGAGCCGATAGTCCGCATTGTCAATCAGGTTGTCGCCGTTGAGGTCGAACATGACCAAGGGGAACGGCACGCCGCCGCCGCCGGCCGCCAGGCCCAACATCGCCAGGTCTTGCGCATTGACAAATCCGTCGTCGGTCACGTCTCCCGGAAGGACGTCAAGACGTCTTGTGTACGACGTGATCCCCGAATTGCCGATCATCACCGTCACCCGGTCCGCATCCGTGATCGGTTGAACTAAGGTGATGGTCCACGAGGCGCCTCCGCCCGAGATCATTACTGGGCCGTAGCTCCTGGTATTGATGCCGGTCACGCTGACGTCACCCGGCGCCAAGGTCGCGGGACCGCTCAACGTGATTGTGATCGTCTGGATACCCATCCAGGGGATGGACATCGAGCGCCCAGCAGGAAGGAGCCGCATGCCGTCGCCCTGTGTGGCCAGCGGCCCTGAGCTCCGCGTCCCCCACGACACTCCGGCCGAACTGACCGTGACGAACGAGGGCGGCGTCTGGTTTTGATAGGAGCCGATGTCGAGAAGTCCCGAGACGACGCGATTGAAGCCCAAGCCGCGCTGGTCGAATTGCAGGGGCGTCGCGCCGTCCAGGTCCAGGGCCTGGGCCGTGTTTCCCGCCGTGAGAGCGGGACTGTTCGAGGCGAGTGCGTGCGTGAACGTGGGGCCGCCGTTGTCGGCCAAAGTGGTATTTATGATCGACCCGATCGGTCGCGTGCCTGAGCCGTTGACGCCTACGATGTTGCCTTGCGTGCCGTTCATCAGGCCCCCACTCGTCGCCGTGTCCCCGATGAGGTTGTTGGCACTGGTGGAATTGGCGGTCCCGTCGACGTCGTTCGCTGTCGTCGAGCCAGGCGCCCCGACCGTATTCCCGGCGACGATCGTGTTGAAGAGGAGAACGTCCGCCCCGGAGACGACCGCGATGCCGCCTCCGAGCGCGGAGCCGCCGCCCTCGGTATCCGCCCTGTTAAGGACGATCGTGTTGTCACGCGTGGCGAGGCTGCCGCCGTAGGCGTAGATGGCCCCTCCCGACCCCGTGCTCGAGTTCCCCGAGAACGTGCTGTTCACGATCGTCGTCGGTGTGTAGTAAGAGACGATGGCCCCGCCGCCGTCGGTCCCCGCCTGATTTCCCGAGAAGGTGCTCGCACGCACGTTGAGCAGGGTGCCTGAGTTGTAGATGGCGCCGCCGCCGCCATTCGAGGCCGATGTGACGATCGCCGTGTTTCCGGAAAACGCGCATTGGTCCACTGTCATGCCGTCGTAATTAACCAGGGCCCCGCCGTACCCGGCGGTATTATTCGTGAACATGGATTGGTTGATCATGGCCGTTCCGCTGGTAAGATAAATGGCACCCCCCGTGGTGTAGCCGTCACCGGCGGAATTCTCCTGGAACGTCGTACCTGTGATCGAGAGGGTAAAGCCGGGGCCCTCGTAGTAAACGGAACCTCCGCCGAATTCGGCTTGGTTGTTGGTGAAGACGCACTGGTTGACCGACAATGGCCCCCGGGCGGTGACTGCTCCCCCATAGCCTCCGGAGTAACCCCCAGCGTTCGCCATGCCGTTGATCAAAGACAGTTGGGTGAGGTTCAGTGGCACGCCCAACAGCGTCGCGATGATCTCGGAGCTTGACCCCCCGCTAATCGTCACCTGACCGGCCCCGTTGATGGTGGTCGTCTCGTCCGCGTAAGGTGCCGTGAGGATCAACGGGCCTTGGGTGAGCGTGAGCGTTTGACCGTTCAGCGACGGGGAGAAGCGGATGGTGTCGGCACCGGGCGATACGTTGGCCAAAGCCACGGCCTGTCGCGGACTCAGGTTCACCGAGTTCACATCGAAGGTGGCCGGGCCGGGCACGGGCGCGCGCGGGTCCAAGTCATCGCCTCGAGTGACAACAAGGTCCAACGATTGAAGTGGCGGCATCCCGGTGTACGTGACGTTCTGGAAGCCCCCAGTGGTCGTGTAGAAGCCCGACGTGCTCGTCGTCGTGTTGAGCGTTGAGGTTTGGCCCATGGGAGTTAGGATCGACAAGCCGTTGGGGACCGCCGGGTTTGGTGTTGGACGACCGATGACGTTGAGCACCGAACTCATGGAAGGGGCCACTTTGAAGCCGCTGGGGCTGTAACGCGGCGGACTGCTGCCGGGAATGGGCAGACTGTTCTCTCGAAGCGTGACGGGGCTGCCTGCGACCTGGCCCAGCATGTCCACACGCGCACCGACGCCGAGCGGCAACCCGTTGTCGTTCATGCAAGTCACCGTGAGGGCCCCAGAGGCCGTCATCGTCGAACTCGCGTCCAGAAGCACATTGTCCGACGACGCCAACGTGATGGACGAGGTCGCAGAACTAAGAGTCGAGCCATTCACCACACTCAGGTCGTTGGGCCGCGACGGCGAAGAAGTCGTGTTCAGGGCGATGGCGGCAACGCTCGTGACGCTCGAGTGATCGATCGACAGGGCCGATTGTGTCGCCGTGAGCGTGAAGGCACCCGTCCCGGTCCCCGTGAGTTCCGAGCTACCTTCGACTCGCACGCCCATCGGGGCCCCCGTGCCCGAGATCGACACGGCGCCGTCCACCGTGGAGACGCGAGCGGGGTGGTTCGTGTTGCTGTCAAAGAGGAAGCTGGCCGCGATGCCACCGTTCGCGGACGTGCCTTGAATGGTGATCGACCCGGCATTGGCCCCTGTGCCGGTGGACTTCACCAGTCCCCCCGCCACCTCCATCGCAGCTCGATAGGGGCTCGCGGCGGTTTGTGTCCCGGTGAGGAGAATCGGGCTGGAGACCGTGGTGACCATCCCGTCGCGATTAATCGCGAGGGCGGGATAATCCGTGGACGCCGTCGTCCCACTGATTTGGACATTCGGCGCGTTCGACCCCATGAACGTCGAACTTACCAACGCACCGCTTTCCACGCTCCCGCCGACTCCCGAGGTGCTTGTTCCCGAGATCGTGATGGCGGCGGCCGAGCGGAGCAGTGTGTTTGCGCCGCCGATGTAGAAACCTGTGCCGCCGCCGCTCATCCCCATGAGCCCCAACGCTCCTGCTGCGGAAGTCGCTTGAGAGCCCGCGGAAACGTTGACCCCCTCCCGGTTGCCCGCGCTCGAACCGTTGAGGCTGAGTGTGGCCGTGGACGAAGCGCCAAGGGCCTTCACCTGGGCGGACTGTTCGATGCGAATGCCAATGCTGCTGTTCGCGCCCGTTCCGGTGGATTGACCGGTGATGGAAACGGGCCCCGACGAGGAAACGACTTGACTTCCCGTCCCGTAGATAAGCACCCCCTCCGCCGCGGAGCTGGTCCCCTGGACCGTGATCGAACCGGTGCCGCTGAGCACTCCCCCGGGACCGCCGTGGTCGATGTCGAGCGAGACCGCTCGATACGTGCCTGCTCCCGTGACCAGAATCGTACCCGCCGAGGAGACCTGTCCTCCCGAAGAGACTTGGACTCCGCGGCCGGTCCCCGTGCTGGTCCCCTGCACGCTGACCGAGGCGGAGACGCCGCTCGTGCCGACCGAAGCGCTGTCGTAGATGATCACTCCCACGGCTTCGGAGATCGTCATGGCCGACGATCCGGTCAAGCTGAGCGACCCCGAGCTCGAACTCACTTGTGTGTTCAGACCCGCTACGACAATGCCTGTTCCACTGGACGCGTTGGTCGCGTTCGTACAAGATCCGTTGAGGGTGACGTCTCCCCGGTTGCTCATCACTTTCGAGCCGGTGTTGATGACAACCCCAGCGCCGATCCCAGACGTGGTGCCCTGGACCATGATCGTCGCGCTCGCCGCGGCCCCGTCGGCTTTCACCTTGGCGCCGCTGGTCACGTATGTGGCGTAGTGGTTCGAGTTCAATGACGTGGTCGTACCATTCAAGTTGATCGCGCCGGTCGAGGACGTGACCTGGGTCTGGTCGCCATAAAGCACCAGGCCGTGACTTTGGGTGGCGTTTCCCGTCAGGTTGATCGTACCCGACACAGAAATAATTTGAACATTTGGTGAAGTTTCCAAGCCGGTGCCCGCGCCGGTGCTGCTCCCCTGAAGGGTCACGGGCCCCGAGCCGCCCGCACTGATGATCGTCCCCACGTCGAGCAGCATTCCCCGATGACCGCTGACGCCGCTCGAGGTCGAACCCATCATTGAGATGGGTCCGCCGGTGGTCGACACGTTGGCGCCGAGGAGGTAGAGACCGTGGGAAGCCGCTGCGATTCCGGTCAGGCCAATGTCCCCAGAGGCCGTCGTGATCTGGACCCCCGCCGCGTTATTGGCGAGTCCGGCCCCGCCTCCCGTGTTGCTGCCTTGAAGGGTCACCGTGCCCGCGCCGCCTGTGCTGATGGTGACGTTGCCGCCAATGATCAGCCCTGTGCTTCCAGCGTCATTGCTCGAGCATGTCCCCTGAAGACTGATCGAGCCGCTGGTGGAGGTGATGCTCCCGCCTGGGTCGAGCTGCACCGCGTGTGTCGCGGCCGAGGAGGCCGTGATGGAGATACCGCCAGAGGCCGTCGAGAGCGGCCCGGTCACATAGAACGCCCCGTTCATATTGGCCGAAAGGCCGGCCGACCCGGTGAACTTCGCCCCTGTGACCCATAACCCGGGAGCGGCCGGGCCCCTCGTGAATTGGGCCTGGATCGACGTTGAGAAGGCGTTGGTGCCGTTCGGGTCAAGGCGGACGCTCGCCCCTGCCCCGGCGTCAATGAACTTGATGGTGGAGTATCGCGTGATCCCCGAGGCTTGCAAGGTCAGGAACGTCGAACCCAACCCGCCGAAATCGCCCGCGCTCGATACACCGCCGTTGACGAAGTTCTGGCTTGATGAAATCGAGTACGTTGTCGCATTGGGACTGACAATGACCGACTCATTCGCCACCAGAGAGATCGTGAGCGTGCTTGTGCCGCCGTCGCTGAGCGTCGCCAGGACGAGCCGGTCTTCCAGCCCCTCGAACGAAGGCGTCACGCGACGCGACCGCCTTGACGTCCGGAACCTTGGATTCTGAAACCAACTGTTGCGACTCATGTGTGACCTTTTAAAGATATTAAAGGCATGTGGATTGAAGTAGCGCAGCGCGAACGTAACCCTGCCGCGCTGAGAAGCGGATCGCGGGAAAAGGCGACCTTTCGCCACATGGACGCACCGTCGCTTCAACCTCGTCGGCCCTCCTCCGACGAGTCTTCGCAATCGATATTTAAGGAGAAGCCGTCTCGACCCGGCGCTTCACTTTGTTTTCTTCGATGACGACCCCGCGAAGCGCGACCGTGAGAAATCGAGCCAGTGTATGTGGCGACTGGGCATTTCCGGCGTGATGAGGACGCGGAGCGCCCTGGTCGTTGTCTCTGATGAGGGTCCGAAAGTACGATGCGAGACGGGTCGACGCCCTCACCCCCGTTCACACCCGAGGCCCATCATGTCCGACGCGCCATCCCATCCCACGTTTCCTTCTCGTCGTGGCTTCTTGACCGCCTCCGGCGCCTTCGCAGTATTTCATGTTGTGCCGCGTCGGGTATTGGGCGGGTCTGGCCATGTTCCTCCCAGTGAGGCGGTGAACGTCGCCGGCATTGGCGCCGGCGGAATGGGCGGCGGCGATATCGCCACGCACGCCAAAAACGGCGCGAACATCGTGGCCCTTTGCGATGTGGACGAGACCCGTGCCGCAGGCTCGTTCGGGAACTTCCCGAAGGCCCGAACATACCGTGATTTTCGAGAGTTGATCGACAAAGAAGCGAAGAACATCGACGCCGTGACAGTCGGCACTCCCGATCACATCCACGCGGTCGCCTCGATGGCCGCGATCCGAGCGGGAAAGCACGTCTATTGTCAGAAGCCCCTTACGCACACACTCTACGAATGTCGCACCCTCACGAACGCGGCGAGGGCCGCCGGTGTGATGACGCAGATGGGCAATCAAGGCCACGCGAGCGAAGGGTCTCGTCTGACGAACGAGTGGCTCCGAGCCGGCCTGATCGGTACGGTGAGCGAGGTCCACGCTTGGTCCGACCGAGCTGGAAGGCTCTGGAAGCAAGGGATTGGCCGACCCACTGATCGGCCCGCCGTCCCCGCCACGTTCGATTGGGACCTCTGGCTCGGTCCCGCCCTGGACCGCCCCTACCATCCCGCGTACGCCCCCGTGAGTTGGCGGGGCTGGCGTGATTTCGGTACCGGCGCACTGGGGGACATGGGCTGCCATATCATCGACCATCCCGTTTGGGCCCTCGAACTGGGCCCACCCACGAGCGTCGAGGCGCGGTGTACGCTCGACGGTTCGTTCCTCGACGGTGACAAACCCAACTTCGAGACATATCCGATCGCGGCCATCATCACCTACGAATTCCCGGCGCGAGGCAAGCGTCCCCCTGTGCGGATGACCTGGTACGAAGGGGGCCTGATGCCGGCCACTCCCGCGGTCTTCCCCAAGGACCGCCGACTACACGACAACGGCGTGCTCTACATCGGCAGTGAAGGCGTCATGCACCATTCATCGCACGGGGGGATGCCCGAGGTCTTCCCCGAGTCGCTCCGCGAGCGCGCGATCTCCGTGCCCAAGACGATCCCGCGGTCCCACGGCCATTACGAGGAATGGCTAAACGCCTGCAAAGGCGGCCCGAAACCGGTCTCCAACTTCGACTACGCCGGCCCCCTCACCGAAATCGTCCTCTTGGGGGTCCTCGCCCTTTACGCTCCCGGAAGGCGCCTGGAATGGGACAGCGCGAACCTCAAGGTTGCGAACGCCCCCGAGCTCGATCGCTTCATTCATTCCGAGTACCGCAAGGGCTGGGCTCTTTGAAACATCAACTTCCACCGGGGCCTTTTACCATGTTTCCGACCATTGCAATGATCACATGCTTACTTGTAGCGACAAATCCGCAAGCACGGCACAACACACTTTCGGAACCAGAACGCCGTGACGGCTGGGAACTTCTCTTCGACGGCAAGACCACGAAGGGCTGGATGTCACCAAAGCGAGGACCTTTGCCGAATTCGCATGTCCAAGACGGCGCCCTCAACCCCCATCCATGTGATTATATGCTCGTTTACGAGAAGCCCCTGGGGGACTTCATATTGGACCTGGAATTCATGATCAGCCCCAAGTGCAATAGCGGTATCTTCGTGAGGACGAGTCCACTCACGCCCCGACCTGGCAAGGACGTCGGCTTCAACGGGATCGAAGTGGCGATAGACGACACGACGACCGCGAACGTCCACGACACGGGTGCCCTGTATGACCTCGTTCCCCCATCGACCAACGCGATGAAACCAGCAGGCGAGTGGAACCACGCTCGGATCACGTGCGATCGCGCTCGGATCGAGGTCGCGATCAACGGCAAGATCGTCACGCGAATGGACCTCGACGCCTGGACGGAGTCCAACCGTCGCCCCGATGGCTCGAGCCACAAGTTCGACATCGCTTACAAAGACCATCCCCGCGTTGGATACATCGGCCTCCAGGACCACGGGTCGGACTGCTGGTTTCGCAATATCAAGGTGAAGCGGCTGAGCGAGGTCCCGGTAGGTCCACCGGGACTTTCCAGGTAAGTGGGGTCTCGCCCCGCATCATCCGACTCGCGGCGCCCGTGAGTCGAAGATACCAGTCGCTGGGTAGCCCCTCGTATGTGACAAAGTGCCGACCTACCGGTGTCGTGTCGGCCACCTTGTAGATCGCAGTGCCCTCGTCCACTTCGTCGAACATGCCGACGAATACCGACTTGATTCCGAGCTCTCGGAAGATCGCGAATTGACGCCAGTAAAACTCACCTTTGCGACGCGGAATGACCGTGCTGCCTGGTTCCCGGCGCTTGAGGTTGTCCCACGAGAACCCAGGGAACGCGGTGGGCATGTACCCCTTTCCCAACATGTCGAGTTCGTCCAAGTCGGGACCCCACACGTCTTTCCTCATGCGATCCATGGACGCGTCGTCTCGGTAGCGGCCCGCGTCCCAGGGGCTGATCGCGTCGAACGACCGATAGACGTTCGCCCATGCCTCCTCCGTGCGCGATTCGCCGCGCAGGGTCCGCCAGCGAGGGTCCACGCCACCAATCAAATAGGCCCCACCGTACACAGGGTCTTTCTGAAAGAACTCGATCAACTCCACGGCCTGCTCAGGCGACCATGGTCGATCTTTGAACCCCAAACCCCAGAGCAGGACGACCGGCCTTCCGTGATGACGCATGTATCGCCCGTCTTCGAGGACGCGAACGCGATCGCAGAGGAACCTCCAGTCGTCCTTGACCATGTCGGTCGTCCCGCGCCGGCCCATGCTGAGGTCGAGCATCAGGGCCCAAACGCGGCCCTCGCGATGACAGCCTTCACGAAGGCTGGCCAGCACTCGATTCACGTGACGCGAGACCGCTGGGTCGGCCGCTTCCACAACGAAGCGACTGAGAAAGACCCCGTCAATCCCGTACTGCCTCATCCATTTCGTGTGCAGCAAAACGGGGCCCTTGCGATAGGCACTGTAAAGGCGAGCGGGCGAGCCGTCGGGCAATGACACGCCCGGGACCTCGTGAAGGTCTCCAGCGTCGTACTCGGAAAGATCGGGCCACATGTCCACGGTGAAGCGGCCCCCGTTGGGGCGCTCCAGGCCTTGCCCCCAGTGACGGAAACCGAACTTCGTCCCGTCGCCCGGCGTGTTGAACCAGCCCTGATAACCGCAAAGGACCTTGCCGTCGAGGGTCGTCGCATCCACATCGGTCCGACTCGGTCCTTGATAGGGACCCAACCAGGGTTCGTCATCTTCCATTATAGATGACAAATTAATGAAAAAGACATAAGTTATGAAAGTACTGATAACGATGGCCGTTCCTTTCGACGTTCATGGGTTGTCGCGTTGTTTGGGATTCGACTTCTCGGACGGGCCCTGCGTGTGTACAAAAGAAATGTTCAACAAATGGCCTGGTGCTTCGTTCCTTCGCGACCCGATGACGGGCTTCCCCTTGAGGCGAAACCGCATGAGATTCCGTGGTTTCCTGGTCGTGTTCTTGTTCGTCTGGGAGACGGTCACCGCGTTCGCCGGCGATGGGCCCCTCGACTTCAATCGTGAAGTTCGACCCATCCTCTCGGAAAACTGCTTCTATTGCCACGGCCAAGACCCGAACAAACGACAGGCCGACTTGCGCCTCGACACGCGTGAAAAGGCGGTTGAGGCCGGAGCGATCGTTCCCGAAGACCCAGACACGAGCGAATTGCTCATCCGCGTCCTTACGGAGGACGCTCAACGCCGAATGCCGCCGCCAAAGTCCAACAAGCGACTCACGACTGATCAGAAGAAGACCCTGGAGAGGTGGATCAAGGAAGGGGCCAGGTACCAGGAACACTGGGCCTTCGTGAGACCCGAGCGTCCCCCCCTGCCCTCCGTGCGTCGAGGCGACTGGGTCCGCAATCCAATCGATCGATTCGTCTTGGCCAGGTTGGAGGCGGAAGGACTTGGGCCCTCGCCGGAGGCCGATCGCGCCACCCTCATCAAGCGCCTCGCCATGGACCTGACCGGGCTGCCGCCCACCCTCGCTGAAGTGGACGCTTTCCTGGCCGACAAAGGCCTTAACGCTTACGAGGACCTCGTCGATCGCCTCATGGCGAGCCCTCACTACGGCGAACGCATGGCCTTGCCCTGGCTCGACGCCGCTCGCTACGCCGACAGCAACGGCTTCCAACAAGACGGCGACACATGGCAATGGATTTGGCGCGACTGGCTCGTCAAGGCCCTTAACGACGACCTGCCGTTCGATCAGTTCACCATCCGACTCCTCGCGGGGGACCTGCTGCCAGGAGCGACCACGGAAGACAAAATCGCCGGCGCATTCAATCGCAACCACCTCCTGAACGGCGAAGGTGGAGCGATTGCCGAGGAACAGCGGTTCGTCAACCTCTTCGATCGCGTCGACACGACCGCCACCACCTGGCTCGGCCTGACCATGGCCTGCGCGCAGTGTCACGACCATAAATATGATCCTATGACCCAGCGAGATTATTACTCGCTGATGGATGCATTCAATCGCGTCCCAGAAAGCGGGACCCCTCAGTTCTTCTCGTCGCGAATTCGGGTGGCCGCGCCCTTCCTGGAACTTCCCACGGAGGAGAACAAGGCCCGCATCGCCGAAATCGAGTCGGAACTGAAGGCCCTTCAGGGCGAGGCCAAGTCCTTGGGCGACGCCGCATTTCAAGGATGGCGGCTCGGTGTCTTCGCCGACAACAAGCCGACCGAAGGCAAAGGCCTGCCCGAGCCCATCGTCGCCATCTTGCGCAAGGCCGACGGTGAACGGTCCGTCGAAGAGAAGACGACGCTCGAAACCTCGATTCGCAAGCACTTTGACGAGAAGGTCCTCCCGGGTCTGTTCGCCAAGTTGCCCGCTCTCGCGAAGCAGGACTCGCTCAACAAGCGCCTCCGCGATTATCGCGCCGACCAAGTCCCTCGCGTGATGATCATGAGTGACGACCGGCCCCGAGAAACGGCGGTCCTCACTCGGGGCGAATATCTCAAGCCGGGAGAGAAGGTCGCTTTCGGGATCCCCGCGTTTCTGCCCGCACTTCCTGAGGGGGCCCCCAAGAATCGTCTTGGTCTGGCCCAGTGGCTCGTCATGCCCGAGAACCCGTTGACATCGCGTGTTCAAGTCAATCGCGTCTGGCAGCATTACTTCGGCGCGGGGATCGTGAAGACGGCTGAGGACTTCGGGGTCCAGAGCGAATACCCAACCCACGGGGAACTCTTGGACTGGCTGGCCGTCGAGTTCCGCGAAAGCGGCTGGGGCGTCAAGAAACTGCATCGGCTG
>CALLYK010000192.1 GCA_937858365.1 uncultured Isosphaeraceae bacterium | reverse complement strand
CCGCTCGTGCTCGGGGGCGTGACGATTGAGCACGACCGCGGGCTCGACGGTCACTCCGACGCCGACGTCGTGCTCCACGCGGTCGCCGACGCCCTTCTCGGCGCCGCCGGCCTGGGAGACATCGGCGAGCACTTTCCCGACACCGACCCCGCCTGGAAGGGGCTCGCCGGCGCGCGATTGCTCACCGACGTCCGGGTCCTGGTGGAAGGGGCCGGTTGGCGGACGGGCAACCTCGACGTGGTGATCCACGCCCAGCGTCCCAAACTCACACCGTTCAAAACGGCGATCCGCGCGAACCTCGCCCGCCTTTTGGGGACGGAAGAGTGCAACGTGAACGTGAAGGCCAAGACGGGCGAACTCGTGGGCCCGATTGGCCGCGGCGAGGCGATCGCTTGCGAGGCGGTCGTCCTGCTCCAACGGACGGAGAGTCATTGATCCGATGTCCATACGACTCTACAACACCCTCACGCAAACGAAGGCCCCCCTTCAGACGGTCGAGCCGGGTCGCGTGGGCATGTATTTGTGCGGCCCCACCGTTTACTCGCCGTCCCACATCGGGCACATGGTCGGCCCCGTGGTTTTCGACACGATCAAGCGTTACCTCGCTTACAACGGCTATGCCGTCACATGGGTCGTCAACATCACCGACGTGGACGACAAGCTCATCGCGCAGGCCCAAAAGGATGGGACGAACGTCAAGGACCTGGCCGAGCGCGTGACGGCCGATTACGTCGCCTGCCTGAAGGCGCTCGGGGTGGATGGCATCGACAAAATGCCACGCGCGACCGAGCACATCGACGAGATCAAGGCCATCACCCAGGGGTTGATTGACAAGGGGTACGCCTACGCCTCCGGCGGCGACGTTTACTTCGACGTGGCCAAAGACGCCGACTACGGGAAGCTTAGCCACCGCCAAGTTGAGGAGTTGCTCGCCGGGGCCAGGATCGAGCCGACCGAGAAGAAGCGCCACCCCGGCGATTTCGCCCTTTGGAAGGGGTCCAAGCCGGGCGAGCCAACGTGGGAAAGTCCGTGGGGCCCCGGCCGTCCAGGCTGGCACATCGAATGCTCCGCCATGTGCATGAAGCTGCTGGGCGAGCATTTCGACATCCACGGCGGCGGCATCGACCTCGTCTTTCCGCACCATGAGAACGAGATCGCGCAGTCGGAATCGTACACGGGCAAGCCGTTCGCGACCTACTGGCTCCACATGGGACTGCTCACCAAGGAAGGGCGGAAGATCAGCAAGTCGGACCCCGAGACGATCGTCTTGATGAGCGACCTGCTGGCCAAACACGAAGCCGACACCTTGCGCGGCCTACTGCTGTCCAGCCACTACCGCCGCCCGACCGACTACAGCAACGATCGCCTCGCCGAAGTGGCGCGGGGCCTTCTGGCCTTTCGCAACTTCTTCGATCGTTATCAGCGCCTCACGGGCCAATCATATTACGATATGACACCGCCGACGAAGCGGCACGACCTCGAATCGGCCGGCTCGAAGCTGCTCGAAGAAGTCGGTGAGCTCCGCGAACGGTTCCTGGAAGCGATGGACGACGACTTCAACACCGGAGGCGCGCTGGGCAAGCTCCATGAGATGATACCGGTCCTGAACCGGTTCGCCGACGCGTCGCGCCTCGACGGGCCCGACCCAGTCCCAGGGGCCATCGACGAGTTGAAGGCCGGCACGGTCGTCCTGAAAGAACTCACGAACCTGCTCGGTCTCTTCCAAGCGCCCCCCAAAGCGATGATGGGCCCGGACTCCGGTCTCACGGGCGGACTCCTCGACCTCTTGATCGAGCTGCGCGCCACGCTCCGCAAGGAGAAGAACTTCGCCCTGGCCGATCGGGTCCGAGCGCGCCTTGGCGAGTTGGGCGTGACCCTGGAAGACCGACCGGGCGGCACCGGTTGGAAGGTCGAGGCCAAACCGTGAAGCACGCGGTCGGCGGCAAGGGCCCGCCCGCGACGGCGGAGCTCATCCTGGGAATCGACCCTGGCTTGGGCGTCACCGGCTATGCGGTCGTCGAGCCATTGCGAAGTGGAGTACGCGTGGTCGAAGCGGGTGTGCTTCGGCCCGGACAAACCTCTCGGCCGCTGGCTGAACGGCTCGACGTGCTCCATCAGGGGATCGTCGAACTCATTGAGGCGTTTCGTCCGACCTCGATGGCCCTTGAGCAAGTCCACAGTCACGCCAAGTTCCCGCGCACGGCCTTGTTGATGGCCCACGCGCGTGGCGTGATTGTCTTGGCGGCGGTCCAGAACCGGGTGGCGATCCACGGCTACGCGGCCACACGGATCAAGAAGACCCTCACGGGCAGCGGCCGGGCCGACAAGGAACAAATGCAACGCGCGATCCGCGTGGAGCTCGGTCTGGACAAGGTCCCGGAACCGCACGACGTGGCCGACGCCTGCGCCGTGGCCCTCTGCCATTGCCAGATGGAGCGGAACCGCCGCGGGGCCTTCGGCCCGAGTTAGGCAAGCTCCTTGAGGTCTCGAATGGCGCGCGGGACGGAGTTCTTGCTGGTGGCGCTGGGCGGTGCGGCCGGATCGTGTGCGCGCTACCTGGTCGGGCTGCTTTCGACACGCTGGCTGGGCACGGGCTTTCCGTGGGCGACCACGATCGTCAACGTGGTCGGTTCCCTCGTGATCGGCTTTCTCGGCATCGTCTTGACGGAAGGCTGGAAAGACCCGAGGTTGCGCCTCCTTCTCATGGTGGGCTTTCTCGGAGGGTTCACGACGTTCTCCTCCTACGCGATCGAAGGCGTGCAACTCTGGGAACGCGGCCGGATCGCGCGGTCGTTGGTCTTTCTTGGTGGGAGCGTCCTGCTCGGTTTCGTGGCGGTCCTGATCGGCATGGCCGCCGGTCGCGCGGTCGTGGTGGCCCATCCGCACCATGTCGCGGAAGGGCCTACGCCTGCCGAAGAGGAATCGACGTCGACGAAATCCAGTTAAGTCGCGCCCCGCGCGGATTTCGCGGGCGGGACCGCTATGATGAAGGTCGTTTCCATCGCGACCCGCAGGAGGGACCTCCATGTCTTCGCTCATCACGATCTGCCTCGGTCTGCTTCTCGGCGCCGAGGCCCCTTCAAGTACCCGCGTGTATGTGGGCACATACACGGGCGGCACGAACGGCAGCAAGGGCATCTACAAGCTGGACCTCGACCTCAGCACAGGGAAACTCTCCGCGCCTGAGCTCGTGGCCGAGACGCCCAGTCCGTCGTTCCTGGCGATCCATCCATCGCGCAAGTTCTTGTACTCGGTCTCCGAGACGGCCGACTTCCAAGGCAAGAAGAGTGGTGCCGTCGCCGCATTCGCGATCGACCCTTCCACCGGCGGTCTGACGCCCCTCAACGTGCGGTCGTCGCTGGGGGCGGCCCCTTGCCATCTGGTGGTGGACAAGTCCGGCAAGGCCCTGCTGCTGGCGAACTACACGGGCGGCAGCGTGACCGCCCTGCCGATCGACGCCGACGGCAAACTCGGCGAGCCTTCCTGCTCGATCCAACACACGGGGACAAGCGTGGACAAGGCGCGTCAAGAGGCCCCGCACGCGCACTCGATCAACCTCGACGCCGCCAACAAGTTCGCCGTCGCGGCGGACCTCGGCCTGGACAAGGTCCTCGTCTATCGGTTCGACCCCGAGAAGGCGATGCTCACGCCCAACGACCCGCCTTTCACGAGCGTCTCGCCCGGCTCGGGCCCACGCCACTTCGCGTTTCATCCCGATGGCAAGCACGCCTACGTGATCAATGAAATGAAGCTGACCGTCACCGCCTTCACTTACGACCCCGCCAAAGGCACGTTGACCGAGACCCAAACGATCAGCACCCTCCCGCCCAACACAAACCAGCCGGGACTCTCCACGGCTGAGGTCCAAGTGCATCCGACGGGCAAGTTCCTCTACGGGTCCAACCGCGG
Source organism: uncultured Isosphaeraceae bacterium (assembly GCA_937858365.1). Classification (GTDB taxonomy): domain Bacteria; phylum Planctomycetota; class Planctomycetia; order Isosphaerales; family Isosphaeraceae; genus CALLYK01. The sequence continues at coordinate 4,438 of CALLYK010000192.1, read as the reverse complement.
CCACGACACGCTGGCGATCTTCGCCATCGACGGCGCCTCGGGCAAACTGACGGCCGTCGGCCATCAATCGACGGGCGGCAAGACCCCACGCAACTTTGGCATCGACCCGTCTGGGGCCTTCGTCGTGGCGGCGAATCAGGACAGCGATTCGATCGTCGTCTTCCGCGTGGACCCGGCAACCGGCAAACTGAGCGAGACCGGCCACTCCGCCAAAGTGCCCAAGCCCGTTTGCGTGAAGTTCCTCGTGTCGGGCGAATGAGGTGGACCTCGCCGCACGGATTCAGGCCCTACGCGACCCGGCCGCCTATCCCGACGCGGCCGGGTCGATCGGCGTGCGCCAGACGCACCTTTCCGCCGTCTTTCTGACGGAGCGCTTCGCCTACAAGATCAAGAAGCCCGTCGTCCTGCCGTTCGTCGATCAGGGCACGCTGGAACGTCGCCGGGCGCTCTGCGAGGCGGAAGTGCTCGTCAATCGTCGGCTTGCGCCGAGCGTTTATCTGGCCGTCGTCCCGATCGTCGCCGAGGGCGATCGACTCCGCGTTGAAGGCGCCGGCGACCCGATCGAATGGGCCGTCAAAATGCGCCGCTTGCCCGACGCCGACCGCCTGGGCGATCGGCTCGACCAAGGGCGAGTCGACGTCCGGATGGTCCAAGCGCTGGCCGAGCGCCTCGCGTCCTTTCATCGGGTCGCCGAGGGCGGTCCCGCGATCTCGAACGCGGCGAGCGCCGACGCCGTGGCGGCGCTCGTCCGCGCGAACCTCGCCCCTTCCGAATTAGAACGCTCCGGTTCGGTCCATCCCGCCGTCCTGCGCCGTCTGCGGGAACGGACTGAACAACTCTTGGAGGAACTCACACCCGTCATCGACGGCCGGGCCAATCGCCTCGTGCCGCGCGACACCCACGGGGACCTACGCCTCGACCATGTCTATCTGGACGATTCAGGCACCATCCTGATCGTGGACGCGATCGAGTTCTCGCCTCGGTTGCGATACGCCGACCCGGTCGCCGACATTGCTTTCCTCGGCATGGACCTCGACTTTCGAGGCCGGCGCGACCTTGGCCGCATCTTGACCGACAACTGGTTCGCATCACGCCAAGACGACGAGGGACGCGCCCTGCTCGCCTTCTACAAGGCTTATCGGGCCCTGGTTCGGGCCAAGGTCGACTTGTTTCTCGAAGGCGAGCCCGAGGTCCCGCGGGCCGAGCGAGGGTCGGCCGCGGACCGTGCGCGAGGCCGCTTTTTGCAGGCCCTTGGCGAGTTGGGACCACCAGGGCGACGGCCCGGCCTGGTCCTCATCGGCGGCTTGCCGGGCACGGGCAAGTCCACGCTCGCCCGCCGTTTGGCCGAAGAAGCCGGACTCGATCTGATCCAGACCGACCAGGTCCGAAAGGAGGGCCGCTCTCCGGTCTCATACGCCGACGAAGCTCAGGACCTGGTCTATCAGGCTTGCTGCCAGCGCGCGGCCGATCGTCTCTTTCAAGGCGGACGGGCCCTGATGGACGCCACCTTTCTGAAGGCGGTCCATCGACGACTCCTCGTGAAACTCGCACTCGACCACGGTGTCCCCGCGGTCCTCCTTGTCTGTCAGGCCCCTCCCGAGATCGTCCGCGCAAGGCTAGAGGAGCGGAGGGGCGACCATTCCGACGCGACCTGGGAGGTCCATCGTCATCTGGCCGACCAGTGGGAGGACTGGAAGGCCCCCGACGGCCTGGTCAGCCGCTCGATCGACACTGACGGTCCCCTGGCGTCAGTCGTCGCCAAGTCGATCGCTGCCTTGCGAGAGGCTGGTTTGTGCGGTTGATCTTGTCCGGAAGGCGCGTCGCGGCGCCTCCATCCTTCCGCATTCCCGGTCTTATCCGTCCTGGGTCATCGGAGCGACGGCAACGCGGTCTTGCCCAGGGTTTTCCGCTCCAGGAGGATGATCTGGGTCTTGTTCACGGTGCCTTCCATCTGGGGCTTGACTCGATACGCGGCGACCTGGTTGGTCGCCGATTCAAAGACATACAAAGGGGCCCAACCGCCGTTGGCGAAACCCAGGCGCGCGACCGTCATGTGAAAGGTCGGCTCGACGCCGGGCGGTATCTGAAAGTCGGTCGCCAGGTCGCGCTCGGCGAAATCGGACGTGATCCGTTCCGACGCGTTCGCCGTCTCGGAGACGGTGCTCACCGCGTTGGGGACCGACGCAAGCAAGCGAGCGCCTCGATAGTCGAGGTAATAGACGGCATCCACCGGGTGGAGCGACTTACTGATCGGGTGCGGTACGAGCGCGATCGGGCCCGAAGTCACCTGGCAGCGCGCCAAGTCGGCCGCTTCTCGGAGCTTGCGGACCGATTCGTTCAATTCGTCCGTTGGGACGGGGTCGCCCGCTCTGAGCGGGGCATTCCCCGCATTGGAGAGCAACCAAGCGGCCACGCAGACGACCAACAGCGCGGCGAACCCGGCGGGACGTCGACCCGGCATCGCTTGTCCTCGCAAAATCGAATAAAGTGGCGCGGCGGGCCGTCCACCGACCCGCGGGGCGGCATTCTGCGCCGAACCCTGAATTCCGTCCAGACCAGGGCCCAACCGGCCCGAGCGAGAAGCGAGGCCCAACGTGACGTTCGCCCTGGTCCCTTTGCTCGCCTTCACGCAGTTCCCCGACTCGGCCGCCGACCTCCGGCGGGAGATCCAAGCGGTCCGCGCGCGGGAGGGGGCCGCCCTCGCAACCTTGCTCGAAAAGCTGGAAAAGGACGGCGAAAAGGCCCGGGCCAGTGAGGTCCGGGCCTTGATGGGGCCCGCCGAATCGCCCAACGGCGCCTGGCGCTTCCTGCCCCTTCCGGAGGTCGTACCCGGTCCCGACAAGGGTCTGCCGAGCCTTCCAACAGTGCCGCGGCACCCCGAGGCCGCCAAGGCGCGCGACCGCGCGGCAACGGAGCTTCTCGAACTGGCTGGACGGGCCGCGAAGGTGGGCCGGCCGTCCATCGCCGATGAGTGCCTGCGCGGGGTCATCGACCGACGGCCCGACCAGGCCGAGGCCCGCCGTCTTCTCGGCTACGTGGCCCATCAAGGGGGCTGGGCGACCCCCTTCGCCATCGAAATGCTTAAGCGCAAGAAAGTGGACCATCCGACTTATGGATGGATCGATGCCGACTGGGTGCCTCGCCTCGAACAAGGACTGCTTCCCGGACGCGTGGTCGGCGGCAAGCCGGAACAGTGGCTCCCCGCCGCCGACGCCGACGCCCTCCGTTCGGACATCCTCCACGGGTGGGAGATCACCACCGCCCACTTCTTCATCAAGACCGATGTGCCCCTGGCCCGAGCCATCGCGTTCGGCCGGCAACTGGAGCACTTCCACCAGGCCTTTCACTCCCTCATGGCCGACGTCCTCGGCGCGGAAGGCGCTTTGGCCCGACGCTATTCGGGGAAGGCCCCAACCGCGGTCAAGCCCCATGAGGTCTGGTACTTCGGCGACAAGGCCGAATACGTCAACTACCTGAAGCGCCTGCACGGTCAGGGTGTGGACTTGGAACTCGGGCGCTTCGACCCGGCCCGACGACGAGGCGAGGTCGGGCGCAGCTACTTCTATCGCGACGACGCGGGTCCGGTCCCCGTTGAGGCCACCTTGTATCACGAGGCCTCGCACCAACTCCTTTTCGAGAGTGGTCCCAAGAGCGGACATGAGTCAAACGTCGGCCAATACTGGGTCTTCGAGGGCCTGGGGACTTACTTCGAGACCCTGGAGGCGCTCCCCGACGGGGCCCTGGAAATCGGCGGTTTCGTGGGGCCGCGCCTGGCCCTGGCGCGCGAGCGCTTGGTCGAGCGGGGCGAGTGCGTCCCCCTGGACAAGTTCGTCGCCATGAGCCGGACCCGCTTCGACGGCGCTGGTGGCGGCGACGTTTATCTGAACTACGCACAAGCGATGGCCTTGGCCGTCTTCCTGATGCAAGGCGATCAAGGCCGCTACCGCGACGAGTTTCTGGACTACATCGCGGACGCATACCGCGGGAACTACCGTCGAGGAGGACCCGCCAAACCCCTCTTCGAGCGACTGGGCACCACACCCGACGCCCTGCAAACGCGCTTCCTCGACTTCCTCAAGAAGGCACCCAAGTAGAAGCGGTCGCAGGTCTCCTCAGTAAAGACCAATCGCCGCGAAACTCAACCTGGTCCACCGAAATGTTCCACGTGGAACAGTCCGCCGTGTCGAGGTGAGCAACCGGCGAGAAGGCGTGCGAAGACGTCGCAGAGACCGCAAACGCCCGCGCGATCGTCACGACCCTTTTGATAGTACCCCAGCTTCGTTTCGGGAGGGACCACCCGGGGCATCAATCGGGAAACCTCTTGTGTTCGACGGACGGAAATTCGGTGTCACCCGTAATGCCGCCGTTGGCGGCACCCGAACCCATGAAAATGAACGAAGCGGACCTCAGTCGAACGTTTCGCTCCTATTTTCCGAGC
>CALLYK010000191.1 GCA_937858365.1 uncultured Isosphaeraceae bacterium | reverse complement strand
TGTCGGGAAAGACCGATCGCACGAGATGACCCGGCACCCCCTGGGTCTTCGCCGAAGAATGACAGGCCAAGCATGTGTGGGTTTGTCGCTCGAATCGCGGGGTCTCCTTACTCTGGTCCAGTAAGTAAAAGACCGCGCCTTGCTCGGGATCGACGGCTGATATTTCGAGGTAATCGCCCCCCTTCACCATGCCGACGTACACATCGTCCCCAAAGTAGATGGCCCTCGGAGATTGTGGTGCGATACGCGTGTGCTGGAAACTCGTCTTGCTGAAAACGAGCACTTGCGAAGTGGGGGAGACATGCAAGTGTTTCAGGAGGTCCGGCAAGAGGCCCCGAACGCGATCGCGCTCCAAGGTGACTTCGCCCGACGCGAGTTTCGCATCGAGCTGGGCGATCGGGTCCGCCACCGGCGCGGTCAGGTAGGCGATTGGGTCGCGCTCGTAGGGCAATTCCTGCCCGAACCCCTGACTCGCGAGCATTGTCGCCACGAACCACGGGAAACCGGTCCACATGCCCCAGCGCATGACGCACCTCCTCTTAATGACTCCCCCGATTCTAGCTTCGGCCAAATTGGATATCAAGGTCCAATATGGTCGTGCTTGAGGGAGGTCGTCGTGGGGAATGGGCGGCGAGTCGATTTCCGCGAGGTGTCAGCCGCGAAGGATGAGCATCGGGTCCACGGCCTCATGGGTCTTCTCGCCATTTGTCCCATGTATCTCCTCCGATTCGGGGGTACCGTCGTCGGCAATGTCGTCCCATTCCACGCCGTCCACGTCCTGTCGCAGAAGGAGGTAGATGAGCGAGACGGAGGTCCAGAAAAAGACGAAAACGAAGGAGAAGGACACGATTTGAAGTCCATCGCGCCAGAAGGCGTGGAGACTGGCGGCCGTCGCCGAATCTGAGGGACCCGGGGTCGGTTGCAGAAGTGGCATCAGGACATCGTCCGGAGCTGTGATCGCGAGGCCCCAGGCGGCCAGTTGCGAGGTCGCATCGGTCAAAAGAGAGACACCAATGATGGCGGGCACACCCAAAAGCAATGCGATCACGGCATATCCCGTGTACTTCAGAGGGCGCTGCGTTGCGAACGCGAAGGCGCGACTGAACGCGTCGAAGCCGTCCTCACCCTCGGCCGCCACGCTCGCCACCATGAGTGGCCAGCCCAGGGCCAGGCCCCCGAGGAAGACCGCGCTGGCCAGACCCCCCAAATACGGCAGAAAGCCCAGGAGCCCCGCGCCGATGATCCCGATCGGCCCAGGGACCCTGTAGAGTAGTCCCAAGGCCGCGGTCATCGCGGTGATGCTCGCGACCCCAACGAGAGGGACCAAGGGTGCGGCGGCAAGCGACCCGGACCGTTTCATCGCGAACGTGAGGGCCTGGATCGGCCCGAGTCCTTGCCGGTGGGGTCGTGTGACCTGGACCAGTGTCATCCTCACGATCGAGGCGCCAATGACCGCCCAGATCGCCAGGACGAGTAGACCCGAGAGGCCATGATGGGCCATCAATCCGGCCGAATCCAACTGAAAAAGGGCCGGAAACGGTTTGATCCAGACCTTCGCGGGTTGGCATAAGGCCCAGAGACAATCGACAAACAAACGCCCGGGGTCGGCCAAGGCCGCTGCGTTCACTTTGGGGAGGGCTTGCGTCACGCCAGGGGCCAGAGAAGGCGTGCCGGGGATGACCCAGTCCAGAAGACGATTCACGATCCAGGTGAGGGAAAGCCCCGCCGCCGCCAGGCCGATTTTGGACGGACTAAAGGCGCAGGTGAACGCTTTCGGTAGGAGGATTCGCGGTCCGATGCGTGAGTTCGACGCGAGATTCATGGGTCTTCCAGAGGGTCCGGACCATCAAGGGACCGTGGCCAAAAGGAGGTCGCAACCGCTCGGCGCGGGCCTCAACTCGCAGGGACCGAGATCGGCCGGCAGAAGGAGGGTCTCGGCGAACTTCAGGAGGGTCCGAGACGATTCGGGACCAACCTCCGCCGAGCCCCTTAGACAGATCACAATGGTGAAACGGTCGGCAGTCCCAACCGTGCCGACGTCGCGTAATTGAAGGCGCTCCAGGACGAATTGGGGACATCGGACCAGGCGTTCGAGCATTCCTGCCGGGTGATGAGCCACGATGGGTCTGATGGGGCTCACCGGACCGCGCGTAAAGTCGGTGGCGACCAGTGCCTCATCCAGATGCAGCTTACGGGGCTTGCCGTCGGGGCCTTCGCGTCCCCAGTCGAAGACGCGAAAGGTCGCATCCGACATCTGCTGGATTTCGGCCAAGACCACGCCGGCGCCGATCGCGTGGACCGTCCCGGCCGGAATGAAGATGCACTGACCGGGCCTTGCCTCGAATCGATGAAGTAGGGGCTCCACCTGACCCGTCTCCAGCCCCTTGGCGAACTCATCGCGACCGACGTCCGCACGCAAACCCGCATAGATCAGGGCCCCCGGCTCGGCATGCATGACCACCCACGCCTCGGTCTTGCCGTTGTCGTTGGCCAGAAGGCGGCCTTGCTCATCATCGGGATGGACCTGCACCGAGAGCGTCTGGTTAGCGTCCAGGAACTTCACAAGAAGGGGGAACTGCCTGCAATTCGCGAGGGACGGCCCGAAGAGGTCCAACGCTCGCTCCTCGACCAACTGACGTAAACTGGTCCCCGCGAGCGGTCCTTCCGCGACCATACTGATATCGTCACGATGGTCGGACAACTCCCAGCTCTCGGCGTAGTCCGCTCCTGGCCCCAGACGCTTTCCCAGCAGGTCCGCCAGGCGGCGCCCCCCCCAGATCAAGCGCTTCTGGATGGGCTCGAACCTCAGGACGCCCAGAGGCGGCCGGGCCCCGAACCGCCTGCATTGCTCGTGAGTCATGAATCGTGACATCGTCGCAAACACCCTCGTCCACAGTGGGTCCTGGGCCGCGTCGGGGACCGTTGAAGACCCCGTACCTCCTTGCGACCAGGACCATCTCGCCCTAGCGGTTGTAAGGCCCCGCCCCGATCCCTGTCCACAGGAAGGTGCAATCCCTCTTACGTCACACATCCATGCACTGTTTGCGGCTCCTCCCAATCACCATCCTTTGTTGAACAAGGCTTGCCCAAAAGGTCGCCGGTTCTTACATTCGGGGGAGATGGATGATCTCCAGCGCGACGTCCGGCACCGAGAGACCCCTCCTTTGATTTACGACTTCTCACTGAAAGCACGGACACTTCTCGCGTTGTTTTTGGTCTTCATAACGTGGGATGACGCGCGAGCCGACGGTCCGGCGATCCAGGTGGTCCCCGACCGGGTGTCCCTGATTGGTCCCGAGGCAGTCCAGCAGCTGGCGGTCCAATTCCGTCCTGAACGTGGCGACCCGATCGACACGACCCCCGAAGCGGCCTTCGTTTCCTCCGACCCCGCCATCGCATCGGTAAGACCGGATGGGATGATCGTGGCCAAAGGTGACGGCACGACCCGCGTGACCATCCAAGTCCGAGGCCAAATCGTTGATGTGCCTGTCGTCGTATCTCAAGTCACCCAACCCCCGCCGATCCACTTCGCACATCAGGTCGTGCCGCTCTTCACGAAGCTCGGTTGCAACTCGGGCGGTTGCCACGGCAAGGCGAGCGGTCAGAACGGCTTTCGGCTCAGCCTTCTGGGGTTTGAGCCGCTCCTCGACTATGAGACGCTGGTCCTGGAGGCCCGAGGCCGGCGACTCTTCCCACCGGCCCCTGAGCGGAGTCTCCTACTGACCAAGGCGACTGCCGGAGAACCGCACGGCGGCGGCCGGAAGTTGGAGCGGGACAGCCACGAGTATCGCTTGATCGCGCGATGGATAGCCGCCGGGATGCCGCTCGGGCCAAGCGATGCCCCAACGCTTTCCAAGATCACCATTTGGCCGGAGGCCCGCGTGCTCGGACCTGGAGGTGAGGGGCTTCAGTTGATCGTCACGGCCCATTACAGCGACGACTCGACCGAGGACGTGACACGACGCGCTCAATACCTGGCCAACGATCCCGAGGTCCTCAACGTGACTGACTCGGGTCGGGTCGCCACGCGCGAGCTTGCCGGACAAGTCGCCGTGATGGCCCGCTACCAAGGGCTCGTGGCCGTCTCCCGCGTGACCGTCCCCCTCGCGACCGGCGCCTTGGGTACCTCCGAGTTCACCCCGCACAACTTCGTGGACGAACTCGCCGCTCAGCAGTGGCGGGCACTGGGCCTTTCTCCATCACCCCCCTGCACCGACGCCGAATTCATCCGACGCGCCAGCCTGGACATCACCGGCACCTTGCCCACCGCCGAAGAGACGCGCGCGTTCGTCGCCGACACCGCCCCGGAGAAGCGAAGCAACCTGATCGACCGCTTGCTCGATCGCCCCGAATACGGGGACTTCTTCGCGGTGAAGTGGGGTGACCTCTTACGGAACAAGCGTGAAAACAACGCGGGCCTTCAGCGCGGGACCTATCGCCTTCACGACTGGCTCCGCGCTCAGATCGCGGCCAACGTCCCTTACGACCAACTGGTAAGGAAGGTCCTCACGGCCACGGGCACAGCGGAGACGACACCGCCGGTCGTGTGGTATCGCCGTCTGCGCACGCCCGACGCCTTCGTGGACGACACCGCCCAGGTCTTCATGGGCATGAGGGTCCAGTGCGCCAAGTGCCACCACCACCCGTTCGAGGTCTGGTCGCAAGACGACTATTACGGCCTCGCCGCCTTCTTCGCGCGGATTGGTCGGAAGCTGCCCCCAGGCCAACAATCGAACGGCCAGGTGCCCGGCGAGGAGGCGATCTTCCTGTCCCGGACGGGTGGTGTGAACCACCCGAAGTCGGGCAAGGTGATGGCCCCCAAAGCACTCGGCGGCCCGGAGATGACCGCGGCCCCACTCGAAGACCCGCGAGTGAAGTTGGCGGATTGGCTCACGCACCCCGACAACCCGTTTTTCGCCAAGGCCCTCGTGAATCGCTACTGGGCCCACTTCCTCAATCGCGGCATTGCCGAACCTGTCGATGACATGCGTGTCAGCAACCCACCCACGAACCCTGAGTTACTGGAGGCCCTGGCCACAGACTTCGTCCGATCGGGCCACGATCTGAAACACCTCGTCAAGACGATTACGACGAGTCAGCTCTACGGACTTTCAAGCGTGCCTAACGAGACCAATGCGCGCGATCGTCAGAGTTTCGCCCGCTTCTATCCCAAGCGGCTATCAGCGGAAGTGCTCCTCGACGCGATTGCCCAAGTGACGAACGCGCCGACGACCTTCGGCGGCTTACCCGTGGGTACTCGGGCCATCGAGCTCCCGGACGAAAGCGTCGCTTCCTCGTTCCTCGACGCCTTCGGCCGGCCCAAACGCGACACTGCCTGCGAGTGCGAACGCGTGACCGACGCCACACTCGGCCAAAGCCTCCTTCTCCTCAACTCCAACGAGGTCCATCAGAAACTGACGGCCGCGGGCGCCCGGGCCGAAAAGCTGGCCAAAGACCCAGGACCCGACGCCGACAAGATCGACGACCTCTTCTGGATGGCCTTCGCGAGACGGCCTTCCAACACCGAGAAGTCCGCCGCCCTCCATCACATCGAGTCGCGGCCCGACCGCAAGAAAGAGGCCTTTGAAGACATCCTCTGGGCCCTCATCAACGCGAAGGAATTCCAGTTCAACGACTGAGCCGTCTCGTCGGCCGTCGGTCGCACGCGGTCAGCGGCCCCGTGAGGTTCGCGAGCGGATCGCCCCAAGGGGCCGTCGGCTGGATCGGTTCGGACTGGGGAGACGACGCACGACCAAGAGGACCCAGGGGCCTTCGTCCTAGCCCGAATAACGAACAATGAATGGTCCATGAATGTCGACCAATGAGGAGGGAATGAGATGAGCGACGTCGATCGTCGGACGCGGTGTCCCGGCCCTTCGCGACGAGACCTGCTGCGCGTGGGGACCCTTGGGGCCCTTGGTTTGACCCTTCCGGATTGGCTTCGTGCTAAGGCGTTGGCCCGGTCGCAGGAGATTCCTGGTCCCAAAGACCTATCCGTGATCTTGGTTTGGCTTGACGGTGGTCCACCCCAGCATGAGACTTACGACCCCAAGCCGATGGCCCCGAGCGAATATCGCGGGCCCCTTCAGGCGATTGACACGGCGGTGCCGGGCATCCAGGTCTCGGAGATGCTCCCGTATCACGCCCGCCTGATGGACCGGATGAGCGTCATTCGTTCCATGCACCACAACAATGGCGACCACTTCGCCGCGGCCCACTGGATGCTGACCGGCTACCTCGGCTCGAACGCGGCGAACCTCGCGCCCCAGTATCCGTCGGCCGCTTCGATCATCGCCAAGATGAAGGGGGCCAAACGCTCAGGGATGCCCGCGTATGTGGGCCTACCCAACACACATTCGGTCGGCCTGGCCCCCGGTTATCACGGGGCTGCGTATCTTGGTGTCGCCTACAACCCGTTCTCGGCCGACGGCGACCCCAACTCCGAAGGCTACCAGGTGCCCAACCTCGCCTTACCCGGTGGGACGAACGTCGATCGCCTCGACGGCCGCCGCGGACTCTTGGCGACGTTCGACCAGGCCAGGCGCGACGCCGACGCTACCGGCCTGATGGACGGCCTCGACCGCTTCGGAGCGCAAGCCTACGACATGATCTCGGGTCCCGCCGCACGGGCCGCCTTTGACCTTAAGAAGGAAGACCCACGTCTCCGCGACCGTTACGGACGCCACCAATGGGGCCAGAGCGCCCTCTTGGCTCGCCGGATGGTGGAAGCAGGCGTGCGATTCGTGACCCTCACCTATGGCGGTTGGGACTGGCACAGCAGCCTGGAGAAGCTCTCGCGCTCCGTGCTGCCCGTGCTCGACAACGCCGTGGGCAGCCTCGTGGAAGACCTGGAAACGCGGGGTATGCTCGACAGCACCGTCGTCATCGTGATGGGCGAGTTCGGCCGAACGCCGCGAATCAACGCGGGGGGCGTCCCGGGCGCCGACCCGGTCCCCGGGCGCGACCACTGGGGTGAGGTGATGAGCGTCCTTGTCGCCGGCGGCGGCTTCGCCCAGGGGAAGGCCATTGGCGCGTCCAATGCGCGCGGGGAGTTCCCCAAGGACAACCCCATCAAGCCTCAAGACTTCCTGGTCACGCTCTACCGCGCCATGGGTCTCGACCCCGACACGGCCTTCGTCAACCGAGCGGGACGGCCCGTGACCATCGGCTCAACGGGTCAACCGATCCAAGACCTGCTTGGATGACCATGTGCCCAGGCCCACCGCTTCTCTGTGTCTTTGTGGATCGCTTCATTCCCTGCCAGGCCTTCCGAGGGGAAGTAGCACCACGAAGACACAAAGAACACGAAGAAGATAAGTACTTGTCGGCCCTTCCCTTTCAAGTCTCGCGTTGTTTCTAATCAGATGTTTTCTTTTCTACTTTGTCTTCTTCGTGACTTTGTGGTGCATTTCTCCGCCCACAAAGTGACCTTTACGGGCCAATGTCAGTTGGGACCCGAGGCGAACGCCTCCTCAGCGGTAAGGATCATGTGAGAGATCTGGGCGAGTTTCAGGTTCTTGTCGCTGGCGAGTTTTTGAAGTCGGCGGAAGGCGTCGTTTTCGTCGAGGCCCGTCTTGCGCATCAAGACACCTTTGGCTCGTTCAATGGTCTTGCGATCTTCCAGTGCCTGACGCAGGTCGGCGGCTTCCTTGGTCAACGTCTGGAATTGATCGAAGCGGCGAAGGGCGATGGCGATGGCCGGCTCCAGGTCGGCTTGCTTGATGGGCTTGACCAAATAGGCCAAGACATGATCGGTCTCGGCGCGGCGGATGATGTCGGGGTCGTGGTAGGCCGAGACGAGGATCACCGGGATGGGGACCTCTCGGGCGATTTCCTGGGCCGCGTCGATGCCGTCCATGTCGGGCATCTTGATGTCGGTGATCACCAGGTTGGGCCGATGGGCGCGGCAGGCGTCCACCAACTCGCGGCCCGTGGATGTGACCGCGACGACCTCATGTCCCATTGTTGGCAATATCATTTGAAAATAATCTCGCATATCACGCTCGTCATCGGCGACAGCGATTCGCAGGGTGCGAGTCATCACAGACCTCGTGGTAAGGTGATGAGGAAGGCGGTCCCCGGCGGCCCCTCGTCCGCCACTTGGATATTGCCGCCGTGGGCCTCGACGACACGACGGGTGATGGCCATTCCCAGGCCAGTGCCGCGGGCCCTCGTGGTGAAGAACGGTTCGAAGACCTCGCGGCGGTCCCGGGGAGGGATGCCCGGCCCGTTGTCTCGAAAGGCGAGTCGGATTGCCGGCTGGCCGGCCATTTCCGTGTCATCCGCGCGTACTTCAACCTGGACGTTACCGTCGCCGGCGGCGAGCGAGTTTTCCAGGACGTTGCGGAAGGCCTGGCCCATGCGGAACGAGTCGACTCGGCAGAGTGTGTCTGTTGCGGCGAGGACCTCGTGGAGTGTGGCTCGCGCACCGGGGCGTGTTTCCATCAGGTTGGACCAGGTCTCGCGCCAGATCTCGGCCAGGTCGCTGGGTCGTGTATCGAGGGTGATGGGGGCCGCGTACCCGCGAACGTCCTCGTAAAGGTGATGGAGGTGGTCTTGAGCATGTTGAAGCCGGTGGATGAGGTCGAGGGCGGCGGGCCGGTCCTTCACGGCTAGGGCGAGCATTTCCAGGCAAGCCTGACTTCTTTGCAGCGCGTTGCGGCTCTCGTGGGCCAGGCCGGCGACCATCTGGCCGATGGCCGCGAGCCGTTCAGCTTGCAGGGCCCTGCGTTGGGCCTCCTTGATGGCGGTGATGTCGTGGCCAACGACGAGAAGGGCTGGTCCTCCTTCGAAATCGGTAAGCATCCGGCAATTCCAGAGCAGTTCGCGATGGGACCCATCGCGGCAGCGTAGTTGGTTCTCGTAGCCGTCGATGGTCTCGCCGGCGAGCGCGCGATCCAGGACCCGGCTGGTCGCCGGATACTGCGGTGGGTCGAAGAAGAAGCTGATGGCGTGATGGCCAACGACCTCGCCGGCGCGGTACCCGGTGAGTGCCTCCGCGTGGGGGTTGACGTAGGCGACGGTGCGATCGGACCGAAAGAGCATGATCATGCACTGCGCGGCGTCGATCAGGTTGCGGAAGGCGGCGTCACTACGTTCCTTGGCGAGCGTGAGGCCACGACGGTCGGCGATCCGGGACAGGCTCGCCCGGAGCATCTCGGGGCTGATCGGCTTGAGGAGGGAGTCGGCCGCGCCTAGGCGGAGGGCCTCGATGGCCCCTTCGATGTCTTGTCGACCTGTGACGACGATCACGTCGGCGGTGGGTGCGACCTTGCGCAGTTTGGGGAGGAGGTCGTCGCAATTGCTGTCGGGGAGCAAGCGGTCGAGGATGATGGCGGAGAACGCCGGCCACTCCTCTTCGGAACGCTCGAGGGCCTGAGCGGCGGTCGAGGCGGTGGCGACCTGGTGTCGGTCGAGTTCGAGAATGACGCGCAGGTTGGCGAGCGCATCTCCGTCGTCTTCGACGATCAGGATCGAAAGGGGGTCTCGTGACATCTTCGGTCCTGTGCGGGAGTCGATCAGGCGGCCCCCGAGGGGCCCTCTGAAACCAGCAGGCGTTCCAGCGTGCCCAGAAGCTCGGGCACCTGGAAGGGCTTGTAACAGACGGCGTCGGCGCCGCGCGCGAGGATCGCGTCGATAAGGCCGTCCATTTCGGGTCGGAAGGCGGTGATCAGCAGGGTGCGAGCGTCCGGGTTGGTGACGCGGGCGAGTTCGAACAGTCGAGCGGGGTCGCTTTCGGGCATTTTCATGTCGATGAATACGGCTTGAAAGCGATTGTCGATCAATTGGGCTTGGGCGTCGGCCTCGGTATGGGCCAGGGCGACGCGATAGCCGCGCTCTCGGAGTAGGTCGTGGAGGTTCTCGCAAAGGTCACGGTCGTCGTCCACGACGAGCACGAGGGGGCGCCCAAGGGCCTCGTCGAGCAGTGCGTGGAGGGCCGGGAAATGCACCGGCTTGGGGACCACACGGAAGGCCCCTTCCCTTGCCGCGCGATCGTGGGTGTCGCCGCCCGCGTGGGCCGTGACCAGCAGGGCGACCATCGCGGGGCGCCGGCGCTTCAGCTCGCGATAAAGCGTCAGCCCGTCCATGCCCGGCATTTTTAGGTCGATGAGGGCCACGTCGAAGGGGGGCGAACTGGCCGCGACTTCGAGGGCGGAAGGCCCGTCGTGGGCGATCGTCACGTCGTGGCCAAGGTCGCCCAGGATGTCGCGCATGTTCTCACAAAGGTCCACTTCGTCATCAATGACAAGAATACGCATACTACACCTGATTATGTTTCAATCTCGTCCTGGTCGGGTGCCGCCATGAGGCGTAAGGTGAAGGTGGTGCCCTGTCCCAGCGCGCTGGCTACGACGAGGCCGCCGCGGTTCTTTTCGAGGATGGAGCGGGCGATCGAGAGGCCCAGGCCCAGGCCGCGGGCCTTGGTGGAGAAAAGCGGCTCCATGACACGCGAGAGGACGTCCGGGGCGATCCCCGTGCCCTCGTCGCTCACCTTGAGTTCCACCTCGTTCTCCTGTTGCCGGGCCTCGAAGCGCAAGGGGCCACCGCCGGGCATGGCGTCGCACGCGTTGCGGATGAGGTTGCCCAAGACGATCCGCAATTGGTCGGGGTCAGCCATCGCCCAGGGGGCCTTCCCGGTGGTCACGCAGGTGACGTTCACGGCTGGCGTGGTCGGGTACGCGTCGAGCGCGTCCGCAACCGCTGCCTCCAGCGAGACCGGCCGCATGTGGGGCGTGGGCATCTTGGCGAAGTTGGACAAGGCCGTGATCACGCGATCGGCGAGGTCCACATGCTTTTCGATCCGATGGAAGTGTTCCTCTTGCTTTTCGGGCGTGAGGTGTTTGGCGTGCCGAAGGAAATAGACCGACGTCTTGACGACGTTGAGCGGGTTGCGCAGCTCGTGCGCGACGCCGCCGGCGACTTGTCCGAGTGTGGCCAGGCGCTCGGCCACTTGGCTACGAGCGAGGTGTTCGGCCTGGTAGGCGTCTTCGATAATCGCCAGGTCCATGTCGAGCAACTTGTTCAAACTGATGAGGGCCTCCGGGTCGGCGGTGCCCTCCGGAGGGCCCACCTCCAACAAGATACGACAAACCCCAGCGCGAAGTCGCGCCAGGGCCAGATTTGTAAAGACCTGGTCCAGGCCGATCTCCACATGACGCTGGCCCACGCGCCAGCGTCGCGAAACGTACTCCTGGTCGTAAACGCCCGCGAGGAGGTCTTCAAGCCATTGGTGCAAGCTATTGCGGAGTCGTTCGATCTGGCGTTCGCCCCCCGTCAGGACCCCACGCGCGGCGGAGGACCGCAGGATCGCGTCGTAGAAATCGTCGACAAGCGCCGGCAAATGGGGCCGCAAGTGCGGGGCCGCTTCTCGCACGAGCTCAACGTCTTCGTCGGTCCAACCGACGTATTCCTGGATTTCGCGGTACCTTGCCGCCAGACGCTCCGGTCCCATGAGCCATCCCGTTTCCCACGAAAAATCACCCCGCGGGCCGGTGGTCCTCGGCGCCTGGGCCCACATGGCTTGGATCAACACCACCCCGGCGCGGGCCGGGTCGACTTGGTTGTAATCTAACGGAGGTGTCGCCGTCAGGGAAGCGTCCGTCAACCCGAGTCGCCCGAGTCTTCGACCAAGCGATGGACCTTGTCGGCCTCCAGGTCTGATAAGGAGGTCAACTTCCCTGAGGGCCACTGGATCTCGACCTCATCGACACGCGTCGCCCGTCCCAGCCCGAACGTGAGCACCCCCTCGACCGACGAGAGATATCCCTTCGCCGGAAAATGCTGCGCGGACTGCGTGCGACCACCCGCTTTGAGCGTGACCTTGGCGCCGATCGCGTCGCGGTTCGATTTGGTCCCGACCAGTTGGAGCCGGACCCAATGGTTGGCCGAGCCGCCGTCGTTGCGGAAGAGGAGGGCGGGCCCACCGTTGCTGGTCATCACCACGTCGAGGTCGCCGTCGCCGTCCATGTCGAAGTAGGCGCTGCCGCGGCCGACGATCGGCTTGTAGAGGTCCGGGCCGATCACGTCCGCCGGCACGAGCGTGTAGAACGAGCGGCCCGAGACCCCCGAGTTCCAGAACAACTGTGCAGATTGAGCATAAGTCATGCTCGCTTGGACCTTGGCGATGTCGCTCTCCAGGTGGCCGTTGGTGGAGAGAAGGTCCGGGCGGCCGTCGAGGTCGTAGTCGAAGAAGAAGAGGCCGAACTTCAGGGGCGGCTGCGTGGGCGCGCCCAGACCGTATTGTGGGGCCATGTCGGTGAAGCGGAGACTGCGAGGCTCGTCGTTGGCATAAAGAGCGGTCATCTCGTTGGCGAAGTTGCCGATGGCCAGGCCGAGTGTGCCGTCACCTTTGAAATCGGCCCAGTCGATTCCCATCGCCCCGCGCGCCGTACCCAGCGAGTCCAGGCCCAGGCCCCTCTCGACGCCAATCTCCTCGAACTTTCCGTTGCCGAGGTTCCGCAGGAGGAAATTGGGGACCGTGTCGTTGGCGACGGCCAGGTCGACCCAGCCGTCGCCATCCACGTCGTATGGGGCCACCCCTAGCGACTTGCCCGCTGGGACCTTCAGGTCGGCCGTGTGGACTTGAATACCC
>CALLYK010000190.1 GCA_937858365.1 uncultured Isosphaeraceae bacterium | reverse complement strand
CCCTGTTCTGCGTGGCGAACGACTGGACCTGGGTGCTCGTGATCCCGTAGTAGTACCACCAACGCGGGCCCGAATTGCGTTGCATGATCACGGTGAAGTTGCCGTTGGAAAGGCGCTGGAGCTCGGTCGGCCGGGCGTTGTTCACGCTCAGGCGATTGGAGAGGAAACTCGGGGTGATGTTGTAGTAATACCACCACGTCTTGGCGTCGGCGCCCGAGTTGGGCACCATGATCACGTCGAAGTTGCCATTGGACCGCTGGCCGATGTCGACCAGGCGCGCGTTATTGACGCTCAGGCGATTGGCGAGGAAGCTCGGGGTGATGTTGTAGTAATACCACCATGTCTTGGCGTCGTTGCCCGTGTTGCGGATCATGATCGTGGTGTAGCGGGTCTGACCGTTGGCGTCGTTGTAGGAATCCAAGTCGATCAGCCGGGCGTTGTTCTGGGACGAGAGGGTGCCGATCTGCGCCGCGGTGATGCCGTAGTAATACCACCACGTCTTGGAGTAGGCGCCCGTGTTGGAGACCGTGGCCACGTCGAACCGGAGAGGTGAGGCGCTCTCCACCTGAAGGTCCACGAAGCGTTGGTTTCGGTCTCGGGACAGGGTCGTGAGGAAGTTGGCGTCCACGTTGTAGTACCAGGTCCACGCGGTAGAGGTCGTGCTGGACCGGTCGGAGTCGGCCTCGTTCGCGGCCTGGACGTGGACCTTGGACGAGGCCGATTGGACAGGCGCGGCGATGGCCGCGACGTGGGCCTTGGGCGGGGCCGCGGTCATCACGCTGAGGAGGGCGCGACCCTCCAACGAATCGACGGCCGGGTTGAGTCGACGCCGAAAAGCACGACGTTCGCCGCGCGCTCCCAACCATGACCGAACACGCGATGGTAACGTGAACATGAGGGGCCTCCCAGGGTGTGAAACGAAGTGGATTGAGTCAACGGTCCACCACCAAGGACGGACGAAGTCCGACTCGTGGGGCGGCACCATGTTGGTTTTCCGCGAGCGCCCGACGCGACTCGCCTCCAAGAGAAGAGGGGCGGGCCGAAAGAACCGGCCAAGAGAAGCCCGCCCAGAAGACACGTTCCCGAGGCGCCGATCAAGGACCCACTTGCGAGAATTCGACCAGGGCCCCAATGCGGTGAGGCGACTCGATCGGGTGTGGGTTCAGCACCAAGTCATCGCGTTCAAGACATCGTCCAAGGGCACGGTCGCGAACGTGCTCGCGTAGTCGGACATCGCGTAAGGGATGATGAGCTCGCGGTTGTGGACCAAGGCCCCGCAGCTATAGACGACGTTGGGCACGTACCCTTCGCGTTCATTCGCGTTGGGCTCCAGGAGGGGGGCCTCCAGTCGGCCGACGACCTGTGACGGGTCCTCCAGGTCGAGCAGGAAGGCCCCGAGCGCGTACTTTCGCATTGGCCCGACGCCATGGGTCAGGACGAGCCATCCCGCGTCGGTCTCGATCGGCGAGCCGCAGTTGCCGAGTTGCACGAACTCCCAAGGAAAGGTCGGCTTGGCGATCACCGTCTTGGTGTACCAGAAGAACGGTTGGTCGGAGTACATCAGGAAGACGTTCTCGCCGTCCTGCCGCGAGAGCATCGCGTACTGGCCGTGGACCATCCGCGGGAAGAGGGCGAACCCCTTGTTGCGGACTTCCGGACCGTTCAGCGTGCCGATCTTGAAGTGGAGGAAGTCTTGCGTTTCGAGCAGTTGCGGGAGGATCACGCGGCCGTCGTAGGCCGTGTAGGTGGCGTAGTACGTGACGCGGCCGTCGTCGTGGGTGAACTGGACGAATCGGGCATCCTCAATACCGTTGGTCTCAGTCGGCGACGATGGGAAGATGATCCGCTCCGAGACGTCGAGCTCGGGGCTGAACTGGACCTCGTAGTTCGACTTCGCCAAAACAAGCATCGTGTGGGCGATCGGTTCGAACTCACGCTGACGCGCCCGATTGTACCGCTTCACGTTCTCGATCGTCCGTTCCAACTCGCGGAGCGTGAATTGGTCGGAAAGGGCCGCCATCACTTGCTCGGTGAGCGTGCCGTTGATGCCCAGTTCGGCAAGCTTGCGCGTGAAAAGGTGCTTCTCATAAAGGGCGTTGGGCACGAGGTCGGGCGCCGTGACGTAGCGCGTGGGCTCGTCCATCCGAATGCGGTTGCGCACGTCGATCGTTCCCGATCGAAACGTGATCGACGAGATGTGGCCCTCCCCCGTCGCGCGCAGGCTGACGATGAATCGCCTTGAGCCGTCGGGCAGGCCCGATTGGTCCGGGTGCCAAACCATCGACGGATTGAACAAAGCGGCCGATTCCAGCGCGTATTCTTGTGAGAAATACGAGCCGATGAGCAAGCGTCGGGCCTCGCTCTGGGGGCGGTCGGTGAGGAGGAACTCGCGGACCTGCTCGAAGCGGTGCAGAAGGAACTCACGTGTTTTCTGATGGCGTTCGCGGAAGTCGCGCATCACGGCGTCGAGGAGGTGGTCCACTTCGGAGTCGGAGAGGGCGCCGACGCGCGCGATGATCTTCTCGACCCGCTGTTCGGTCGTCAGTTCGAACGGCCTAATGACGACCCGCGAGTTCGTGGGCTTGAGGACGATCCCGGTGCGCTTGACATCCATGTCGGCGACCCATGACCCGGTGACGATGGTTGCGGACCCTTCCGTGGGTCCGGGACCTTACCGCGCCGCCGAAAATGACGCCAGGGAGTTTTCCAAAAGGTTCATCTCGGCAAGAGAGAGAAGGAAGGCAAGGGTCGATTCCGCCCCTTGGTTTTGGTTCAGGCGGTCTTCCTGAAGGCCGTCGCGGCAGCCGCCGGTGGTCGAATCGTAGAGTTCCATGCCTAGGTCGTTACGACCAAGGAACCACTCGAAGGCGGCGCGGGCCTCGTTCATCCAGCGCGTGTCTTTGGTCGCCCGGAAGGCGGCCAGGCAGGCGCCGACGGTCGCGTTGGCCTCGACTGGTTGCTGGTCGAAGCGCGCGGGTCGTCCTCCCTTGGGGTAGAAACCGTTGCAACCGATGGCGCGGAAGTGGCCTTGAGGCGCGCGTTGCACTTTCACGAGCCATTCCAGGGTGTCCAGACCCAGCGTGAGGGCCTTCTCATCCTCGGCGTCGCGGCCGGCGGCGATCAGCGCCTGGCAAAGCCTGGCGTTGTCGTAGGAGACGATCGTTTCGAACCAGGGCCAATCGGGCGTGGCCGTCTTTTCGTGCTCGGCGACGAGTAGGGCGGTGAGGGTCTCGCGCAGTTGGCCGATCACGCGGTCGCCGCTGAAGCGTCGGAAATACTCGTGGATACCCAGAAGGGCGAAGGCCCAGGCGCGCGGCGAGGTCATCTCGGCGACGGCGGGAAGGGCCAACTCGAAATGCGGGGCCGCCCAGGCCGGCAGGTCGGGTCGGCGCGATCGGCCGACGCAGGTGCCCAGGGCCCAAAGGGCCCGTCCTTGGCTGTCGTCGGAGCCGACTTCTTCCAGCCAGCGACGGTCGTAGCCCATGAAGTTGCGGAAGCGGCCGCGCTCGCGGTTGAAGGCCGCTTGGAGGAAGGCGGCGGCCGTCGTGCCGATGCGCCGGACTTCGGCCGTCTC
>CALLYK010000189.1 GCA_937858365.1 uncultured Isosphaeraceae bacterium | reverse complement strand
CCCGCCGGCCCCGCCCGTTCGGCCGGCCGTCGATCGGCGCCCGATGACGGCCCACGAGCCGACCCGGGCCGAGGCGCGGACGCTGGGCCGGTCCGAGACCGTTTGATTGGTCCGTCCACGTCCACCAAGGCCAGGCAGGAAGGGGGCCCGCGTTGCTCGCCGAGATTCATCAACAGGAAGAGTTGCCGAACATCAACATGACGCCCATGGTGGACGTCGTTCTTTGCTTGTTGATCTTCTTCATGGCGGCCACGCGCCTTTACGATTGGGACGAAGACCAGTTCGTCGTGCGCGTGCCCGAGGTCTCCGACGCGGCCCCCCTGACGGCCGCCCCACAGGACCTGAACCTGATGGTGAAGGCCCCCGGCGTGGTGGTCGTGAAGGAGCAGACCTACGATCTCGACGCCCTGACGAAGTTCCTTACCGACGCCCGCGCGGCCTTTCCCGATCAAGGAGTGCTCGTGCGGGGTGATGGCCGGCTGAGCTATCAAGACCTGGCCGACGTCTTGGCCGCGTGCGAGGCGGCCGGCATCCGCAATGTCCGCTTGCCCGTTCGGCCCCGCGAGGGCCCGGCCCCCGCGCCCCGAAACTGATCGACCCCTTCGAGGCCCTTCATGGCTTTTCTTCAAGACCTTTTCAACAAGCTCATCCTTCACTTGAGCCCCGACACGGTGAACGACCTGGCAGGGTCGATGGGGCCCTGGCTGTACGTTTTGCTCTTCGCGATCGTTTTCGCTGAGACGGGGCTGGTCGCCACCCCCTTCCTCCCCGGTGATTCCCTGCTCTTCGCCGTCGGCGCGGTGGCCGCCCGGGAGGCGTCGCCGATCAACTTGCCTCTGATCGCCGTCTTGCTGATCGTCGCGGCCGTCATCGGCGACGCCGTCAATTACGCGATCGGCTATCACGTCGGCCCGCGGGTCTTCCAGAGCGAGAGCTCGTGGTTCCTGAACAAGAAACACTTGCTCACAGCGCAGTCCTTTTACGAGCGGCACGGCAACAAGACGATCATCATCGCGCGCTTCGTGCCGATCGTGCGCACGTTCGCGCCGTTCGTGGCCGGTGTCGGCAAGATGAACTACGGGCGCTTCGCCGCATTCAACGTCTCAGGCGGCATCGCCTGGGTGCTTCTCTTCCTTCTTGGCGGCTGGTGGTTTGGCGGCTTGGAGACGGTCCAGAAGAACTTCAAGTTGATCATCTTGGCGATCATCGTCATCTCGGTCCTGCCGCCGCTTATCGAATTCGCCCGGTCGCGCGGCAAGGCCGCCGTCCCCAAGGTCGCCGACGAGGCCGTTTGATCGGTCGGCCTGGCCTGACCCTTGCTTCCGTGACATTCCGGCGGCGATCATGAAAGGACCGCTTGCGGCGAACGAATCCCTGAATGGGGGCGTTCGTCGTTGTCCCCGTTCGCTCCCCGGGCCGACGCTGATGAAGCACTCCCGTTTGATCCTGGCTCTCTGTTTGGCGATCGTGGCCCTCGGCCTGATGATTTGGCTCATCAGTTCGGTCCAGGGTCTCTACGCGCAACTCGCCCAAACGTCGCAGCCGATGGCCGTTGTCTTGATCGGCCTGATCGTCGCCGCATCGTCCACGTGCGCCCTTATGGCGGCCCGTCTCTTTTGGAAGCTCGGTCACGGGGAAGGGCCGCCCGCCAAGCCCGTTCAGGCCCCGGCGGACCTCATCAAGGCGGCCGAGGTCCAAACCGAACACGCGCTGGCGATCATCGCCAAGGTCGAGGACACAGGCGCCCGGGCCAAGCTCGACGGCGAAGTCCAGGCCCTTCAGCGCGATCGCGTCCAGCGCCGTTTTCACGTCGTCGTCTTCGGTACAGGTTCGGCGGGTAAGACGTCGTTAATCAACGCCTTGCTTGGTGAGACGGTCGGCCGGACCGAAGCGGTGATGGGCACGACCAAACGAGGCGCCGAGCACACGTATGAAGTGGACGACATCGACGGCACCCTGCTGGTCACCGACACGCCGGGGATGTCCGAAATCGGTGAAGCGGGCCTGATGCGCGAGGTCGAGGCCCGCGAGTTGGCGGCGCGTGCCGACCTGGTCCTCTTCGTGGTCGATCACGACTTGGTTCGGGCCGAGTACGAACCGCTGGTCGCCCTGGCCAAGCAAGGGAAGCGCTCGATCGTCGTTTTGAACAAGAAAGACCGGCTGGTGGACGCCGATCGCGACGCGATCCTGGCCAAACTGCGCGAGCGACTCGACGGCGTGATCGCGCCGGCCGACATCGTGGCCGTGGCGGCCAACCCGCGGCCCATGCACGTGCGCGTTCGAAAGGCCGACGGCACCACGGAGACGATCCTGGAGGCCGAAGAGCCGGACCTGGCGGCGTTGGAGAAGCGCATCGAGGTCGTCCTCAATCGCGAGGGGGACCACCTGCGCGCCGGCAACCTGCTTCTACGGGCCCACATGATCGGCAGGGCCGCGCGCGACGCCTTGGGCGCGCAACGCGCCAAGCGGGCCGAAGCGTTGATCGACAAGTTCCAATGGGTGACGGCGGCGGCCGTCTTCACCAATCCCCTGCCCGCCCTCGACCTCCTGGCGACCGGCGCAGTCCAGCTTCAGATGATCTCCGAACTCGCCCGCGTGTACGACGTCGAACTGGCGATGCCCCACGTGCGAACGATCGGCGGTCAAATGGCAACGATGCTTTTGAAATTGGGCATCGTGGAAGCGGCCTCATCGTTGATCGCCGGTTTGTTCAAGTCGTCGCTGGTCGGCTACGCGGCCGGCGGTGCCGTGCAGGCCGTGACCATGGCCTACCTCACGAACATCTCGGGCAAGGCGTTCGCCGAATACCTCGCCCAAGGTCAAAACTGGGGCGACGGCGGCATGCAAGCGGCCATTGAGCGGCAGTTCCAACTCAACCGCCGCGCTGAGTTCCTTCAGGAATTCGCGATGCAAGCGGTAGAAAAGGTCACTCAGCGGGTCACGAAGAGCGTCGAGCCTGCCCAGACGACAAATCGCCCCTAACAACGACCGAGCGATAAGAGCATGAGCGACGCGGACCAAACGCTGATGAAGTTGGAAGAAGGCCCGGTCCCCGACCTGGACGAGGTCCTCGACCACCTCGACGAGCAAGACGCGCTCATCCAGCGGGCCCGCGACAGCCTGGAAGAAACGCTCGACGGCCTGAAACTCACTCCCGAGGAGGAAGGCGCGCTGGCCGAAGAGCTTGCGCAGCTCCGGGACCTTTCCCGCAAGCTTGACGAGCAGTCCATCGAGATCGCCGCGTTCGGGATGGTCAGCCGCGGCAAGTCGTCGGTGCTCAACGCGCTGCTGGGCCGCGAAGCGTTCCAGGCCGGGGCCACCCACGGCACGACCGTCTTGAAGCAGGCACGGAAGTGGGACAGCGTCACCGTCTCGGGGCCCGGCGAAGGGGGCCCGAACCTCATCCTCATCGACACGCCCGGTATCGACGAAGTCGGCGGCGAAGTGCGCGAGGCCCTCGCGCGCGACGTCGCCCGCCGGGCCGACCTGATCCTCTTCGTCATCTCGGCCGACATGCAGCGCCGCGAGTACGACGCCCTCTCCGAACTGCGCGAGGCCCAGAAGCCGATCATCCTCGTCTTCAACCAGATCGACCGCTATCCCGACGCCGACCGCGACCAAATCTACAACAAGATCCGCGACGAGCGCGTGCGCCACTTGGTGCGCCCGGAAGACGTGGTGATGACCGCGGCGCGGCCCGACCCTTATCGGGTCAAGATCCAGCACCCCAACGGCAAGACCGAAGTCGTATGGGAGCGGCCCGACCCGATCATCGAGCCCCTCAAGACGCGCATCTTGGAGGTCCTGGAACGCGAGGGGAAAGCACTCGTCGCGCTGAACACGCTCTTGTTCGCGGGCGACTTGCACGAGGAGATCGTCAAGCACAAGGTCCGGATTCGCGACGACGCGGCCAACCGCCTGATTTGGAACTTCAGCCTGGCCAAGGGGGCGGCCGTCGGCCTGAACCCGATCCCGGTCGCCGACATGGCGGGCGGTTTGGCCGTTGACGTGGCGATGGTCGTGGCCCTGAGCAAGCTCTATGGCCTGCCTCTCACGCGCAAGGCCGCGGCGGGACTCATCAAAGACATGGTGAAAGTGATGGGCGCGCTCGGGGTCGTAGACGTGACGAGCCGCCTGGTCGTGAGCGGACTCAAGGCGACGCTCGCGGGGGCCTCGGCGGCGAGTTTCGGCCTCACGGCGGTCGGCTACGGCATGGTGGGCCTGACGATGGGCGGTACGGCCGCTTGGACTTCCTACCTCCTCGGCCAGGCATCCAAGGTCTATCTCGAACACGGCTGTCAGTGGGGCGACCGAGGCATCAAGACCGTGATCACTGAAATCCTGGAGAAGGCCAAGGTCGATTCCGTGATGGAGCGCCTGCGCGACGACCTGCGCAAGAAAGTCATTCCGTGAACGACGCCCCGACCAAGCTCGACGTGGCCGTTTACGGGATCATCAACGCGGGCAAGTCGAGCCTCATCAACGCCCTGGCGCATCGCCAAGCGCGCGCGACCGGACCCATCGGCGGTACGACCGACGAAGTCGCCGCCGAGGATTGGCGCGCGTTGACGGCCGACGTCGGGCCTTTCTCCTTACGCCTGATCGACACTCCGGGCATCGAGGAGGTGGCCGGGCACCACCGTGCCGACCTGGCCACCGACGCGGCCAAACAAGCCGACCTCGTCCTCTTCGTCACGGCCGAGGACCTGACCGCCGCCGCGCTCGAGGCCGTCCGCGAACTCCATCAGGCCGGCAAACCGCTGATGGTCGCCCTGAACAAGACCGACCTGCTCAGTCCTGAAGAACAAACCGAAGTCCTCAGCGCCTTGCGGACGAAGCTGGCCGGGACGGTCGCGGGTGATGACGTTGTCGCCGTGGCCGCCGCGCCGATCGTCCGCGAGAAGGTCGAAGGACCCGACGGCACCTTCCATGTGGTGACCCTGCGCGGCGAGCCGGAAGTCAGCGACCTGGAAGACCGCTTGCTCGCCGCGATCGCCGCCGCCGCCCCCGAGTTGAAAGACCTGGCGGAAGCGTCGCGTCGCGTGGCGGGGGCGCTCAAGCAAGCACCCGAGCGGCAGGCAAAAAGGGCACGCGCGGAGCGTGTGGCCGACGAAACGGCCGCGGCGTTGGCGGTCGCGCTGGCGGTGAACCCGATCCCAGCGCTCGACCTGCTCACGGCCCCGAGCGGCCTGGCGATCCTGGTCCGGCGAGTCGCCGGCGTCTATGACGTCGGCCTCAATCGCGAGGCCGTCAAGGACCTGGCGACGGAACTCTTCCACGGCGGCCGCGCGGTCTTGTGGGGGACGCTCGTGGGGGTCGGGGTTGGTGGTGCCATGAAGTTCGTGCCGGGGGTGGGGCACGTCGCGGGGGCCCTGACTCAAGGTACGTCGGCGGGCCTCTTCGGCCATATCGTGGGCCGGGCCCTGATCGACTACTTCGATCGCGGACAGGACTGGGGCGAAGGGGGCCTTCACGCCCTCCTGGACGAGATCGCGAAGCGGACCGATCGCAAGGCGCTCACGAAAGGGCTCGCGGACCGGCTGCGCGAGCAACTCGAAGAAGTGAAACGCTCGCCGCGTTGGAGTTGGAAGAAACGCGGCGGCGTCTGAACATGTCGAAAGGCCCGTTCGTTACGTTAGGCCCCCAGGCGCTCCTTGGCCTCGGCGAAGCCCGGCGCGGGTCGGCCGTATTCGCTGGCGGTGACACGGGCCAGCGCCACGAGATGTCGTGAGCGGAACGCCGGGCGTGTTTCCGTGAACTCCTCGCGGACGGTCCGGTAGAACTTCTCGGCGTGTAGAGCACCATCTTCACTGCATGCGTAACCGAGAAGCACCTGAAAGATGTCATTCGGGTCCACGCTTGTTTCGCAGAGTCGATACGTGAGCGCGCAGGCCCTGGCTTGCTCGTTCCCGCGGACCGCTTCGTGCAGGGCGCCCAGCATCTCGGCGGGCGCCGCCGGCCGAACGCTCTCCAGGTCTTCGCCCCAAGGCCGAGGCTTCCATGTCAGGAAGTCACCGCCCCGGTCGACGCGATCGCGGGCCACCTGGTAGGCCCCCAAGATCAGACATGCGAACGTGTTGCGGGGGTCGGCGGCCAGGGCGAGATGACGCCAGGCGTTGGTGGAGTCGCATGCGTGGACGCCAATCGAATCGCCGTGGACGCTCCCGGCGGGCTTGCCCGGTTGGATCTGATTTCCGTAGCGTCCCATGTCGCGCAAGACGAGTTGGTTGGCGGCCAGGGCCAGGGCCTCACCCACGACCGAGGGCGCGAAGCCTTCCGACAGGGCCGCCGCCGTCGCCTCCGCGGCATGTTCGGCCGTCCCCTCGAAGACGGTCCGGCTGAAATCGTCGACCCACTTGTCGTCGGCCTCACGTCGGCCGGGCGTCTTCTTGGCGAGGCCGAACTTCTCGAAGAGGCGTGGCAAGACGACGCGTGGTCCCGAGTTCACCACGGCGCCTGGGCCGTTTCGTTCGTTCTTGACGCAATAGTGGACCGATTGCCGCAAAAGGGTCTGGGCGTGTTCCATGCCGATCAGGCCGAGGAGGTCCCAGGACCGATACGGCAAGACGGTCCGGTGGACCTCGGTCTCGTCCTGGACCGCGAGGAGCGCGGCGATCAGGGCGTCGCGCGGCTCGCCCTGGGCGAGAGAGGCGAAGGTGGAGTCGGCCTGTTCCATCTGACGCGCGCGAACGGCCTCGCGCAGGGACTCGGCGTCGCCGCTGCCCGGCCGGACGGTATGGAGGACCTCCTTGGACGGCCCGCCGAATTCGGCGATACGCTGGGTGTTGCGATAGAGGACCTTGATCACGGGCAAGGCCCGACGCGCCTCGGGCAACTCGCCGGACATATGGAGGGCCGGCGCCATGGCCATCATGGTGTGGAAGCCGATGTAATCCTCGCCGCCGAAGGTGCGCGCGTTGGCCAAGGCCCCCGCGGCGACCAGGTCGCGCAGCGACGTGCCCTGCTTCATGGTCTCAATCAAGACGGGCACGAGGCGTTCCATCGGGGTCTCTTGCATGAGGCCGACGAGGGCCTCGCGCGGGCCGAACGTCAAGCGGTCGCGAGCATCGCCCGCGTGGGCGGAAGCGAGGCCCAAGCCCAATTCCTGCGCGGCGCCGCCGCCCAGCGCCGCGATGAGCGTCCCTCGGCCGACGTCCGAGAGGAAGTCTCGACGCGTTCGTTCGTTCGTCATGGT
The DNA here is from genome assembly GCA_937858365.1 of uncultured Isosphaeraceae bacterium. GTDB lineage: Bacteria > Planctomycetota > Planctomycetia > Isosphaerales > Isosphaeraceae > CALLYK01. Next base: position 17,521 of record CALLYK010000189.1, on the reverse strand, counting down.
CATTCCCCCGGCGAGGGACCGGAAAGAGGTGCCGGGGCGCCCTCGCGCGCCGACCGGGACCTCGATGGAAAGAGGTGACGAAGGGCCTTCCCCCACGGCTTCTTCAATCTTGATGTGTCGGTCTTCCGCCGAACCCGCGACTTGGCCCAGGACTTCCCATTGACGAATCTTCACGCGCGGATTCCGAGAGAATTCCATGTTGGTTATCCGACTTGCGGAAGCGGCCGTCAATGACCAGGAGGTCCTCCTCACGAAAAAGGGTCGAGCAGGGCCAAGAGAGTACGTCGGGAAAAGCGCCGCGAGATCGTGACTGTCGTCGACCTTGGCTCAAGGCGACCCAGTCACGTCCCGAACGGGTCGTCCCTTGGATGGATCGACGGCGATTTCCGACCCATGGATTGCACCTCGACTTATTTGCTGAGACGGTGGTCCCATTGGATTTCCACGTCGTTTGATTGTCGCGGGCCCGGGGTACTCCGGCCCTGCGTGACGTAGCGTCCCATGAGCGTCGCCAGTTCCTTCACTTTCTCCGGCTCGACCGCGTATCGGTTGGTCTTCTGGGTCGGGTCGGCGGCCAGGTCGTACAACTCGCCGGCCTGGGAATGCGCCGTGTATCCGCGGTCCGCTCGGAACCAGTCGGGTTCACCTCGTTTCTGGTTGTCGTCGCCGGTGGGGGCGAGGATCAAGACCCAGTCGCCGCGGCGGATGGCGAACTTGCCTTGGGCGCTGTGATGGACGGTCGCTTCCCGCAGGGGCGTCTTTCGCGGCTCGGCACGGAGCGCGGGCAAGATGTTCACGCTGTCCACACCCGCCTCGGCCGGCAATGGGACCTCCAGCAAGGCGGCCAGTGTGGCCATCAAGTCGACGTGACAGATGGTCTCGGCACACGAAGTACTTGGTTCGATCTCCCCTGGCCAGCGAACGAGGAAGGGGACCCTGTGGCCTCCTTCCCAGGCGTCCCGCTTGGTCCCGCGGAGCGTACCCATGCTCGCGTGGCCGAACCGGCGCAGCCGGTCGTAGGCGCCTGGGTCCACTTCCCCCGTGATTTCCGGGCCATTATCGCTGGTGAAGAAGACGAGCGTCGTCTCGGCGACCCCGGCGGCCTTGAGCGCATCCAGCACGTCGCCGACGACCTGGTCCGTCTGCATCACGAAGTCGCCGTAAGCGCCCACGTTGCTTTTCCCCTGGAACCGTGGCTCGGGAACGACCGGGTAATGAGGCGACGTGAGAGGCAGATACAGAAAGAACGGCTTTTCCCCTTTCGCGGCATCGCGGATGAAGTCGACGGCCCGTTTCTTCAGGGCCGGTAGAACGTCGACGAGCTCCCAATCGGGGAGCATCGGGCCGGCGATGTTGAACGAGTCGCGACCGACAGGCGCGCTGGCCGATGGGATGCCGACGGTCCGGTCGTTTTCGAGGAAACAGTAAGGCGGGTAGTTGGGGACGTCGGTGCCGAAGTAATGGTCGAATCCTCGGGCGGTGGGCCCGTTGGGGACGGCCTTGGTGAAGTCTCGCTTGCCCCCCTCGTCGGCCTTGGGCCAGTCCCAGCCGAGGTGCCACTTGCCGACGCACGCGGTGGCGTAGCCTTGGGCGCGGAGCATCGCCGGAACCGTGAGCTGCTTTTCGGCGATGAGGGGCGGCGAAAACGGTCCCAGCACGTTGCGTTGCAAGCGAGTCCGCCAGGCATAGCGCCCTGTGAGTAGGGCGTAGCGAGTGGGCGAACAAACGGCCGAGGGCGAGTGCGCGTCGGTGAACTTCACACCCTCCCCGGCCAGCCGGTCGAGGTTCGGCGTCGCGATTTTCGACGCGGGGTTGTAGCAGCCGAGGTCGCCGTAGCCAAGGTCGTCCGCGAGGATGAAGACGATGTTCGGCCTGGCCCGCTCGGCGGCCGATAGCGTGACCGCGTGCGACAGCACCAGAGCAAACGACGCAAGCCGGAGAAGAAGCGCGCGAGTCACTTGCTAGGGTCCTTTCGCGTCGCCGACGTCGTTTCGAGGAGCTTCTTCATCGCCTGACCCATCGCCTCGCCGATCAGGTAGTAGGTTTCGGCGTTGGTGTTCCAGTGGTATCCCTGGTTCGTGGGCGACTGCTCCGCTTCGCGCCAGAAGGCCCTGGTGCCGACGAAGGCCACGTTTCCCTGGAACTCTTCGTAGGTGGCGACCGCCGCCTGGGCCTTCATGAGCGAGAGGGCCCTCGGGTGCTTCTCATTCGGACCGGTCATGCCCGTCTCGGCGATCACGAACGGTAGCCCCTTCACACCAAGGTCTTTGCGAACGTCTCGGATGAAGTGGGCCATGTTCGACTCATATTCGTTATTGAACGCATCGTTGATGCGGTCATTCCAGCCTTGGTGCCAGCCGAAGCCGGCCAGTTCGTACTCGCGGTCGCCGATTTCCGGGAACTCGGTCTTCAAGGCCTTCAAGACGGCCTTCGCGCGCTCAACAACTTCTTTGTAATAGGGGCCGACTTCGCCGCCGGCGCTCGGTGGACGGAAGTCTTTGGCGAGGCTCTTTCCGCCCCAGGCCAGTTTGATGAGCAGCACGGGTCCTTCGAAGGCGTCGCCGATTACGTTGCCGAAGCCAAGTTCCGGGCCGATCCGATCGTTGTTGACGCCAAAGCCGGCGGTCAGCTTTCCTTTGCGGTCGAGGTAGTGGATCCAAACGTCATCCCGCACGGCCCAGGACCCATCCTTGGCGAGCAAGTGCTTGAACCTCTCGGCGGTGTCCGGCTGCTTGACGAGGTACTCCAGGCTACCCTTCCCCTCGTTGCGTTTCGGGTCGGCCTTGACGAACCCGTGCCCCTCCATGTTCGACTGCCCGGCCAGGATGAACACCTTGAGGACCCGGCCCTGGTCGTCGGCTGAGGTGTTGAGGCAAGCCGCCCAGAGCAGGCCGAACAAGAGCGTCGTGACGCGCGCGAGACGAACACGCATGAGCATGGCGGTACCTCGGTGGGTCGAACCAATCTCGGCACATCATGGGTCCGCCTGGTCAAATTGGCAAGGGCCCGCCCACGTCGCGGGACAAGCCATACGTTCATGTTCAACGATATGATGTCTATTAAAGCGGATGGTATGTCGGAGGTCCGCCACGTTACTTCGGTCCTCCTCTCCGGTAGAATCGGCCAGGGCCTGCTCGAAGCACTCTTTTCTCGGGAGTCCCCCCCCATGCTCAAGGCGCGTGGCACCTTGCTCCACGGCTTGGTCCTGCTCGGCTTCATCCTGCCGGTCTCGGCGTTTGGCCAATATGCCACGGTCCTTCGCGACGAATCGATCAAGGATGGGTTCACCGAAGTGCGGCTTTCGGCCGATGGCCGTTACGTCGCGGCCAAGGTGTATGAGAAGGCTGGACGCGTCTTCCTTTGGGACCGTGCCGAACCCTCTCGGCGCGCGAAGTCGTTCGAGACGTTTCACGTCGGGGGCCCAAGCCTGCGGCCCGAGGCGATCGCCTTTCATCCGCGCGACAAGGACTTGGTGACCGTCCGTCAGGACGAGGCGACGGGCTTGTCCGCCGTCGTCGTGATCGACCCGGCGACGGGCGAGGAGGTCCGCAAGGTCGGCACTGGCGAGCCACCGCTAGCTTTCGTGGCCGGTGCTCGCTATTTGGCGGCGATGACCCCGAAAAAGCCGATGGAGATGGTCGTTTACGACTGGGAGTCGGGCAAGTCCGAGTCGATCACTCTGGCGACCGAGAATTTCACTGCCGAGCGACTGGCCGCCCACCCGACCGCGCCCATCCTCGCCGTCTTGAACGGATCGGCCGGCAACCGCGACATTGTGACCCTTTGGGACCTGGAGAAAAGGGAAAAAGTCGGGTCCAGTCGGATGGTGATCCAACAAGCGACCGCCTTGCGGTTCTCGAACCAAGGTGATCGGCTCTTCACCGCGGACACCAACGGCCTGCGCATTTGGGACCCCGGCCCGATGCGCGTGATCAAGACCATCCCTGAGATCAAGCAGGTTGAAGACCTCGCCCTGCCGGGGAAGGATGACCTCTTGTTCGTCGCGACGAGCTATGAAGGGACCCGAATCTGGTCGCTCGCCGATGGCACGCAACGCGGGGAACTTCTGGGAGACCGAAATGTCAAGCAGTTGGCCGTGTCCCAGAATGGCGAGATCCTTGTCAGTCCGATGTCGGACACGGATAGCCCGTATCTTCCTCGCGGCGTCCAGGTCTGGGACTGGCGCTCGGCCTTGCGACGGCTCGATAGTTCCCGGGTCCTCATCGCGGCCAACACAAACGGGAACGTGCCCACCGCACGCTTCACACCCGATGGCAAGGCGCTGGCGATCCGCGCGGGCGGTTATTCCGACTGCCGCGTGCTGGTGTACAATCTTGAGGCGCTCGCCTCTCGGCCCAAGGTGCTGACGGTCCTCGACCCGTCGTCCACTCGGCAACAGGTACCCAAGTTTATTCAGCGAATCGTGTCCGTCTCCGCCACGAACGAGCTCTGGCTCGATGTGGGAGACGGGGGTCGGCTCCACGATGGCGCCACGCTCGCCCCGCGTTTTCAATACGGAATGACGGCCCAGGAACGGCGTAACCCCCGATCGCCGTTCCCGGTCGCCTTCGGCCCCGGGGGCATCTTCGCTTCGCGAGAGTTCGATCGTGTCATCCCGATTTACGACCGCGCCGGCAAGCGCTTGAGCGAGGTCCGCGGCGTCGACCATCCCGCCCACGGCTGGAGCTTCGGACCCGACGGCAAGACCCTCGCGCTCGGCTTCTCCCTTTATGAGGTGGGCCACCCCGAGGGTCAGCTCCAGAGTCGTTTGGAACAAAACGCGGGCGCACCCGATCGGGTCGTCTTCCTCAACGAGGGAAAGCGGATCATCGGCTGGAACCAGAAAATCATGATCTGGGACCCGGAAGAGAACACCTTGGAATACCCGATCCCGATGTACAACAAATTGACCTATGTCGGATTGGTGCGCGCGGCCCTCAGCGCGGACCAAAGCCTGCTCTTCACCGCGAAGGAGAACTCGGTCCAGTTATGGGACCTGCCGTCCCGAACGTTGCTCGCCACATTGGGGAAGCACGACAACCCAATCGAAGATGGGGACCTCAACCCGAACGGCAAACAGGCCGTCACCGTCGACAAGAAGGGACAGGTCCGGCTTTGGGACTTGAGCGGGCTTCGCGCCCCCGACGACAAGTGATCCGGGGCCCCCGCTTGGCACTCCGGCCCGAGATGTCGGAGCATGGCTGCCTCGAGCGGCAGCAACGACCCGCCGCCGACTGGTTTCGCGAGGAACCACCCAATTCACCTCGCGTTCGAGCAAGAACCAAGGCAGGCCGGTCCCGGGTACAAAGCGATCGGCGCATCGCGTGACGCCCCCAACCCTTCGGATCGTCGCGAACGCCCCAACCCTACCAACGTCATGCCGATTCGGCCTGGACACCAGAAATCGGTGTTTTGGGAAAGGCCCGCCACCGCGATGTTAAGGGTAGGAGAATGTTGCTCTCCGGGGCGTCCCAAGTGGGGTCGTCGTCGAGGCGTTTTCGTCCTTCCCCGCCCCTTTCGACGTTCACGTGAAGCGCCGGCCCCAGATCGCGACTTACTCATCTTTGGCAATCCGGTCTTCTCGCATCGGAATTCTAATGCAAGTCTTTATTCTTTAAGGATTTATGGCAAGAAATGGCGCATTTCCGGTTTCTCCCCTCGAAAACGAAGAACGGACCCGTTTTCTCGTCGGAAGCCTCTAAGGAGAAGTCGTTTATGCCGAGGCGCATTTCGGCGCCCCCGCTCTCCTGCATCAAACGGCCCAGGGACTTTGGGACCACCCTCGTCCGCTCTCCCCCCCGAAAACGAAGAACGGACCCGTTTTCTCGTCGGAAGCCTCTAACGAGAAGTCGTTTATGGCGAGGCGCATTTCGGCAACCCGGCACTCCGGCATCGAACGGCCCTGGCACCTTGGTACGGCCCTCGTTCAACCTGGGGCCCCGTAGGCGAGCCTTGGGCCCGTCGTGCCGGACGAGCGTTCTTGAGGCGTCTTCGTCCCTACCCCGGATGACCATCACCTTGTCGGCATGCCGGTCTTCTTGCCTTCCCGACGCTTAGCGCCTGGGCATGAATGGGCCCATGCATGTCATGGTCCATCGTGACTGATGGTCGGAGACGGGGGCCCTTGTGTCTGCCCCCCCCAAAAACGAAGAACGGACCCGTTTTTTCGTCGGAAGCCCTGATTCATCAGGAAGTTGTGACGAGGCCCTTTTCGTCAACTTGGTCTCCAGACAGCGATCGGCGGGGGCACTTCCGAACCGCCCTCACGCCGCCTGAATCTGTCCGGCCTGTGTGGGAGAGTGGGACCAGAGGTCCGGCCGAACGTCACCGTTTCTTGCCGGGTCTCGCTCTTGGTTTCCGGCCGCCCCGATCCGGTGGGCCCTTTTCACCGCGCCCGGTTGGTTCGGGTCGGGCCTGTTCGAGGGCCTCCATGCGGTTGCGGACCGTTGGGTCCTTGGCGGCCTCTTCCAGCAGCTTCTCCAGCTTCTGGGCGAACCAGCCCCCGCCGACCGGGCCGTTGCCGCCGCCGCCACCGCCACCGCCCTCGTCGCCCCCTCCCGATTCCTCCCCGCCCTTCGCCTTGTCGACCTTCTTCAAGGTCGAGGGGAGCACCTTGGGCAGTAGCAACCGTTCACCAAGTTGCCAGAGACTACTCGTGATGAAGTAAATCCCCAAGCCCGATGGCACTTTATAGAACATAAAGACCATCATAAACATCATGTATTTCATCATTTTTTGCTGCGTTTCGGCCTCCGGCGTGGTGGCGGGGGGCGCGAAGAGCTTCGTGTGCAGATACATCAGCGCGGCGACGAGGATCGGCAAGATATTGAAATAAGGGCCGAGGAAGCCGCCGATCCAAGGCACATCTTGCATGTTGAATGGGAACTTGAAGAGCATGTCGGGCGCGGCCAGGTCCTCGATCCAGAGGAAGCGGGCGTGTCGCAGGGCCACGCTGTTGTTGAGGGCTTGCCAGAGGCCGATGAAGATCGGCAGTTGCACCAGGGCCGGCCAGCAGCCGGCGAATGGGTTGACCTTGTGCTTGCCGTAGAGGGCGAACGTCTCCTTGCCGATCCGTTCCTTGTCGTCCTTGTACTTCTCGCGGAGGGCGTTGATTTCGGGTTGGAGGTCTTGCATCCTCTTGGCCGAGATCGCTTGTTTGCGGCTGATCGGGAACATCAAGAGGCGGACGGTCATTGTCAGGAGGATGATGGCGATCCCCCAGTTGCCTCGTGCGCCGCCGAAGATGCTCGCGATTGCCGAGGTGCCTTGATAGATCTTGGCCAGCATCGGCGTGATGACGTTTTGGGCCAAAAAGACGGCCAAACCGCCGATGAGGGGCCAACTCCCCTTGCGATAGGAGGCGAGGTCCCGAGCCACCGGCGGCAGCGCGCGAACCGTCTTGGGGCCCGCGAAGATCGTGTATTCGTGGGTCTCCGATCGGTTCGGGCCGATCGAGAGGGGCTTCGAGAGGACGTCGAAGGTCACGTCGGAGTGCTGCGTGTCCTTGTCTCTCTTGACGACGGTCGAGACCGTGCCGGCCAGTTGGCTTTCGGAATCGGCGCGGCTGGGGGTGAGCCAAAAGAGGGCGAAATACTGATCTTCAACACCCCCGAAGCGGACCGGGGTCTCGAGGAACCGCCACGGGTCTTTCTCGTTCTTGACGACGTCGTAGGCGGTCTTGGTGGTCACGCTCGCGCCGTCTTCGCCGCTGGCTTGACCGACGAAGACGTCGCGGAAAGTGCCTGTGTACCAGATGCCCTCGATGGGAATGTTGTGGGGCCCGAGCATCCGATAGGCGAAGGTCCTGTCCTCGTCGGCCTGGAATTCCAGGACCATTCGGATGGACTCTTCGCCCGGCCAGAGCTGGTAACGTCGGCGAAGGGTCACGCCGTCGTCGAGCTTGGCCAAGAAGCGGACTTCCTGACCGGCGCCGTTCTTCCCATCAACGACGGGCAAGATGTGAATGAAAGAGCCATCGGCGGCCGGTTCGACGTCCCAGAGGCGGACGTCGGGAAGGGCCTCTTCGGGGTTGGGCTTGCCGCCCTCCGGCTTGGGTCGAGCGAATCCCATCGTCAAGGACGAGGTCTCGGACGAACCGGGCCGGATGAATTGGAACCTTCCCGGGCGAACGCCGCGGGCCGAGTGCTCGGCCTCAATGTACATCGACTCCGCCCAGGCGACGGCCCCGCCGCGTTGGTCCAGGCCGATTCGCAGCCAGAAGCGCTTGGGGTCGGGTAAGCGCTCGCCATTGGGGTGGGGTGAAGTCGGCAGCAAGTCCCCAGCGCCGGGGCCTTCCGACTCGACCCCGAGGACGAGGCGAGTGGGGTCAACCTGGTTGACCATCGAGCGTTTCGGTGCTTCCCCTTCCTTGGGGGCTTCGGCGAGCTCGGTCCCTTGGGCCTTTTCTTTCTCAGGTCCCTGCTCTTGTTCTTGTTCTTTCGCCTTGGCCTTGGGGATGTCCTTCTTCTTCGCGACGGGTCGGGCCGCGGGCTTAACCAGCCCGGTCTTCTCCATCAGGAAGATGGAGCCGAACCAGATGACGAAGGAGAGGACGGCGAAAAGAAGGACCCGGGACTGCTGGTTGTTCATCGGCGCGGGGAATCATCGGGGAGTGAGGGCCAGCGCCGAGGCGATGCGAGGTCCGGCCCCGGGTGCGGGATGCGACCGAATCGTCAGCGTCCCTGACGCAAGCGGTCGCCCAGGAATGGCTCCAGGTCGTCGATCTCGTAGATCTTACGGATCGTCTTCTCAAAATCGTAGGGCAACCGGCGGTAGGTGATCCGCACGGGGCCCGTGGGCCCGGGAGAGGGCGGCTCGTCGGCGGAGTCGATGCCGGGCGGTCGGTCGCTGGGCGCGGGTCGTTGCTCGGGGGCGAAGCCGTCTTCGAGGATCAGGTAGCACGCCCGGGGGTCGCCGTCACGCGGTTGGCCCACCGACCCGACATTCACCATCACTTTGCCTTCGCCCAAGGTGTATTCGAAGTCGATCTCGTCGGGCGAGAAGAATTGGAACCCCTCGGTGAAGACGCCCGGAACATGGGTATGCCCTTGGAAGCAATAGCGCTCGACGAGTTGGAAGAGCCGTTCCATCTTGCGATGGTTGTAGATATCCTCAGGGAAGATGTACTCACTGAGGGGGTTGCGGGGCGAGCCGTGGACCATCAGGAAGGGGCCTTCCCGGTAGGTCCGCGGCAATTCGCCAAGGAAGTCCCAACGACGCTGCTTGCTCGTTCGGTCGCCTGGGTTCTCCAGTTGTTGGCGGGTCCAGAAAATGGCCCTTTCTGCGCCGATGTTGAAGCCGTCGGGGTCGAACATGGCCCCCTGATCGTGGTTGCCCAAGAGGCAGACTTTGCAGTGCTCCATCACGAGGTCGATGCACTCGCGCGGGTTGGGGCCGTAGCCGATGATGTCGCCCAGGCAATAGACCTCTTCGACCTTTTGGCCTTTGATGTCCTCCAGGACGACATCCAGCGCCTCCAAATTGCCATGAATATCACTGATCAGAGCGCGGCGCACCGGGTGTCGCCCCTTTCACGGACCGCGACGCCACGGGTGGGGACTGGGCCACATGACTCCTCCCGCCCACGGTCATCATCTCCAATCATCGTAGTTGCCATTGCCCCGGGCCGCAAGGCCGCGTTTCACGACGCGGCCACCGGGTCGGACCAGGAGTTCGTCGCACCATGAACCTCCTCGCCCTGGACACGTCCACGACCATGGCCGTTCTCGCCCTTGTGCGCGATGACGGCACGGTGATCGGCTTGACGTCCGACCCGAAAATACGACACGGACGCCGACTCGTGCCGGACATCCGCGAATTGCTCATGGACGCCGGATTGTCCGTGCGTGACCTCCACGCCCTGGCGGTCGGCCTGGGGCCCGGGTCCTTCACGGGTCTGCGGATCGGTCTGACGGCTGCCAAGGTGCTCGCGTATTCCCTTCAGGGTCCCCTTTACGGCTTGAACAGCCTGGAACTCCTCGCCCGAGGCGCACCCTCGGACGCCCTGGCGGTCGTCGCGGTGGCCGACGCCCAGCGCGGCGAAGTGGCCGCCGTCGAGTTCCATCGCGCTCACGTGGGCGGTGCGCTTCTTCGCCAGGGCCCCATGCGTGTCCTGCCCCGAGCCGACCTCTTCGCGCGACTCGATCCGACGACCACGGTTGTCGGCGCGAGTGCCGGCTGGACTGGGCCCATCGGTCCGGCCGCGCCAACGATCGAGGCCCTTGCCGAACAGGCCTTCGAAGCCCATCGCGCGGGTGGGGCCGAAGACATCTGGTTCCTCGAACCGACCTACGCTCGTCTCAGCGCTGCCGAAGAAAAGGTCGAGGCCGCGCGCCAAGCGGACGGGCACGACCGAAAGGGATTGCCCATATCAGGGGCATGACGGCTTCCTTAGCGACCTGCACTCCGCTTCTCGTTCCACCCCAAAGGAAAACCGTTTCGTCATAACGGTCGTGCGATGGTGTTGGTATCCTGTGGACGCCGTTGGAAGAGACCGCACCGTATCGACGGCCTTCACGGCGTCAAGGAGCGCATACACCATGTTGACGATTGAAGAACGTCTTGAACGGCTCGAAACACGGAACGCGGTTTTGGAGCGGAGGGACCGTCTGGTTAAGCGCGCCGGGTCGGTGTGCCTCGTGCTGGCCTGTGCCGCCGGGATGGTCGGGTTCGCCGCCTCGCAGAACCAAGACTTGAAGGTCCACAGCATCACAATCATCGACGCTCAAGGTAAGCCCCACATTCGCCTCGCGACGGACGGGGGGCGGGCTGGCATTGCCCTACTCGACAATGAAGGCAAGCCCCACGTGGGCCTGGCCATTCGCGAGAACGGCGCTGGGCTGGCGATCGTGGGGAAGGACGGCAAGCGACGTGTGGAAGTCGGTTACAATGAGAAGGGCTCGGGCTTGATCATCCGCGACGAGGAAGGCCACGACCGGATCGACATCGGCAGTCCTGGCGGGGGGACCTACGCGATGGTCCTGAAGGACAAGGCGGGCCGGATGCGGGGTGAGATCGGCACGAGCGAGAAGGGGGTCGGCGTTTCCTTCCACGACGAGCAGGGGAAGATGCGGGCGTCGCTGGGCGAAGGGACGGTCCCGAACCTGGGCGAAGGCGCTGGCCTTTGGGTCTTCGACAAGAACGGCAAGCCCCGTGTCGGCGCCGGCGGGAACGACACCAACCACGGCATCATCATCCTGGACGAGGCGGGGAAGCCGGCCAGCGGCCTGCCGAAGCCTTGAGAAGGCCCCGCCGAGACCGTACCCGCCTTGGGGAGACGGTCTGGGGCGAAACGCGAACCGAGTGGATGGTTCCTCTCAACGCGCCCCGGGCGGATCGGATCGCGTGACCCGCTTATTTCGGTGCGTCAGGAGCGAAGACGTCGTCGGGGAGCCCGACTTCGGGGGAGGCCGGCTCCCGCTCGGCCTCCTCGCGCAGGAGCCTCAATTCCAGGCGCGAGTCCCATGTGAGGGGCATCTCGACCGCGATGGCCTCGACCTCGCCTCGCTCGGCGGCGGCGACCCAGCGTTCGCCCCGACCCAGCCACTCTCGGGCGATCGCGTCGTGTCCGAGACGCCGGTGGGCCATCGCCAGCAGGAAATGATCGAAGGCGGTGCCCTCGTTCTTCTGGAGTGCGACGGCCCGTTCCAGGTCTCTGATGGCCTCCGCGTGGCGGCCCATGCGATGCAACGCGGCCGCCCGTGTGTTGAGGATGAGCGGGTTGGCAGGCTCTCGGGCCAGGGCCCGATCGGCCAGCGCGAGCGGTTGCGACGGGTCATTCACGGCCCCGGGCACGACTGAACAGAGCCAGGAGACCAGGTTCGCCAGCGTTGGGTCGCGCGTTGATTCGAACAATCCGAGCATCCGCTCGCAAACGACCCGATGCCGTTCGAGGTCGCCCATGGCCAGGAGGACTAGGGCGTCTGCTCGCCAGGCCGCCGAGTCGCGGGGGTTACGATCGACTGCGTGGGAGAGGACCTCGGCCGCCTCTTCGTAACGACCCTCGGTCGCCAGCGTCCAACCCCGTGCGGCGGGTGAGATTCGGTCTTGACCCGAGACCTCGATGCGGATGGGCGCGACGGGCGTCTCGCCTCGCGGCGTGATCGCGGGAAAAGGCGGCCGGTCCCAATCGAGCCCCACTCCCTTCAAGCTTTCGCGGATGAGCCGGAGGTCCCAGATGTGGAACGACTCGCTTTCGGGCCCCATGCAGACGAGACGCGTGCCGTCGGGCGTGAACGCGGCGACGGGAGTACGGTCCTGGTTGGGGTCGTCGAGGGTCGCGATGGCCCTTCCGGTCTTCGGGTCGCTCAACTTGACCGCACTCGAGTTGTTCCAGGAGGCCGCGATGTCCCCTCGGGGCGAGAACCAGAGACGAGTGGCCGGACTGAAATCAGGCCCGCGTTCCCAGGTGCCGACGCTCCAGCCGATGGCGTCGGCCGTGGAGCCGCAGGTGATCAATAAGGAGCCATCGGGGCTGAAGGTCGCGTAGGTCGGGTCGGCGGCGGGGAGGACCGCCACGCGCTCGCCGGTTTTTCCATCCCAAACGAAAACACCCTGATTGTTGCCGACCCAGGTACAGGTCGCGACCCAGCGACCGTCTGGACTGATCGCGACGTGACGCACGTCCTCCTGTGGGCCCGCCGTCAGGGTCTTCCCGGAATCGCGATCGAGGACGATCGCTGCGTGCTCGTAACCGTGGTTGTAGAGACTCAGGGCGACCACACGGCCGTCGCGGTCGCGGGCGATGGTGGAGCGTGTGAAGTCGTCAAGCAAGAGGCTTTCAGGGGGCCCGATGCGCAGGGTCGGTCCCGCGCCGTCCTCCTCCCTCGCGTGAATCGGCCAGCGGTGCAGCCCCCATCGACCGGTGGTCAGGAGCGAGCCGTCGGCGTCGAAGATCGCCGCGCCTCCGGCGCCGGTCCCCGCGACCCTGGCGATTTCCTCGCCGCGTTCCAGGTCCCAGAGGGCGAAGCCGTCGATCAGCCAGCCCAGCCCCATGACCAGGAAACGACCGTCGGGGCTGATCGCGTGTGGGGAAGGCGTGAAGTACCCCGCGTCTTTCCCCGTGGAAAGACCGGCGCACGTGCGATACTCCCGCCCGTCGGCGAGTTCGTACCGCCGCCATCCGATACCTTCGGGCTGTCCGCCGATCGTCTTGCCGTCGTCGGCGAAATGGTCGGTGTACGAACTCAGAAAGGGCGTGGAGAAGAGCTGTCGGCCGGTCCGCGCGCTCCAAACGCGCAGGCGCATTTCCCAACCATTGGTGATGAAGATATCGCCTCGGGGCTGAAAGGCCGCGTGGATGCCGCCGTTGTGGATGCCGTCGATCGTCAGGGAGGTCCCCGAGACGAGGCCCCAGAGGACCGGCCGGCGGTCTTCCCCGATGGCGAGGAGCCGAATCCCGTCCGGGGCCCAGAAAAGGTCCTTGGTCCTGGATGGGACCGGGGTCGCCGCCTCGGCGCGCGGGTCGAGGAGTCCGCGTACTTCGACCCTGTGTTTCCCGTCACGCGACAAGGCCACCGCGAGCCGGTCGCCGGCGGGATGGAAGGCGACCGCCGTGTGCTCGCCGACACTGGGCGGCAGTCGCCGTTGTTCCCCCGTCTCCAAGTCGACGAGCGTCAGGGGAGACCCGGGCGACTGGAACACGCAGGTCTTTCCGTCGGGGCTGAAGCAGCCGTCACCCCAGACACGGTCCTCGGTTTCCTCGGGTAGTATCGCCGCCGGGGCCCGACCCTCCTCCAGTCGATAGAGCCGCAGTTTCTCGCGCGTAATGTCCTCGCCGACGACGAGCAAGGTCCGACCATCGCGACTCAACTTGACCCAAGGCGGATAACCACGACCGAAAGCGAGAAGGCGAAAAAGCTCCGCGTCGTCGCTTGTCCTCCTCACGACGACATTGCCTCGCGCGTCCGCGGCGGCATACCGCTCGTAGTTTCCGTCGAACGACCGCTTTTGATAGGTCCGCGCGTCGCCGCCGGAGTAGGCGGTCGGGCGCACGTCCACCAGGGCCAGGGCCGCGATCGCCTCGTCACACAAGGCGTCAAAATGGCTCGCGGGCATGTTCAGATCGCGCGCGATCCGCGCCGACTTCTCGATCGCCGCGAGCGTCTCGAACCGCCGGCCGGCGCGACCGCTCATGCGACTGGCGCGCGCCTGGGCGAGGTACGATCGCGCGAGTTCCTCGGTTCGCTCCCGCTCCAAACGCTGCGAACCTTTGAGCAGGGCGATCGTTCGACCGCGTTCCGCGCTTAGGTCGTCGCGTTGTCCTTTGAGCTGGATCGCCGCGATCGTGGAGATGACGGCGATCGCCATGGTGAGCGTGGCCGCCAGCGCGTTCGACGCGGCAAGGAAGGGGTTCCTCTTGCACCAGCGCCAGAACCGTTCCCGGGGCGAGAATCGGCGGGCCAGGAGCGTCCGATCGGAGAGGAAGCGCCGGAGGTCCTCGGCCATCGCGGCCGCGGTCGCGTACCGATGCGAAGGTTCCTTAGCGAGGCCCTTCAGGACGATCGTCTCCAGGTCGCGCGGGATGCGCCGGTCGACCCGGCGCGGCGGGTCGGGTTCATGATGGAGCACTTCCTGAATCAAGCGGGCCTGGTCTTGGGCCGCGAAGGCGGGCCGGAGGGTGATCATCTCGTAGAGCGTGGCCGCCAGGCTGAAGACGTCGCTGCGCGCGTCGGACAAGCCCTCGAAGCGTTCGGGGGCCATGTAGCGCATCGTGCCGACGATGTCGCGCGAGCCGGTGACGTCGTCTCCCTCGGTCGGCTTGGCCAGGCCGAAGTCGGCCACCCAGGCGGTGCCTTGCAGGTCGATCAGCACGTTCGACGGCTTGATGTCGCGATGAAGGACCCCCTGACCGTGGGCGTGGGCGAGGGCCTCGGCCACCTGAAGCGCGATGCGCGCGACCGAGCGGTGGTAGCGGGCCTCTTCCTGACCGGCGAGCGAGTCGCGCGAGATGTCGGGCGGTTCGGACAGGTGGGGCGGGGCGAAGGCGTGAGCGGGCCGGGACGCTTCCCGGCCCTTTTCGATTTCGAGCGTGAGGGCTTCGCCGAGCCCGGCGCCTTCGCCGGTCGCCGCGAAATCGCCGGTCATCAAGCCCACGGCGATCTGGGTGGGGCCGCGGTCGGGACCTTCGGGCGGCGGGGCGGCGGTCGCCTTGGACCGCCTTTGCCTTAAGCGGCGGACCTCGTTGAGCACGGCCTCCAGCGTCTGACCACGGATGAACTGCATCGCGTAAAAGTGGTGACGGTCGTGCTCGCCTACGCCGAAGACCGGCACGATGTTGGAGTGGTGCAGGCCGCCCGCCGAGCGCGCCTCGCGCTGAAAACGCTGGAGGAATTTGGGACTGACCAGAAGTTCCGGCGGCAGGACCTTCAGGGCGACGCGTCGGCCCAGCGACTGCTGGATCGCCTCGTAGACGACCCCCATCCCGCCGCGACCGACTTCGCGGAGGATTTGGTAGTCCCCCAAGCGGTCGGGGACCGGGTCGCGGCCGCGCATGGTCTCCTCCCTCGTGTTCGCTCGAGGTCCGGACTTCATGGCCTCGAGTTCGACGAGGGCGGGAAATAGCTCGCGGATGTCGTCCGCGAGGTTGGGATGGGCCTTCACGTATTCGGTCAGGCTCGGTCGCTCGCCGCGGCGAAAGCGGCCCAGGAACTCCTCGGCGATGCCATCGAGGGGGTCGGGCGCCTGACCCGAATCGTCGTTCATGGCCGGAATTCCCCAGACCCGCCCGGCATCGCCTGGAGCACGTCCTTGAGGCGCCGCAGCGCGCGGATGTAACGCTTGCTCGCCGCCGACTCCTGAATGCCCAGGGTTTGGGCTGCCTCGCTGTTGGTCAGTTCTTCGAAGTGCCGCAGGACAAGCACGTCGCGATCGAGTGGGTCCATCGCCTCCAGCGCTTCTTGGAGACGGGCCTTGCGCTCCAGGCGAACGGCCACTTCGCTCGCGCTGGTCTGGCGACCCAGAAGGTGCGCCGCGAGGGCCGCCGAGGTTGCTTGAGGGCAGGCCCCGCGGTCGATCGAGACCTCGCGCGCGGCGTCGCGCACCTGGCAGCCCAGGTGCCTTCGATGGACCGCGTTGAGTTTCATCCCGGCCAGCCAGCGGAGCCAGAGGAAGAAGGGCATCTCCCCGCGCTCGACGAACTCGGCGAGCCCCGCGGTGGCTTCGATGAAAGTCTCCTGGATCACGTCGGACGGGTCGAGACGGCCCTGCAATCGACGATCCAGTCGCAGGGCGACCATGCGCCGGAGGCGAGCCCGATGCTCGGCCAGAAGGTCCGACCAAGCCTCGCGGTCGCCCGAAGCGGCGCGGCGGATGCGTTCGTCGAGGGGGCCAGGCGGTGAGGAAATGGGGTCCATAAGACAAGAGATTGCGCGTTGGAAGGACCTCGGGACAAGCGCGCGTGTGGTTTTTTTCGAGGACCGTCAAGGAAGCAGCCCCCGGTCGACGCGCAGTCGAACGGGGGCCCGTCGTCTCTGGGAATGCGCCTCGTGTCAAACCGAACCGGAGGTCTCGCCCCCAACGTTCGCCATGAAGTCGGTGAACGAGACCGTCACCGAATAACCCCAGGGGTTGTACAAGTTCACGAGGATCGGCACGGCGACGCCGTTGATCCAGGTCTTGGTGAACCCCTCGACCACGTAGATGTGGTAGGCGACCAGCCCGCTGCCGGACGTGAGTGTCCTGTTCGTATTCACCAGCACGAGCTTTCCGGCCCCCAGGTCGGCGTCGATCTGCGTGTAGAACGAGTTCCCCGTGTTGCTGTAGAAGTTGATCGTACCCCCTTCGGCGCGGATGAATTCGGAAGCGTAACCTCCCGGGGCCCCGAGGCCCGCGTTCTGGGTGCCGTTGCCGTCGAGCATGCGGTATGTGCCCAGGTACTGGCTCGGGGCGTACGTGCCCCCCCCGTTTGGGAGGACGACGTTCAACACGGGCCGAGCCATGGTCCAAGCCTTCTCCATCAAGGCCGCCCAGATGCAGTTGTTGTGGCCGAGTTGGGCGTTCACAAGGTTGCCCGAGCCGTTGATTTCGAGGTTCGCGTCTACGAGATAGACCTTGGGGGTGCCGCCCATCAGGCCGAACGTAACGGCGAAGGTGCCGTTCCCCATGTCGGCGATGCTCCGTCGGATGAGCGAGGGGTCGCGTTCCGCGGTGCCGGCCACGGCCGCCAGGAAGTAGCAATCGCCCGCGCCGGTTTGGTGGACATCGTCACGGACCGGACCGTCGGCCGCGAAGAGGGGGTTGCCCAGGTAGCTCTTGAGCGTCAGGCCGGTCCCGTTGTTGAGGACGGGCTCCGCGACGATGGTCACGAGCTTCAGCGGAACGGTGTGCATCGTTCGCTCCTCACGCGCCCTGCATCCGGGTCGCGATCTCGAAGTAGATGGGAATGCCCGCGAGGATGTTGAACGGGAACGTGATCGCGAGCGCCGACGTCAAGTAGTAGGTCGGGTTCGCCTCCGGGAGCGTCAGCCGGACCGCGGGCGGTGCCGCGATGTACGAGGCGCTCGCGGCCATCGCGGCGAGGACG
>CALLYK010000188.1 GCA_937858365.1 uncultured Isosphaeraceae bacterium | reverse complement strand
TCGTCGAGGCCGTTGAACAGAAAGACAAACTCGGCGCCCGTGGTGTTGATGTTCGCGATCGGAATGAAGTTCGGGTTCCTGCGGTTGATCGGCACGATCGGCTGTGCGTACGGCAGGCCGGGCGGTGTCAGACTGGGCGCGACGATCCCGGTCGGATAGATCGACCCCGGCGGCAGCGACACCACGCGCGACGAGGAGTTGGGATTGTCATAGTTAATGTAGCGCTCCGGGTTGAGCGTCGGACTCGCGGACGTCACCGGACCGGCGATCGTGTAGTACCGACTCGACCCGTTGATCCTGAGCTTTTCACCTTGGCGGATGTTCCAGGCCCAGGACGTCGGTTGATAATTCGGGTTTAACACATACTGGTTGATGTTCGTGGGGTCCGGATTAATCGGGTCTGGCACGTACCGCATCTTGTCTTCGTAGGCCACCAGGAACTGGTAGACCATCGGGTTCGGGCCCATAGGGTCGCGCACCCACTTCAATTGCTTCACCACGATCGACCCACTGTTGTACGCCGGTGCTTGAGTTATGGTGATGAGCCGGTTGGCGGCGATTGTGGACCTGTACGATCCGGAACTGCTGTCGAGGCTGATATCGGGGTCGAGAAGCAGACGCACGCCGGTGGGGTTGCCGGTCCGGGCGGCCGTATCGCGGGCTACGGTCAGGCTCGCCTGGAGGATCGCGCTGGCGTCGAGGATTTCGCGTTCGTTGAGGGACGTGATGATCGTGGGCAGGGCGACGACCGAGAGAAGCGTGATGATGACGATCACCACCAGCAACTCCATGAGCGTGAACCCGCCCGGGCGGCGGCGTCGGGTCGATCGCTCGTGTTGGCTGGTCCTCATCGCGCGCTCGCCCCCGTGTGCTTGAGATTGTGGTTGGTCACGTCGTCTTGTCCGGCGTAAATCAGGTCCTGGGTCTCGGCCGTGTTCTGCGAGGGCACCTGACCGAGTCCGCCTGAGGCCGGGGTCCCATAGTTGGGCATGTTGCCGATCGAGCCGAGCGCATACTTGGCGGCCGACCCGGTCTGGACCGTCCCATGCTGTGCGGCCGTGTTCTCGAAAAGTACCAGGTCGAGGGCCCGGCCGGGACGGTCCAGTTCGAACACGCCTGGCTTGCCGTCTCTTCCCGCCGAGAGTATGAGGTATTTCGTGTGGAAGTTCCTCCGCTTGAAGAAGCCTTGGCGGTCCCACCGCGGCGGGTAGTCGATGGTGGCGCTGGAGGCCAGCGGTTCCACTAGGGGAAAGAACATCGTCTGAAAGACGCGGGCCTTGAAGCCGGGATAGCTTGGGGTCGTGCTGATGTCCGACCACCAGACGGGCGAGACGAGCTGGTTGTTGGGGTCGAGCTGGTTGATCTCGCGGTTTTCGCTCACGTCGACATAGACCGCCGCCTCGGCGTAATCGCCGCTCGCGGTGCCGTCGTAGTCGACCCCGTCTTTGCCGTTGTTGTCGATGCCGTCGAAGCCTTCGGGGTTGATGCCGCGTTGGAGGTCGGAGTGGTAGTGGGTGGGCCAGCGATAGAACCGGATGGGGTTGCCCCAACCGTCCAGAAACTCGGGCAGGCCGTCGCCGTCGGTGTCGCCGACCTCGCTCGCTTTGAAGCTGTCTCGCGTGACGAGGGCGCCGGGGGACTCGATGAGGAAGGCGTACAACGTTTCCGAGCGGGCCGTATTGTGGGTGTGGTTGTTGAGGCAGGCCACGACCTGGTTGAAATTGCTGTTGTCCACGCCTTCAGCGAAGTCGTCCACGAGGCCGTTACCGTCGTTGTCAACGCCGTCGTAGCCCTGGGGCTTAAGTCCCGTGGGTACCAGCCCACCGATCCGTTCCTTGGCCGCCGTGCCCAGGTTCTTCATGAGGGCGCCGATCATCCCGTAGGAAGCGCCGTAAATTCCGATTCCGGTTGGGGAGTAGCCAGGCGGAAGTTGGAAGGGGGGGGTGGCGCCAGGATAGTACGGGATGGCCCCTTTCGGTCCTGAAGCCGCATTCGTAGGGTCATGAAACATCGCGTTGCCTAAGGGCAAGACGAACGGGTCTGACGTGAGGCCATTGATACCCTGTGTGCTCCCGGAGAGGTAAGAGTACGGCATGCCAGCGAAGTTGAACGGATAGACGGCCGCCGTGGCGCTCGTCGGCACTGTCTGAATGTAGAAAACGTCGGGCATCTCGGCCCGGACGTAATCGACGCGAGCGATCACGTCGGCACGAGCGCTGGGGGGTGGGAATCCGGAGATGCCCAAGAGGATGTTTCTATTCTGGTCCAGCGACTGCGGGTTGGCCAGGAACTGATGGGCGAGATTCGTGTTCACCTGGCGGGAGAGGAGCACTTCGAGCCGGTCTTGGACCAGGGTGTCGAGCTTGGCGATCAGGGCCGAGGTGGCGCTCTCCTTGGCGTTCTCGATGCCCTGCATGGAGACGACCAGGATGAACGACATGAGGAGGCCGATGATTGTGATCACGATGCCGATCTCGATGAGCGTGAAGCCCCTCGGTCGAGGTCGGCCTAGCACAATCGGGATCGTTCGGGCCCGGGTCTTCATCAGACGGATCTCCAGTCCTGGATCAGGGGTCCAGTCGCGACTGCGAGAAGTTGGACAGGTTGTCCCGCTCCGATTTCCGCGCGGAGGGGTCGGGTGTGGCGGTCGGCGGGAAGGGGTTGGGGCCTTGGGTGATGAAGGTGTCGATCGGCAGTCGGCTGGTCGTGGAGTCGGGGGTGAACTGGCCCCCAGGCCCGTAGATCGCGTCCACGCCGGCCGAGATGAGTTGGAACGAGTTGGGGTTGATGTACACGGCCGGCCGGTTGTTCAGGGGCACGGCGTCGCTGGTCGTGTACGGGTTCGGGCCGATCGACCATTCCGGCGTGAGCAGACCCAGGTTCGTACGGGTGAACCGGCCCCATACCTCCTCCGGCGATGAGAAGGCCCGGCCGCCGCCCATGTTCATGTCGTTCGGGTCGTAGCCCCCCTGGCCCGTGGCGCTGAAGTATGCGTAGAAGCGGGCGTCGGTCCCACTGTTGCGCGGGTCGAGGTAGCCGGGCACGCCGTCGCCGTCGTCGTCGTCCGCGAGTCGGTCGGCCTTGAACTCGAAGAAAGGCGTGGTGCGGCCCGGCCCGCCGCCGAGGTCGGGCATGAACGGGAAGACGGGGTTCTTGGAGAAGCCGGTCATGCCGAAGGTCGAGCCCGTGCGCTGGGGCACGCCGCCCAGGAAGAACGCCAGGCACTCATGACCTTCCAGCAAGATCCAGCCCGTTTGCCGCACGTTGTCGCCGTTGAAGTCGTGCCAGAACGTGTTGTTGGGCGTCCCCATCTTTGGGAACATCTTCCGAAGGACCCCCGTGGAACGCTGCACGAGCGTGGCGAGGGTCACGTCGGAAGTCGTGGAATACAACGATGGGTTCTGGCCGTACCAGGTCAGACTGTTGTTGGCCAGTGTGTTGGCCGAGTCGCTCCCCAGGGCGCCCAGCCATTGGTCGGGCGAGAGGTCCTCGCGGACGAGCATCCGGCTCACGGGGTAGCTGGCGTATTTTGTGTTGAAGCTGGCGATGGCCTGGGAGAGGATCGTCATCTCGGCCGTGACCTGGGCGTCGCGGGCCTGACGCACCGCGCCGGAGATCGCCGGCACGAGGAGGGCGGCGAGCAGGCCGATGATCACGATCACCACCAGGAGTTCGATCAGCGTGAAGCCGGCAGGGCGGCGGTGCTCGGGCCTGCTCAAACGTGCCATTGGTCCTTCCTCCCACGATGGGGTCTTGTGTTCAAGACCTCATCCTCTCACTTTTGACGTTGACCTGGTTGATTGCGTTCCGAATATGTGAATTCGCGAGGCGGGTGGTGGGAGGGGCCCGAAGTCGCGTGGTCTCCCCTCCCGGATACGGCCGGGCCGGGCGATTGTCACCGCGTCGCGCCGAAAAATCGGCGCCCCGCGGTGCGATCTCAACCGGAGAGCTTGCTGATGAGCTGAATCAAGGGCAGGAACAGGGCGATGACGATGAAGCCGATGATGCCGCCGAGGACGACGATCATGATCGGTTCCAGAAGGCTCACGAGGCTTTCCACCAGGGCCTCGACTTCTTCGTCGTAGTTCGAGGCGATCTTGTGGAGCATCGTGTCGAGTTCGCCCGTCTCCTCGCCGACGTCGATCATGTTGACGACGATGTCGTCCACGATCCGCGCCTCGCGTAAGGGTTGCGCGATCGTTTCTCCTTCCCGGATCGACTCGTAGATTCGTGTGAAGGCCCGCTCGAAGACGGCGTTGCCGGCCGTGTCGCGGACGATGTTCAGGGACTCCAGGATGGGCACACCCGACTGCACGAGGGTCGCCAATGTACGCATCGTCCGGGCCACCGTCGATTTCTCGGCGATGTCCCCCATCACGGGGATCATCAAAAAGATCTTGTCGAGGATGTAAGCCCCCGTCTTCAACCGATACAGGAGCTTGATGATGATCACGAAGATGATCGGCGTGATCAGACAGACCCACCAGCGCTTGATGATGAACTTGCTGGCCTTGATGAGGTATTGGGTCATCAAGGGCAGCGGCAGGTTGAAGTCGTCGAAGATCGCTTGGAACTTGGGCACGATCCAGTAGAGGATGAACGCGACGATCAAGGTGGCCACGCCGATGACCACGATCGGATAGACCATCGCCGACTGGATACGCCGCTTGAGCGATTGGGCCTTCTCTTTGAAGTCGGCCAAACGTTGGAGGATCGCTTCCAAGGCGCCGCCGGCCTCGCCCGCCTTGACCATGTTGCAATAGAGGCGGTCGAACGCCTTGGGGTGCTTGGCCATTGCCTCGGAGAGGGTCGAGCCGCTTTCGATGTCTTCGATGATGTCCTGCAGGGCGTTCTTGAGCACGCCGGGCTTGCACTGGCCTTCGAGGATCTTCAGCGACCGAAGGATGGGCAGGCCGGCGTCTTGGAGGGTGGAGAGCTGGCGGGTGAAGAGGCAGAGTTGCTTGCCCGTGATCTTGCCGATCGTGAAGGCCTTCTTCTTGCGCCGGCCGCCTTTCTTCGCCTGGGCGGTCTTCTTGGACGCCTTCTTGGCCTTCTCGCTGATCTTGGTGACGAAAAAGCCCTTCTGGCGGATCAGTTGTTGGGCTTCTTCCTGGGTGGCCGCGTCGATACTGTCGCGCACCTCCTTGCCGGTGTGGTCCATCGCCTCGAACTGGAAGGTCGGCATCGTCGGGCCCCCGCGGAAAAGTCAGGTTCAGTCGTCTC
>CALLYK010000187.1 GCA_937858365.1 uncultured Isosphaeraceae bacterium | reverse complement strand
GCCAGGCAGCGTGAACCGGCCGCTCGGGCCGCTTCGACGCCGGCGACTGCATCTTCCATCACTAGGCATTGGGCTGTTTCGAGTCGCATTCGATGGGCCGCTTCAAGGAAGATGTCGGGAGCCGGCTTCTTGCGCTCGACCATGCTGCCGTTGACGACGACGTCGAACAAGGAAGGAGGAAGGCCGATCTCGCGTAGATTCGCTTCCACCTTGATGGTGTCGGCGCTGCTCGCGACGGCCAGTTTGAAACCGTTTTCGCGGCAGTGCGCGACGAACTCGGGTGCGCCTTGAAGGGCCTTGAGCCGACCTTGGATCAGTTCTACATAGATTTCGTATACACGCGCCTTGTCGCGCTGCAGGTCCATCGGGATGCCCCGAGCTTCCGCGACCCCGCCGATGAAGCGGTCTTCACCTTGACCGACGAACGGCCGGTACTCCTCGCGCTCGACCCGGAACCCCTTTTCCGCGAACATCCGGCTGGCGGCCTCGGCCGTGAACGGCTCCGATGCGCAGAGCACGCCATCCATGTCGAAGATCACCCCACGGAGCCGAGCGTCTTGGGTCGTCATGCGGTCTCTCGGACAATCAGGTCAACAGTGTTGGGACCGGCAAGAGCGGAAACCAACCCCGAACGTCGTCCACGACGAGGAATGACTTGGGGGCGAAATGGCGCGTCGCGAGGCGCGACGAACCAAGGACCATCTCCTTCTCGAGGACGTAGTAGCGGTTGAAATGATCCACCATCCGGTTGTAAGTGTCGAGGCGAAGGCCCTCCACGAACTGCTCCCATCGCTGGTTGAACCGCGCGACACTCGCGACAAGGTCGCGCGCGATGCCTCTTCTCCGAAAACGTGAGGCCGGTGATGACGACCAGTTCGGTGCCGGGGCTTCGGCCAGTGCCCAGAGAGGCTCGATCGGCCCTTGGAAGACGTCGGTCCAACTTTCGGGCGTGGCCGCGGCCGCCCATTGCGAAAGGCGCATCCGGACCATATCGAGTCGTTCGCCGCGTTCGATCCGACAGCGCTCCTTCAAGCGATCGAGCAGGCCCTCGACTTCGCGACCTCGCCGCGCGAACGCGGGTGTGTCGAACATACCGAGCATCTGCTGGAACTCGCGATCCTGGACTTCGAAGGAGGGCCCTTCGGCTTCGGAATCGTGGTCGGTCAAGGCGCCTTCTCCTTGCTCCCGTCGGCGCGAGGAGGAGCTTTTGGGGCCGCCGAAAGGCTGTTCAATCCCCGGCGATAGTGCCACTTCCGCCGTTCGAGTCCGTACGACTTCGTACGCTCGTCCCAAGCGTCATCGAGGACCTTCAGGGCCCCTTCAGCGTCTTCTCCTTGAGCGGCGCGGGCGCGGGCGGCGTCCAGGTCGGCCATGTCGGCTTCCGAGCCTGGCAGGCGTGGGCCGATGACCACACGGGCCGCGAGCATCGATTTCTGGACCGCGTCGGACCAGCGACGACCATCAACACCCTTGGCCCGTGTGGGGTCGGGCAAGCCGCGCCCCACGAGGCCCGAGCGAACGGCCAACATGGGCAAATCGCGTTGGTCGAGTGTCCGCGCGGCCGTCTCCGCCGAAGCGAGATAGGCCGCGAAGTCGAGTGCGGCCTGACGCCGAACACCTTCTGTCGTGCCGGTCACACCGATCATCCAACCGCCTCCGTACGGCAAGAATGTCGGTCGATTCGGTGGGTCCAAGTTTGAGATCCAGACTTGGCGGCCGGGTTCGAAGACCCGTCGTGAACCCGGGAGCTGCGCCACGCCGACGGCGACCGTTGGGCCCTTCGGGTCGACCCATTCCGCCGCGCGTTCCGCGCGGTCGATCAAGAGGGCGGCCTTGCCTTTACGGAAGGCCTCGCGGGCCGCGTTCGCGTCGAAGCCGCTCATTTCGGGAGGTCCCGCGTCTCGCAGGGAGACAAGGGCCTTCAGGGCCTCGACGAATGGTGCTGAGGCGACACGACCTTTCATGGTGTCGGCATCAAAAAGAAACGAAAAGTGATCGGGGTGTTGGCCAAGCGAGGCGGCCCTGGCGAGGAACGTCGCGTTGCCCACGCCCTCAGGGTCGCGACCGAGGGCCAGCGCGATGCCGAAATCGGCTTGGCCATCGTCGTCCCAGTCACGACATGTGAGCGTCTTCGCCAGGGCGTCGAGTTCTTCCCAGGTCTCGGGTGGTGTCAGTTTTAGGCCCGCTTCTTCGGCCGCCTTGACGACATCGGGCCTTTCGAGAAGGTCCCTGCGATAGACGAGGACAAGGACCGACCCGCCGATCGGCAAGGCGAGTCGATCACGTCCCTGTCGAATGGCTTGATCGCGAATGGCAGGGAAGACCTCTTGAAAAGCCATCGAGTCTTGAGTGGGCGAATCATTGGAAGACTTCGGACTGACGATTTCCTCGGGGAGTTCCACCAGGCCGGCCGTGTCGATGATGTCGCCCATTCGGTCGCCTGGAAAGAGGACGACATCGATATCACGAAGGTCGAGCGGGCTCGACAGCGGTTGCTCTCGGACCTGGACGACCGCGTCACGCGACCCCATCCATTCGCCGCGTTGGGCCCCGACTAGCCCCACAAGTCCAGGCTCGTCCACGACAGCGACCGTAAGGACGACGCCTTGGAAGGGCTTCGTGGGCGGACTGGGCGCCGTCGGTCCGGGGCACCCGAGGCTGGTCAGAAATAAGATGGGGAAGAGGGCCCAAGGCGGCCGCTCGAGCTTTCCAATCATCAGCATAGGGCCCTAGTTTCGCGTGAAAGACCTCAAGAGTCAGTGAACGTCCTCATCGTAAGCGACGGCGTGAGGAGGGTCAAACCGAGACCTTGGCCGGTCTTGGCTGGACCGTGCCTTGGGACCTACTGTACAAGGGAATTCCCTGAGAATGACATCTCGCCGCAACGACGATGGACTTGGATCTTGGCACGAACCAATGGTGGGGAACTCGCCGGCTTTCCTTGCCCATGCGGTCATCTCATTCAGGTGATCGATCCGCGTCCAGGCCGTGTGCTTCAGTGCCCTGAGTGCGGCTCTTGGCAGCGCGTTCCGATCCTGGAATCACGGACGGCGGCGCGCAAGCGGGCGTCGGCGCGCAAGGTGAGTCGACGACTCGACCAACTTCTCCTTTACCCACTCCGCGACGGGCCCGGTGTGGCCTTGCTGGTGGTCTTGCCGCCGGTCATGTGGCTGATGTCGGTGCCCGCCTTCGATGTGCTCCGCTTTCTCTTTCCCAGGGACCGTGTCTTCAACCCGATCGCCATGATCATCGTCCCGCTGACCTTGCCCCTCGTCATCGGTTTTGTGCTCTTCTTTGGGTACGTCCTCTTGTTTCTGGGTCGAGTGCTGGTGTCGTCGTCGATGGGTGAAATCGATCACCCGCGCTGGCCGGCCTGGGACCGAATGGAGATCCTCGAAGGCGCTGGACGCTGGCTCTGGGCCTCTTGCTTTGGCCTCGCCATTGGCGGTTTGCCCACCCTGGTTTATTGGGTATTCTGTGGGGACCTCGACGCGATCGACTGGGTCATCCTTGTGGAACTCGCGGCGGTGGGCGTTGCTTATGCGCAGATGGCCTTGGCCGCGGCGCTTTTGCATGACACGATCATCGCGGCCAATCCCGTCTTGGTCTTGCAGTCCATCTTCCGCATCGGCTGGTCCTACTTGCAGCCGGCCCTCTTGGGCGCCATCGCCTGGGTCCTGTGCGACGCGGCCCTTTGGTTTGCCCTGGCGGGTGTCGCCAACCTCACCCTCGCCGCATTCGCCCTTTGGGGCTTCTGGGTCATCTATTTGTATCTGTCGATGGTGGTGATGCGGGCGGTCGGATTGACCTATTACTTCCACGCCGAGGAACTGGGCTGGTACGCGGCCCGGCCCAAGTGGGGGGCCGCGCGCGACAACAGGATCTATGTCAATTCGTAGGCGGACTCACAAGACGGACTCGTCAAGCCGCTCCAGTTCTTCGGCGATCGCGCTAGCCAGCCATCGCGCGTCTTCGCGATTCAGGACGACTTCCACCTCATTGCCTGATCGGGTGTGGAGTCGGACCCAAATGCCGCGCCTGTCGTCGAGCACGTCGGGCCCCAACGTGGCGCGCACCAAGACGCCGTCCAACCCTTCGCCCAGTACGTCGTACGTGCTCACAAGCAAGGCCCGCTCGCGATCGTCTTCGGCGGCAAGGTTGAGAATGTGTGCCCCATATTCCCATTCGTTCTCGTCGATCATCGGCGATCCCTCACGATCTTCGTGTGGACTCACTCCACCTTCTTTCGGCCATTCGCGCCCTCTCAGTTGAACGATCGACCCTCCACGACCCGACTTGACGGACGAGCCGATATGCGGTAAACGGACCTCCCCACTCACATCTTTTCGACGCGCTACCCGTCCGCGATCACGTCAACATGCGCTGCGATCCCCTCGATGGGACATCGCGAGCGAGTCCCGTCTTCGATCGCCCAGGAGGGTGCCATGTCCACCGATCGACGAGCCCGCCGTCGTTCCCCACGCGACCGCTTTCGCCTGGAAACGCTGGAACGACGCGAGCTGATGACTGTCCAGTTCTCAAGCCCGATTTACGCGTTCGGCAACACGACGCCGTCCGCGATCGTCACCCTTGTCCGGTCGCCAAACCCGATCTTGAACCCCGAGGTCGCCCAGGTCACGACCACTGGGGGCACTGCTCGACCCGACGTGGACTACACGCCCCTCTCCCAAGGCGTGACGTTTCAGCAAGGCGAGTTCACCAAACAGGTCACGATCCCGCTCTTGAACACGGGGCAAACAGGCGACGGCAACCGTTCCCTCGTCCTCACCGTCGATTCGCAAGACAACCTGGGAAGGGCGGTCCGATCGTCCGCGACGGTGCAGCTCATCCCCCGCGCGGACATCACGCCGCCATCGATCACCTATGCCACGCAGTTACGTCAAAAACGGTTGCTGACTGGTTTCCAAATCACATTCAGCAAGGACATGGACCCAATCGCAGCGAGCAACGTCAAGAACTACGTGGTTGAAGGGCAAACCCCCGCGAGCGGCGGGTTCTCACTCTTCAACAAGTCGAAATCGACCTCCTTCAATGTGGTCTTGAGTCGCGCTGAGTACGACCCCGCGACCAGGACGGTCACGCTGACGGTCAAGCGTCCTCAACTGCCTGTGACGAGCTACACGATCAGCAACCCGCAGATCACGGGCGCTCAGGGCAATGCGGTCCCGTCCGCCTTGAAGGACTCCGTGGGAAACACGTTGGACAGCAACGGTGACGGTCAAGCCGATGGCCTTCTGTCCATTCAGGTCGACCAAACCACGCACGACTCGCGGTCCTTGGTCTTGCCCGAGAAGGCCGTGAAACAGGCCCGTCAGTTGGCGAACGCGAAGCCCAAGAGCAACGGCTTCAAACTCCCGTTCTCACTCACGAGCCGAAGCAACAGCTCGCCCCGATAATCGCGGGCGAGTCGACAGGGCGAGGCCGTCATGGTCCGGGGCGGATGCGTCCCGGACCTCAAGCGCGATCAAGTGGACGGCCCCCGACTTCGTCGCGACGGCCAGAAATCGTCTTTCGCTCGACCATGCCAGACCAGTCGGTTTGACCTCGCCAAAATTGAAAGGGCCACGCAAGCGGAGCCTGCCCAGCAATCGGGCCGTCCCATCTTGGTAGTCGATCGTCTCGATGACCGAAGCGTTGGGCAGAGCACTCACCAGGACCGTGTTGCCGGCGATCGAAGGGGCATCAAGATTCAACGCGATCGTCTCAGCCGACGAGGCGACGGGCATCACGATCTGGTCGTCCTCGTTGGAAGAAAGGTAGCCCGTCTCGCGACGCGGCAGCGGTGATTCTTGGATCACTCGAGGATGATGCCGATCGGTGAGGTCGATCGAGACCAACCGGCCGACCGCGTGAAGGGCGATCACAGCGGCCCTGCCCGACTTGGCCGGATGGGTCCGCGCCGGCTCGTCTTCCCATCGGCCGAGGTCCAGCCTCGCGATCCTGCCTTCTTCGCCCTTCAGGTCGTGGACCAGCAGGAAACGGCGGGGCGCCATGCCATCGCCCCGGGTCCTTTCCCCCGAAATGACCAGCGCGGTCTCGCCGTCGGGCGTGAGGGTCAGGTCGTCGGGATTGATGCCCGCCTCGAAGCGGAAGGCCGTCTTTTCCCCTTGAAGCGTGAACGCCTCGACCCACCCAGGTTCGATGTGGCGAGAGTCTGACGATGGACGGAGCAAGACGTACAGGCGATCGGACGTGGCCGCGAGGGCCATCGGCCGGCCTTCGAGTTCGACCTCCCGGGAGATCGTGAGATCATGCCCCTGGGCGACGTCGAAGAGCACCATACGATCATAGCGCGGACAAAGCATGGCCAGGCTTCGTCCTTCGTTGAAGAACATGACCCGCGAAGCACGCTGAAGGCCCGTGCCCACGCGCGCCACTTGCCTGAGCGTGAAAGGCCCGGCGTCGAAGACCTCGACGCGGCGTACCTTCCCAACGAACCAGAAGGCGACCAGAACGACCAGGGCGACCAGTCCGACGATCAAGGACACCCGGGCCTTTCCCTCCGTCGACTTCTTGCGTCTTCCCAGGGAGACCTTGGGCTCGGTCCCTTGGCCGATCCTCACGAAGTTCTTGCGGTGGCGCACAATCAGCATCCCCACGAGACCGATGGTGACGAGACTCATCAGGAGGTCGCGCCCCCAAGGGGCTGTCGCGCGACCGAAGTACATCATCAAGAACCCGAGGGCCCCAATGACCGAGGACAGCGAGACGTAGCGCGTGA
>CALLYK010000186.1 GCA_937858365.1 uncultured Isosphaeraceae bacterium | reverse complement strand
GACGTGGAAGGGCTTCAAGTCCGAGACTGTGAGGTCTGCCGGGAGGGTCGAGACGAAAGACTGCGGGTAATCTCGGTACCAGTCGTAGGTCCGAGGAGCCCGGTGCTTCTCGCACCAGTCAAGGAACGAGTCCAAGACGACGAGGACGAGATTCGACGGACCCCGGCCAGGCTCAATAGGCCGGTTCATGAGCTCGTGGCAGCGGCGCAAGGCCTCGTCCTTGTCAGGGCCGAGGTTGATCTCTTTCTTGCCAATCTGGACGAACCAGCGAGCCCTACGAGGTCGGTAGAAGGGCTTCGGAATGTGCGGCATTGCGGAGCCTCCCGGAGGACGGGTGGGCCAGAAGGTCCGCATCCCCCGCCGAAGTTAATAACTCTGACGGGGGGAAGTTCTCGGTCAAATTCTCGGGCGAACTCCGCCTCGAGACTGAAGGACTCGCCGTAAGTCCTTATGTATCAAGTGCCCCCCGTAGGACTCGAACCTACAACCCGCTGATTAAGAGTCAGCTGCTCTGCCAATTGAGCTAGGAGGGCTTTACATGCTCGTTCTGACACGCCGCTTCCGAGGAAGTTCGCGCTCGTCCTGATCACCACGTTCGAAAGTGAATCTTAACGGTCTGTCACCCAAGTTTTCAACGTCAGTCTCGCGCGACTGTCCCCGGCGGTCCCGGATCCTCCCAGGAATAGGTCACTTCGAACGCTCCCCACCACGGGGCCTCCCCCGGAATCGAGTCGCTGTGCCTGCCCAATTTCCCGGAGGGAGGCGCGCTCCAATACGTCACACGAAACGTCCCCGCTTTGGGCATCGCCACCGAAGGCAAGTACACCGCCCGGGTCGTCATCTCGTTCCGAGATTCCTCCCCGATTGGGTCCTCACGGAAACCCGAGGCTCGCGCCATCACTTCGTCCTTCCGCCCTTCGCCAACCTCCGGAGGTGTCGAGTTGCCGGATCGCTTCGTCCGTTCCCGCTCGCGGTTGGAGTTCAAGTTGGTGAGCAGGCTGAACGCGGCCCCCACACACTGCCAACGACACCACCGATTCGACCCAGTTCCTCGCCACCAGCCATTCCCTCCGCTCTGAAACACACCTGCCGATCAGACCCCAACCCCGCCGTGGGTCAAGATGCGCGGTCTCGTCGCGAACCCGGACGGCCCCGTCGCAAGCCGTCGATCAGAAGGAGCGAGCCGGCCAGCGTCGCCCCCGCTACAAGCAACCCTTGAATCGACACGACTTGAACATTGGAAAACAACGCAAGAACAAGCAGTCCGTTGCCCAGCCACTCCCGGGCCGTCACCTTGAGCACTCCCGCCTATTGCAACCCGAACACTCCCTTGCCGGCGAAGATGATCGCCAACACGAAAACCAGCGAACCCGTGATCACGCTCAACACGTCCTCGCGCTGAAGGGGCTCGCGGACTTCGTGCCAAGCGTCAAGACGATCGTGGCCGGGCGGCACGTTGGGTATTACGAAACCGCCCTGGTGATCGCAGGACGCGACCCAGTATATTTTCACCATTATTTAACATACGTTTCTTATAGCATGAACATTGCTGACGATTTTGTAAACGCCGGCCTTTTCGGGGACGAAGTCGCGGTGCTGCCCGGGGGTCGTGCTTTGATTGAAGGGGGAGCATATCACGTGGAAGTTGTGGGTCTCGGTGTCTTGATTGGCGGACCTCAGGGTCCGGCCCAGCGGGAGGGGGCGCACGCGGGGCCCGAAGCGCGGGCACCTCTGGTCGATTAGGGCGATCTCGCCGACGCCCAAGGGAGGCCCCGCAGTCGTCTTCTCTGCTCGGCGCGAGCCACCAGAAGGCCGGACGAATCGCGGGCGATCAGGTCTCGGCCATGACTCCCCTTCCGACCACGTGTCCAGCCTCCGCGGCCCTGGCAAGGGTCATCACCGACCCGAACACGACGAGCGCGACTCGGGTCATGCCAACCCCGGCCCCGTGCCGGCCTGCGCGGACCCATCGGGGCGACGGACCCACATTCGTACTGAGATTCAATCTTCATAGGCCCGATGTATAATCATTCCGGTGTTTCTTCGTCGGAGGGGCGTGTCTTCGGGGGAGCGAAATTGTCCACGGATTCGTTGGTCGGTTTTGACGGGCCGATTCGTGAGACGACCCTCGCCTTCCGAGGCGTGGAAGTGCCGCTTGTCCGACCCGCCGAGCCCGACCGCTTGTTGGACGACCCAGCCGTTCACGAGCGGAACCGGCGCGACGACTACATGCCGTATTGGGCCTACCTCTGGCCGGGAGCCTTTCTTTTGGCCGATGCTCTTGCCGAGGGAGGTCCCTTGGTCGACCAAGAGTGCTTGGAACTCGGTTGCGGGCTGGGATTGGCCGGACTGGTCGCACTGAGGCAGGGCGCGCACGTGCGCTTCACCGACTACGATGAAGTGCCCCTGGCGTTCGTCGCGGCGAGCGCGCGGCGCAGTGGGTTCGGGACCGATCGTTGCTCGTTCGGCCTACTCGATTGGCGCGAGCCTCCCGAGGCCGCTTACCCGCTCATCCTCGGGGCCGACCTGCTTTACGAACATCGCTTGGTGCCTCTGGTTGTTAGTGTCCTTTCGCGGATGCTCTCATCGGATGGGTCGGCCCTGATCGCGGGTCCGTACCGCGTGGCGACTGAAGGTTTCGAGCCGGTCCTGGATGCCGCTGGCTTGAAGCACGAAGCGACGAAAAGAGCGTGTCTCAACGAGGAGGGCCGAGAAGTTCGAGGGACCATCCATCGTGTTTGGAAGGCGGGCGCAAGGTTCGTCGGCCCTCCGGTCCGTTCCTGACGGTCGCACCTACCAAGACGAGTCGAGCGATGCTGCTGATCGTCCGACCGGGCCTAAGTAGAGGAAGGGCCGACCGCAGCCCATTTCAATGGGCATAATTGAGGTTGGCTCTTTGGCAATCCGGTCATCGATGGTAAGAGCAAGCGGTTCGTGGATGCGGACAGGAGCAAGTCGCCTCGCGGACGCGGGCAGGTCCGAAGCCATTTCGCCCTGGAACGGTCCTGACGATCCTGACGAGGCGAGTGTGACCACCCCCCGCGCGCCAACCCGAACCCAATGGGGTCGGGACGGTCCTGACGATCCCGACGAGGCGAGTGTGACCACCCCCCGCGCGCCAACCCGAACCCAATGCGACCTGAGACTGTTGTGGTGAAGGTATGGTCACGGCGGCGACGACCCTCTGGGCCCCGCATCCGCCTTGGGGCGACCGGTGGACTCATCCCGCTCGAACGGTTCTAATTCAGGGGCCAAGCGCGTTTCCGGTCCAAGTCTCCGACCGAGGTGCTCGAAGTGATCGCCACGCTTTTCGTCCTCTCGACCCTGGGGTTACAAGCCGCACGCGAGGTCCCTTCGTTCGAAGCGGAACTCTTGGCACAACCCGCCGCCACACTGCTTTCCGAGGCGCGGCAGTCGGGCGACGCCCAGCGAGGCGCGGAGCTTTTCGACCACCCCGCCCTTGCATGTGGTCGCTGTCACGCGGTCGGCGGCGGCGAATCGCGACTCGGACCCGACCTGGCGCGCCTCGGCCCCGACACGACTGCCGTCTCGCTCGTGGATTCCGTGCTCCGGCCGTCCAGCCTCATCCGCAAAGGGTTCGAGACGATCGCCGTGATGACCAAGTCCGGCCAAGTCGTGACCGGGCTCTTGGCCGAGGATGGCGCCGATGCTCTCGTGCTCCGCGACCCAACGCGACTGGGCGAAACGCTCAAGGTCCTCAAGGCCGATATCGAGGAGCGGCGCGACGACGGCCCATCGCTCATGCCGACGGGCCTTGTCAACGGTCTCTCGTCACGCACCCAGTTCCTCGACTTGGTCCGTTTCCTCGTCGAGGTCCATGAAGGGGGCCCCGAACGGGCCCGCTCGCTCCGTCCGACGCCGCCACCCTTGGCGTCGATCAGCCTTCCCGAATACGAGCGCGACCTGGACCACGCCGGACTCATCTCGGGACTCGACACGGAGGGCCTGAAGCGGGGCGAGGCGATCTTCCAACGGGTCTGCGCGAACTGCCACGGGACCAAGGACCGCGAAGGCTCGCTCCCCCTGGCCCCCCGCTTCGCTCGCCCCAAGGTCAACCTCCGCAACGGCCCCGATCCCTACAGCATGTACCGGACCTTGACCCACGGTTTCGGGATGATGCCCGCACAAACATGGCTTGTTCCAAAACAGCGATATGATGTCATTCATTACTTGCGAGAGATCTTGATCAAGGAAAACAATCCTGAACTCTATACAAAAGCGGATGTATCGTACTTGAAGGGCCTGCCGAAGGGGGCCTCGCGCGGGCCTGGGCCTTCGGCGATCGAGCCTTGGGTCGCGATGGACTACGGCCGGGCCATGCTCACGACGATCGAGGTCGGTCGGGACGCCTCCAACATCGCCTACAAGGGGATCGCTGTGCGGCTCGACGACGGACCCGGAGGGGTCTCGCTCGGTCGAGCCTGGGCGCTTTACGAGCACGACACGATGCGCCTCGCGGCCTACTGGACCGGCAAGGGGTTCATCGATTGGGAGGGTATCCACTTCGACGGCCGGCACCAGGCCCACCCGCGGATCGTCGGGGACCTCGCCCTGGCCAACACGAATGGCCCGGGGTGGGCCAGCCCGCGCCACGGCTCGTTCGAGGACCCGCGTATGCGAGGTCGCGACGGCCGAGCGTACGGCCCCTTGCCGCGCGATTGGGCCCTCTATCGAGGGCTCTATGAGCATGGCGATCGCGTCGTCCTCGAGTACGAGGTCGGCGGAGTCCAGGTGCTTGAATCGCCTGGGATCGTGACCTCGGACGAACTCCAAGTCCTGGCGCGTCACTTTGAGGTTGGTCCGCGCACCGCCGAGCTGACGCTCCGAGTGGCCGAGGGTGCGAGTGAAGGGCCGGCCAACCCGGATGTGATGACGGCCAACCCGCGCAAGCCGCTTGTGCTGAGTCTTCCACGGGGGAAGCTCATGGCCGCGGTGGTCTCGGTCCGACAGGACCTCACCTGGAAGGTCAAAGAAGGCGGTCTTCTGCTCTCGCTCCCTCCGGGGGATCGCACGCTGCGGTTCACGCTCTTCTCGGGCCGTGTGGGAAACGATGAGGAAGAGACCACCGCGCGTGCTCTCGTGGAGAAGGCCGCCGACCCGATTGAGCTTATTCCCTTCACGCGAGGCGGGCCCACACGCTGGCCGGGTACGATCACGACGCGCCTGGTCAGGGGCCCCGACGATGGCCCCTACGCGGTCGACATGCTGGAATTGCCCGAGCACAACCCCTGGAACGCGCTCGTACGGCCCACCGGTTTCGACTTCCTCTCCGACGGCAAAGCACTGATGTGTACCTGGGATGGCGATGTTTGGCATGTGAGTGGAATCAACCAAGGGGAGGGCGTGCTCACCTGGCGTCGGGTCGCTTCGGGAATGTTCCAGCCGCTCGGACTTAAGGTGCTGAAGGGGCGCGTGTTCGTCACCTGCCGCGACCAGATCGTCGAACTCGTCGACGAGGACGGCGACGGCGAGTATGAGCACCTCTCATGCTTCAACAGCGACCATCAGGTGACGGAGCACTTCCACGAGTTCGCGATGGGCCTTCAGGCCGACGCTGCGGGTAACCTCTACTACGCCAAGGCCGGGCGCCACGGCTTGCCCGCGCTCGTGCCGCAGCACGGGACCCTTCTGCGTGTGACTGCCGACGGGTCTCGGACAGACATCCTGGCAACCGGCTTCCGCGCCCCCAACGGGGTCTGCTTGAACGATGACGGCACTTTCTTCGTCTCCGACCAGGAAGGCTTCTGGCTACCCAAGAACCGAATCAACTGGGTGCGGCCCGGCACCTTTCACGGCAACATGTGGGGTTATCATGACCTGAAGGACCCATCCGACACGGCGATGGAACCGCCCGTCTGCTGGATCACGAACCGTTTCGACCGCTCGCCGGCCGAACTGGTGCGTGTGGTGGGGGACCGCTGGGGACTGCCCGACGGGACCTTGCTCAACCTCTCGTATGGCGAGGGGAAGCTCTTCGTCGTGCCTCACGAGCGCGTCGGCGACCGGATGCAGGGCGGCATGTGCGCCCTACCAATCGCGCCCTTGCCGACCGGCGTGATGCGCGGTCGTTTCTCCGGCGAAGACGGCCAGCTTTACGCTTGTGGCATGTTCGCGTGGGCCGGCAATCGCACTCTCCCCGGAGGCATGTATCGCATCCGGGCCACGGGAGAAAAACCGTGCTTGCCCCTGGGCCTACACCCTCGCGCCGGCGCCCTCGACATCACGTTCAGCAAGGCGCTGAGGCCCGACTCGTTACGCGACCTGAGTTCCTTCACGGTGCGCGTCTGGGGCTTGAAGCGGTCTCAGAACTATGGTTCCCCGCATGTCGACGAGCACCCGTTGAATCTGGCCGGGGCCAGTCTCAGCGAGGATGGAAAGACCCTCTCACTGGCCTTGCCCGAACTCACGCCGACTTGGTGCATGGAGGTCATCTACAAGGTGCGCGGCGTAGACGGCAAGGTCGTGGAGGGGACTATCCACAACACGATCCACGAACTGGCTCGCTGAGCACTGGCCTCATCGCTACTCGATCGGCTTGCGCCGCCGGATCCAGTGGTCTGTGAAGAGCACTCCCTGGCCCGCGTCGGCCTTGGGCATGTGGCACGACACGCACGCCTCGCGAGGCGAGACCTGGCACGACGTCTTGCCGGCGCCTGAATGACAGCTGACACAGATGCGTTCGTAAGACTTCGTGTCCTCAGACGCCTTCGCGTGTGGGTCGTGGCACTTGCTGCATTTGAGGTTCCCGGGCGCCTCCTTGTAACAGCGCGCTTGCATCAATCCGACCGGCTGGAACCTGGTGATTTCTCGATTGTCGGGCCGAATCGAGCCAGGCGGGGCCATCTCGGGATGTCGGTGGCACTGGCCACAGAAACGCAACTCGGTGTCGGCCTTCTCGCGACCAGGACCGAAGTCGATCGCCGATGCTCGCTTCCTCGCGCCGGAACGGATCGCGTCGATGTGCTCACGCCCCGGAGCATGACACGATTCGCAGGAGATGTTGGGCAGGACCTGATCGGGCACGATGCGGGCCTTCCCCTCGTTCGAGGTCAAGGTCGTGTGACACCCGAAGCAGACGAGGACGTCGGCGGCCCTGAGGTGCCGGCCCTGGGCCACCGTGCCAGGCAAGGGCGCGGGACGATCTTGGCCGGGAGTGATGCCCATCGGCGGGTCTCTGTGGGCGAAATGGGTCAAGTGGTGCTCGAAGCCGGTGAGGGGCGCTCCTTCCTCTCCCTTCACTAGGCTCACGAACGTGGTCGCATGGCCCCCCGAGCCTAGTGCGTATTCGAGAGTGAATGTCTCGGTCGTCTCGCCTTCGCGACGTTCCACCTGAAGGCGGCCGTCTCGCAGCGCGTAGTCCCAGGTCACTTCGGGAAGTTCAGGGTCGGGAAATGACTGACCATCCAAGTCGGAAGCGAGACGGGATTCCTCGGCCAATTTGAACGTCCGAGCGTGTCCCGAGCGGGCGTGAAGGGCCGCCTCGCCAGGATGGCATTCGGCACACGCCTTGTCGCCCACCAGCATGGAGCGGAGATCGCCGCGAATTGATCGGCCCTTGCTTGTGATCGGTGCCCGATCACCCCGGGAGAGCCACCAGCCAAGGCCCACGATGACGAGGAACGCGGCCCCGCCGAAGATCAGCAGGTCTCCCCTGACGCTTGCCTTGGAAGCTGGTCCCGCCACGTTGGGGCCCCCCTTCGGAGAAGCTGGATCGTATGATGGTGGACGCGTTGGCCGTCCTGGATCAAGACTACGTTGAGGACCTTCTCGATTGAAGACCGCTCAATTGTCCGAACCTTGGTCCTGGCCGATGGCCTTCCTGGATTTGACCCTGGAAGGGGTCGCGGCCAATCTCGCGCTCGACGAGGCCCTTCTACTCCATGCCGAACGTCAGGTAGGTCCAGCGGTCCTGAGGACTTGGGAGCCTCCCGAATACGCCGTGGTCCTGGGGGCGACATGTCCGCTCCGAACGGAAGTCCGGCTGGAAACATGCTCGAGCGACCGGGTCGTCTTGAGTCGGCGAACGAGCGGAGGCGGGACGGTCTTGATTGGTCCAGGGGCGCTCAATGTCAGCATTGTCCTGCCGATCGCGGCCCATCCGGCCTTGGCGGCCGTCGATACCGCCCAGGAGTTCATTCTCATGCGTTCGCGCCAGGAACTTCGACGCCGAGGGGCCATTGTCGACGTGCGAGGGTCGGGAGACCTCGTCCTCGGCGATCGCAAGTGTTCTGGAAGCGCGCAGAGGCGAGTGAAGGGGCATGTCCTCGTCCACGCGACGGTCCTCCACGACTTCGACCTTGCCAAGATTGGACGCTACCTGGGCAAGCCGAGGCGAGAACCCACGTATCGCGAAGGTCGATCGCATGAGGACTTCGTCACCAACTTGAACTTGCCGGTCCAAGAAATCAAACAGGCGTTCGTCGACGCCTGGCTCGGGCCCCACGGGCCCACGCGAGACCTTGACGTGCCGTGGGCCATTGTTGACGAGGTCCTCGTTGAACGACTGGGGCGAACGGAGTGGGTCGAGAAGTTCTGACCCGCTCCTTCATCACTTGCGGTCCCCCCCTGTGTTGCCGGTCGGCGCAGCCCCGGCCCCGGCGGGCGCCTGGACCGTTCGTTCCAGTCCCAGCCTGGCCCGACCCGCTTTGACTTCGGCGAGTCGGCCCTGATAGGTGGCGTAAAGGCGCGTGTGTCGGCTTTCGGGCTTCGTCGGCTTGCCGGCGAGGAAGAGGCCCTTCACTTCGGTCGTCGGCTGGAGCATGTGCCCGGCCGTGATCACGATGTCGGCCCGCTTGCCGGCCTCCAAAGTGCCAACCTTGTCGGCCACTCCCAGCACTTGCGCCGGGTAGAGCGTGACGGCCTTCAGGCCCTCGTCTTCGGGCAAGCCGTAGGCGATCGCGGTCGCGGCCTCGTAGGGAAGGTTGCGGCTCGCCGTGCCCGTGTCACCCGTGCCTGAGCGAATCGCGAAAGTGATTCCCGCGTCGCGAAGGCGGGCCGGGTTGGAGTAGGGGGCGTCGTACGGCTCGTCGGCATCGCGCGGTGTATGCAACGTGCCGCTCACCAATACCGGCACTTTCGCCGCCTTGATTTGGTCGGCAACCTTCCACGCCTCAGCTCCGCCGCTGATGATCGCCTTGAGCTTGAGTTCCTGGGCGATCTTGAGAGCGTCGAGGATTTCGCCTCGCCTGTCGGCCTTGAAAATGACGGGCCTTTCTCCCTTGGCGTACGGCACGAGGGCCGCCAGGCGCGGGTCGGGCGTCTTGGTTTCCTTACGTTTCGCGGCCTCGGTCATCACGCGATCGTATTCGAGGGCCTGCTTGAACTGGTCCTTGAGGGCCTCGATTCGGTCTTTGCGTTGCTTCACGGGGTCGCCGCCTCCCGCGCCGCCTTGTCCTTGCCCCTGGCCGAAACGCCCGCGTTGTTCGGGGTCGGTTGAGACCCAGGCGGGGACGTTCACGTTCAAGGCGACCTTATCTTGAATGACCATCTCACTGGGCACCCAGCCGCTAAGGCCCGCGAGGCAGCCTTGCCCCGCGATCGCGCCGCCGCCCGGCATGACATAAACCGAGGTCACGCCGTTGGCCCGCGTCACGGGAATGAGTTCGCTGTCCGGGTGCAGTGCGATGCTCGCGCGAAGCTCGGGTTGATGCTGGGCCGAATCGGTGTGGTCCTGTGTCTCCCGCAACGAGCCGACCTCGAAGAGACCAACAATGGTCCCCGCGTCGATCATGCCGGGCCAGACGTCTAGACCCTTCACGTCGATCGACTTCGTGCCAGGCGGAATCGGCGTGTCGGGACCGCCGACCGAGACGATCTTGCCATCCTTGATCACGACGACGCCATTGGGGATGGCTTCCGACGAAACGGGGTGGACCGTCCCACCCAGCAGGGCGTAGGCCCCGTTGGCGTTGGGTGTCAGGTCCAGGGGCTTGGCTCGCACTTCAGCGGGTGCCACAGGCATACGGGTGTGATCAGGGCCTCTGCTCGCCATGCCGCCGTCGGCCTCCTTGCGCTGGAACGTGACTTCTCCTTCCACCAGCGTCATCTGACATCGCGAGAAGGCGTCGAAGGGATGGCCGTTGAAGAGGGCGATGTCGGCGTCCTTCCCGACTTCGATCGAGCCGAGGCGCTTCTCCAGGCCGAGTTCTCGGGCGGGGTTGATGGTGATCATGGCAAGCGCCTGCTCTTCAGTCACGCCACCGTACTTCACCATCTTGGCCGCTTCGAGATAGAGGTGCCTAGCCAGTTCCTCGCTGTCACTCTTGATGCAGACTCGGGCCCCTGCCTGCGTGAGCAAGGCCGCGTTGAAAGGGACCGCGTCGTACGCCTCGACCTTGTAGGCCCACCAGTCGCTGAACGTCGAGGCGCTGGCCCCATGTTCGGCGATCTCCGCGGCGACCTTGTAACCCTCAAGGACGTGTTGGAGCGACTGCACCTTCACGCCAAAGCGTTCGGCCGTGCGCAGCAGCATGAGGATTTCGTCGGATCGATAGCAGTGGCTATGGATCTTGATTTGGTTATCGACGATCTGAGAGAGGGCCTCCAAGCGCAGGTCCCGGCGCGGCGGGGCGCCCGCGGCATCACCTTGCGCGGCCTTGCGCGCCTCGTACTCTTTCCAGAGGGCCTTATACGCTCGCCCTTCCTCAAATGCTCGCTCGATGGTCGCCTCCACGCCCATTCGCGTGTTGGGGAAGCGGCCCGATGAGCGTGTCACGTTCTCGCCCAGGGCGAACTTGACACCTTGTGGGCCGTCCTTGACGATCAGGTCGCGCGCCGGGCGGTTGTAGCGGACTTTGATGACGGCGTCTTGGCCGCCGATCGTGTTTGCCGAACCGTGGAGCAAGCGGGACGTCGTCACCCCTCCCGCCGCTTGGCGGAAGAGGTTCACGTCGTCGCCGCGCACCACGTCCTTGACGCGGACTTCCGGCACGATGGACAGACTCATCTCATTCACACCGCCACTGATGGCCATGTGCGAGTGTGTGTCGATAATGCCCGGCATGGCGACCAGACCGGTGCCGTCGATCACGCTGATGCCGTCGGGGGCCTCCACCTTCTCTCCCACAGCCGCGATCTTCCCGTAACGGACCAGGATCGACCCTTTCGGGATCGTCCCCCGCGAGCCGGTCAAGATCGTCACGTCCTTGATGAGGACATCTCCGTTCGTCTGGGTCGCGGGCACGCGGTCCTCGTCGAATTCCGCGGGCGGGTCCACCACGTGAGGCCCTTGTTCCTTCTCCTCGTCCTTCTTGGGCTCGTCCTTCTTCTCTTCCTTTGCCGCTTCTTTCTTCTCTTCCTTGGGCTCGTCCTTCTTGGCTTCGGCGGAGGCCCCTCCTCGACCGCCCTTCTTGGATGCCGGCGACGGCGAGCCTTGGGCCTTGCTCAGGTCGAACTTCAGGCCGTCGGCGAAGACGTAGCGGAACTTCGTGGCCTCTTCACCGTAAGGCCCGCTTAGCGCGACCAGGTGGCCCAGCTTGCCTTTTTCAATCGTGCCGAGGCGCTTCTCCATACCGACGATCTCGGCCGCGTTACTCGTAAGTGCCGCGACCGCGGCCTCACGCGGCAGGCCCGCAGCGATCACCTGCCGGACTTTGGCGTGAAGCGAGTCGGTCTTGCCGACTGCGTCGCTGCTGAACGCGAACTTGATGCCCGCTTCGTGGAGGGCCTTCGCGGTCGCCACCCGCTCCTTCCAACGGTTGAGCTTGTGCTGCTGAACGCGCAGGGTTTCCTCACGGTCTTCAACGGCCTTCTTGCGATACTCGGCCTCGGTGAGGACCTTGGGCTCGTCGCCGAAGTCGAGGCGCAGGATGACGGGGACCTTCTCCTCCTTCAGGCGATCAACGACCTTCGTGGCCTCGCGACCGCCGATAATCACGGTGGTCGTGTCGAACTCATCGGCCAGGTCGAGGGCGCGGTGGACCTCGTCGCGTGTGTTGGCTTCCCACCACGTCGGCACTTGCTTGGTCCGGGCCGCTTGAAGGGCCTTCAACGCTGGGTCGTAGGGTGGACGCGGGCCTCGTCCCTGGTCGTAGGCGGCGCTCGTCAACTGAGCGTGTTCGGCGTCGAGCATCGCTTGACGAAGGTGGGCCACTTGCCCCATCAACGATGTGGGATAACCGGGCGACCCACCGCCAGCGCCGCGACGGCCAACTGGGGAAGGGGAGGGTGTCGGTGAAGGACTTGGGCCCGGCGAGGGCGTGGGCGTTGGTGCGGGTGGCGTCTGGACGGCCGGGTTTCCTGGGACTTGCGCGAGGGCTTCGAACGCATGATCGTCGTGGGCTTGGTCGTGGTCGTCGCCGCCGAAGCCGCCCATGCCCCGAAAGGCAACCTGCAGGGCGACCGGCGTTTTGAGGATCGCCTCACGACGAGGCAGACCACTGAGACTCACGAGGGCCGCTTGACCCGCCGCGATCGACCCACCCGGTGCGGCGACGATGTCGGTGAAGCCCAGGCCCCGACGCTCCTCGGCGGTCGCCTCGCTCAGGTCGAGGACGCCGGCGACCTCGAACTCCGGCGTGATCGAGTTACGTTGGTCGGTGGGTGTGCGAGGCAGGGCGAAGTCGTTGTAAGGGACGGTCTTGCCGGCCCCCGTGCGGGAGCGGACCGCGTCGCTCGGCACGCCCAAAGTCGTGTATGAGTCGATGAACCCAGCGTAAACGTGAAGGCCCTTGCCGTCCAGGACCTCGGCGTCGAACGGGATGGGGACTTCGGCGGCCGGCCCCACCGCTTCGATCAAGCCTGCGCGGATGACCACGGTCCCGTTTTCGATCGTCTTGTCAGGAGCGACGACGAGCGTCGCCCCCTTGATGGCGTGGGCGGCCGGCATGTAGTCAGGACGGAATTCCGAGGGCTTCTGCTGCTGGGTCCGGGCCGTGGCCGCGATCACCATCAGGCCCGTCAGCGACAACGCGAGGGTCGCCCCCCTGCCCTTCCAGGACTGATCCAAGGCCGCCATAATGTCCGCTCCCGAGAAATCCACGAAGTCCGACAAGGTCCGCTCGCAATCTCGCGAAAACAGTCTTACCATGCCCGGAAGGCCCTCACAAGGTCCGCATCGCTTGACCCTCTCCTCGCAAGAGCGACACGCCATGAGACGACTCGCGCCCTGGGCGATCGGCGCCCTCCTTCCGTTCCTTGGGGCTTTCTCGGCACGGTCCCAGGCGCAGGACACCCCTGTCTTCCGACTTTTCCAATCCCATGACCTCCCGCGCCTCGCCGAGGAAGGCGTCAGCCTGCCACGTGGTGGCAATTACGTCGTCAAAGTGTGGGCCCCGGCGAACCAGCGATGGACGGCGAAAAACGCGGACGGGACCCTCGTGCTGGCGTTCACCGATGCCGGCGGGCCGACGACACCCGATTGGCAGCTCGCCGGCATGATCGACGTGGATGCCGCACGGCCGCTCAAGGTCAACGTCGAAGGGGCCAAGTACGGGCCCGCGAGCGTCTCGGGGGACTATCGATCGGAGAAGCAAACAACCAAGGGTACCAACTCCAAGGCGGTGCCACCCCTACTGGCCCTCACCACCGATCCCAAGACCGACCTCCACGGTCCGTTGGACCTGATTCGCGGCCGTCTCGATGCGACCAAGCCTTATCAGGACCCGCGTCGGGACACGGTCCGCACCAACAACGAAGGCGTGAAGTTCGAACCCCCGGCCACCCTTTCCGCATGGCTTGATCGCAAGGAACACCTGCGCAAGCAATTGCTGGTGGCGCTAGGTCTTTGGCCGATGCCCGTGAAGGGGCCCCTCAAACCCCGCATATTCGATCGCGTCGAGCGCGACGGTTACTCGATCGAAAGCGTCGTCTTGGAGACGTTCCCCGGTCATGTCCTCACGGGCAACCTTTATCGGCCGCTCAACCTGGAAGGTAAGAAGCCGGCGATGCTCAGTCCGCACGGGCACTACGCGAACGGCCGCTATGAACCCGACGTCCAGATGCGCGCCATCCGCTGGGCCAAGCTCGGTTGCGTCGTCTTCTCTTATGACATGGTCGGATATGCGGACACGAAGGAGTTCGGCCACAACTTCTTGAACGATCAACTGCGTCGTTGGGGACTCAGTCTCGCGTCGTTGCAGACCTGGAACAGCATTCGGGCCCTCGATTGGATGACGAGCCTGGCCGATGTGGACGCCTCGCGAGTAGGCTGCACGGGCGAATCCGGCGGCGGCACTCAGACGTTCCTCCTTACCGCCATCGATGATCGCGTGAAGGTCGCGGCCCCCGTCGTGATGGTATCCGACACGTTTCAAGGTGGTTGCGTCTGCGAGAACTGCGCGGGTCTGCGTTGGGGGACGGACAACGTCGAGATTGCCGCCTTGGCCGCCCCACGTCCCATGAAGATCGTGGCCGCGACCGGAGATTGGACCGCACGTACCATGCAACGTGAGGCCCCGGCGATCCGCAAGGTTTACGACCTCTTCGGTGTCGGTCATCGCTTCCAGGCCGAGATATTCGATTTCCCGCACAACTACAACCAAACGAGTCGCAACGCGGTTTATCCGTTCCTCGCGCGGGCACTTCTGGGCATCGCCAATCCGGAGGGACTAGAAGATGCCGAACGTGTGAAGGAAGGGCCCCAAACCCCCGAGAAGAGCGAGGACCTCAAGGTCTTCCGAGGTGGGAGCAAGCCCGAGCCTTGGTACTCCGCGGCCGAGTTCGCTAAAATGCGCTGTCAGGCCCTGGGCCGGCAGATCGACGACCTCGCGCCGGGAGAAGACGCCACGCGCTGGCAAGCCTCTCGGGCGCTCTTGTCCGCCGCGCAGCGGGTCCGCGTGGGCCTCGTCAATCCTTCCCTGGCGGACATCGCCACCGAAGGGGGCAGACCCCCGGTCGCGCGTCCTGACGGAGTGACCTCCATTCACCTGGTGGTCTCCAGACGATCGAGCGGCGAGGTCATCCCTGTCTTGCTGCTTCGTCCGCAAGGGGCCTCTGGACGCGCCACGGTCGTCTTCTCGCCACATGGGAAGGCGATCGTTTCGGCGCCACGAGGCGGAGCTGGAAATCGAGGTCTCAACCCGATCGTCCAGGCCCTCTTGGACCGCAAGCAAACG
The DNA here is from genome assembly GCA_937858365.1 of uncultured Isosphaeraceae bacterium. GTDB lineage: Bacteria > Planctomycetota > Planctomycetia > Isosphaerales > Isosphaeraceae > CALLYK01. The sequence goes on along the minus strand of CALLYK010000186.1, from coordinate 5,173 downwards.
GTGATCGCGTTCGACCCCCTCTTGATTGGCGAGTCGGTCAACTCCGATGCGCCCGCGATGCGACGACCTGAGACGGTCCACTACGACTGTTACAACAAGCCGCTTGCCGCCGACCGGATGCAGGACCTGGCGACGATCATCGGCTGGGCCCGTTCGCTCCCATCAATCCACGAAGTCAACCTCTTCGGCCAAGGCCGCTTCGGGCCCCTCGCCCTGCTGGCTCGACCCAGTCTGGAAGGGGTCGGCCGAACGGCGGTGGACCTCCACGACTTCGATTATGGAGATGGCTCCGGGGAGGTCCCTGCCGAGTTGGACCTGCCGGGTGTGCTTCAATTCGGCGGCCTGAAGGCGGCCGCGGCCCTGACAGCGCCGGCGCCGCTCTGGCTCAGCCGGCCCGGTAAGACCTTCTCGGCGGCCTGGCCGGAGCGAGCCTACGGATTGACCGACGCTTCCAGCCACCTGAGCATCAACGAGTCGAACCCGGGCCCCGACGACCTAGCCCGGTGGCTTAACGGGGAGTGAGGCACGCCATGACGACGGCCCAGGTCGTTCTGCTCGGATTCCTAGCAGTCTCCGGCGACGACTCGTTCCCGCTCGCCTTGCACCGCACGATGGAGCTCGACGATCAGGAGCGCGAGATTCGACGCCAGCACGACCTGGTATTGACCCGGCAGGCGCAAGTCCAAAACAGTCGCCGCTTGGCCGAGAAGGGCCTCATCAGCCGCGACCAAATGGAACGCGAGCGGACCGAACTGAAGTTCCAAGAGGCCCGCGAGGAGGAACTCCGGGCCTACCGCGACCTGAAGGCCCATGAGCGCGACGTCCTCCAAGGGGCCACACCAGCGGACACTGTCCAATCGCAAACCCTGCTCCTCAACCTCCTGCGGAAGCAGGAGGCGATGGCCCGTGTCGAAATGGAGTATCGGGCCTTTCGCCTCAAGCAAGAGCAATCGTTGCTTGAACGAGGCGCCACGAGCCGCTTTCAGCGCGATCTGGCGGCCCTCGAATACGAAGCGGCGAGAGGGAATGTCGAGATTGGCGTCGCCAGGCAGGCCCAGGTGGAGATGGAGATCGCGGCGCGCTCGGGCAAAGGGCCTGACGACCCCGGCGAGTTCCTTCTTAAGAAACTCGATTACATCCGGGCCCGCATCCGCTACAGCGAGGTCCGCGTGGCCACCATCCGCCGTCGCCTCGAACTGGCCCTTCAAATACAACGGGCCGGCCTCACCACCGACGCCGAAGTGGACGCCCTGAAGGCGATGTTGCGAAGCGCGATGGAAGACCTGGAGGCGGAACGGAAGCTCCTGGTGGACCCGAAGGCCCCGCTACCGGCTGGGGCCACACGGTTCATGACTTGAGCGCTCGATCAACGCCAGACGAAGTGGCCGATCAGGAGTCCAGTCAAGAAGGCGCAGAGCAAGCCGAGGAGCGCGAAGGTCGAGTAGGCGACGACGGCAGTCCGAGGCAGGACGACGTCCCGACTCCGCAAACTCGGCCGCTCGACTCGGAGTAGTCCGCTCTCGCCTGACATGGACGTGGAAGTGGATGGGGATGTCGTCGTGCTAGCCGGCACCGCGGGCTTGGCGGGCTGTGCCACCGGAGACGGCTTGGCCGCCGACGCGGATTGGGTCGTGGCGGTGGTCGGCTCCAAACGCAGGTCCAAGTTTAGGAACCCGCCCCCGGGGGGCGCCGCCAGATCGACGGGTTCCTCAATGACGGCCGCACTCGTGGCGACTTCGACGACGGCCCCATCTCCCCCTTGCTGGGGGATCGTCAGTTCCAGATTGCATTTCGGACAAGCCACGCGCGTTCCGGCCTTGGCACCCGAGACTTTCAAAGACGTATTGCAGCGGGTGCAACGGAACCGGATCAAGTCTGTCATGGACCCTGTCTCGTGGCTTAGACTCGTGCGATCGCTTGAAGGCCAGGCAACGACGGAGCGTATTCTAACCAGTGAAGGGCGAGCGGTCGATGGAGCGGTGGTCCTGACCGCTCGCTTGACCCTGACCCGCGATCGGCCAGAATGGGTTACACGCGAACGGATGGCTTGGCGAGCGGAGGGAACGATGAAGCGAACGTTGGCGCGAATGCTCCCCGAAGCGATCGTCCTCATAGGCGGCCTGGCGGCGGTCAACCACGCCTCGGCGGACCACGTTCGCATGAAAAACGACCTCGTTTATCAAGGTGTCGTCCATCGCGATGACACCATGGTCGCCATCACCGACGGCCTCAAACGCACCATCTTGCGCGACACCAAGGTGGCCAAGTTTGAGAGCGACCCCGGCCTTCGCAACCTTGAAGCGTTTCAACTCGAACAACCGATCGAGATCCGCACGGGGGCGACCGCCATGCCCTCGGTCGTTTTGGGGGTGATCGCGGCCCCGTGGGACGAATACGGTCAAAGGAGTTACAGCTACCTCAACGCCAAGATGAGGCCCGTGAAGCTGACTCAGGCGATCGTCGAGATGACGCCCCACCTCGTCAAGGTACGGGGCCTCAATGCCGCCTGGCTCTCGTCGCTCGCGCTCAATCAGGTCCCTCGTCCGGTCGTGCTCGGTTTGCTCGGAAGGGTTGACCAGACCAGTGAAAACGAACGCCGCCGGGTCTGCCAGTTCCTCATCCAGGCTGAATGGTACGCCGAGGCCCGAACCGAACTCGACCGCTTGGCCATAGACTTCCCCAACGCCGCCGACGCCGCCCGCGCCGCTCGCCAAACCGTTCGGGAGTTGGAAGCCGCGAAGACACTCCGCGAAGTGGACCAGGCCGTGCTCGCCCAGCAACCTCGCGCCGCCTTGCTCAAGCTGAAGGGGGTCCCGACCGAGGAGGTGGACCCTCAACTCGCGGCGGATGTCAGGGCGCGTGTGCGGCAGTTTGAAGACAACGGAGTTGCGATTCGTCAGCTCGCCGAAGAACTGCGCAAGAAGGTCGCGGCCCTAGCCGGCGATCAAGGCGAGCTCTGGTCAAACCGTCTGATTGAGGTCCTGCAAGTCGTTAAAGAGGCGCCGGACGTCGCTCGAACACGCTTGGATACGTTCGCTCGTTCACTCGACGACCAGGCCGCCACCGACGATCAACGGTTGGCCCTCGCCTTCTCAGGTTGGAGGATCGGTCCCGAGCAGGCCGTGCCCAACATCGAGACGGCCGATGCCTACTGGCGAATCGCCGACACTTTGCGGCTCTACCTCGCCTCGCGCCCTGATGAAGACCGCTCCAACCTCCTGGCCCAACTCCAATCGATCACCTGGCCGAAGGTCCAAGGCAACGAGGAGGGCCGACTCGACCCGGAACTGGCAACGAAACTCCTGAACCTGATGCCGCCGCCGCGTCCCCAAGATCGCGAAGTCACTCCCGGCGAGCCGAGGACCGTCCGCGTCTTGGACGACCCAAACCCGGAACCGACCGAATACGTCGTGCTTCTTCCCCCGGAGTATCACCCCTCACGTGTCTACCCCGTCATCGTGGCACTCCACTCCGGGAAGGGGCCGAGGAGTGCGATCGAGTTCTGGGGCGGGGAGGCCGGCCGACGCGGCTACATCGTCATCGCACCCGATTTCTTGATCCCCAGTCCAACCCCCGATTATCGCTACACAGCGACCGAGAATGCGGCAGTAACCCTAGCCCTGCGCGATGCCCGCAAGCGATTCTCGATCGACTCCGACCGGGTCTGCCTCGTCGGCCAACTCTTGGGCGGAAACATGGCCTGGGACCACGGTTTGGCCCACCCGGATACCTACGCGGCCGTCGCCACGATCAACGGCATCCCCGCCAAGTATGTCGGTACGACACGGGCCAACGGCAAGCTTGTCCCCTTCTACGAGGTCCTGGGCGAACTCGTCCCGGCCGGCAATGAGGTCATCTTCCCCTTCGCCAAGGAACAAATCAACAAGAACTACGAATTCACGCACGTCGAGTACCTTAAGCGAGGCCTCGAAGAGTTGCCCGAGGAACTCCCGGCGGTCTTCGACTGGCTGGGCAAGTGGAAGCGCTCACCGGCCCCGAAAGCGTTCAAGGCGTACGCCACGCGCCCTTCGGATGACCGCTATTTCGGCGTCGTCCTCAAGGAACTCCAACCGGGCCGGACGATCGAGCCTGAGGCGGTCGAACCGCTGGGCAAAAACGTCCCCAAGCCGATCAGCATCGAAGTGACCACAAGCACCCCCGCCAACCTCATCCAAGTGAAGACCGACGGGGTGAAGCGGCTCGAATACTGGGTCAGTCCCGAGATGTTGGACTTTTCCAAGTCGATGGAAGTGAGGATCAACGGCAAGTCCGCGTTCAAACGGGTCGTCCGACCTGACCTCGAGACGTTTCTCGAAGACCTGCGCGTCCGAGGCGACCGCCAACAGCCCTATTGGTTGAAAGTGGTCGTCCGATGATGCCGACCGAGCCGCCCGAATGGGTCCGCGACGCGGTCTTCTACCAGGTCTTCCCCGATCGGTTCGCCCGGAGCGAGACCGTCAACAAACCCACCTTCCTCGACCCTTGGGGAGCGGACCCCACGTATCACGGGTTTCAAGGCGGTGACTTGATCGGCGTTATCGAACGACTTGATTACTTGATCGACCTGGGCGTGAGCGCGATCTACTTCACCCCCATCTTCCAATCGGCCGCGAACCACCGCTATCACACTCACGACTATCACCGCGTGGACCCTATGCTGGGCGGCGACGATGCCCTGCGCCGTCTCCTCGACGAGGCCCACAAGCGAGGCGTGCGCGTCGTCCTCGACGGCGTCTTCAATCACGCGAGCCGCGGCTTCTTCCCTTTTCACCATGCCCTCGAAAACGGTGCTTCGTCCCCCTACCTCGATTGGTTCCACATCGACTCCTTTCCCCTCAACGCCTACGAAGAAGACAAGAAGCCCGGATACGCGGCCTGGTGGGGCCTCCATGCACTTCCCAAGTTGAATACCGACACACCGGCCGTGCGGGAGTTCCTCTGGGGAGTCGCCCACCGTTGGATTGACTTCGGCATCGATGGCTGGCGCCTTGACGTGCCCGAAGAAATCAACGACGACGACTTCTGGCGCGAGTTCCGCCAGTTGATCCGCATCGAGCGCATCGACCACGGCGATCCGGCGCTGCTCGCGCCGAACCAGAGCTTCTTCCTGCGCGAGTCGCTCAAATTGCGTCTGCTCAACGCCCGTCTGGCGCTGCTCCAGCGCGACGGCACC
>CALLYK010000185.1 GCA_937858365.1 uncultured Isosphaeraceae bacterium | reverse complement strand
TCGATCGAAAGCCTACCCGAGCCTCCTACCTTGGAACAATGATCAACCCTGCGCGAACGACCAGTGCCAAAAACTCCCGAGCCCGGCGCGCCAGGGCGTCCACGCCTTCCGGGTCGGCAGGGGGAGGGAGAAGGGGCGCGTTGACGTTCTCGCAACAGAGCGGCAAGTCGCGGCCCGTGGCGATCAACGGCCGAAGCAGCTTGTAGTGATCGATCTCGCCAAGCCCTGGACCGCAGTCCTCGTCCTTGGGGACTTGGCGGTGGTCCTTGATGCACAAACTGCGCACGTCCTCGACGCACGAGGCGAAGTCCGGTAGTGGGTCGATGTGGTGGTAGTCCATCACGTTGCCGGCGTCGTAGCTGATCTTCACTCCCTCGTCGCCGATCTCCTTGCTAATCTCGGACAATGCGCGTCCCGGGCCGGTGTTGCCGCCGTGGGGCTTGACCACCAGAGTGACCCCACGATCGCGCGAGTAGGGTCCTAGCGCCTTCAGGTTCGCCACCCATTTCGCCAGGTCGTTGCCTTTGGTGCTCCCCATCGTGAGGACCTGACGCACGCCCCCGCCTCGGCTTGAAGAATGCGTTGCTTGAGTGCTTCGGGTTCGTCGGGGGACGGGCCGAACATCATGAGCGGCTCCAACCCCATGTCACGACAACGCTGTGCGAGCTCGCGGGCTCGCTCCGGCGGGGCGTCATCGGCGACGACGGGCACTTGATCGGCCCCTTCGCGATGGGCCCGTCCCCAGGCGACGAACTTGTAACCCGCCGACTGAATACCTCTCAAGGCCCGCCCCAACGGAAATCGAGCGTAGGGCAAAGACATGCAGGCGATCTGAAAGCGTGTTGGTGCGTGGCTGAGTGGGGCCGCGCCGAGCCTTGTTCCGACGACGAGTGAGGCAGCCCCCACAGCCGACGCACAGAGCCAATCGCGACGATGAAGGTCCGGCGAGAACATCGCGTCCGCCTCATTTCTTCCCGGACGTCTCGGGACATCAGGCATGTACAGCGGACCCTCAATCGGCGTGTCGGTCCACCGCCCCGCGCGTCCAAGGCCTCAGGCGAGCACCTGCTTGACGACGCGAGCCTCCTCGACCCCCGTCAAGCGCACGTCGAGTCCTCGGAACTTGTGGGCGAAACGAGTATGGTCGATGCCCAAGCAGTGCAAGACGGTTGCGTGGAGGTCGCGCAGGTGGACCGGTCCTTCGACGATATTGTAGCAGAAATCGTCAGTCGCCCCGTACTCCATGCCTCCTCGGATGCCGCCGCCAGCCAGCCAGATCGTGAAGCAGCGGCCGTGGTGGTCGCGCCCCATGCCCGGGTCGCCGAGCTTCCCCTGGCTGAACACGGTGCGTCCGAACTCGGTGATGAACATCACCAGCGTGTCGTCCAGCATTCCCCGACGCTTGAGGTCGCGCACGAGGGCCGCCGTCGGCTGGTCCACGTCGTGGCACTGATTGGGCAACTGCCGCGCGATCGCGATGTGCTGGTCCCAGCCGCGATGGAACAACTGCACGAAGCGCACGTCGCGCTCCAACAAGCGTCTGGCGAGCAGGCAATTCGCCGCGTAACTGCCAGGTCGGCGCACCTCGGGACCGTATTCTTCGAGCGTCTTTTCGGACTCGCCGCGAATGTCGGTCAACTCAGGGACCGACGTTTGCATCCGGAAGGCCATCTCATAACTGGCCACCCGCGCGAGCGTCTCCGGGTCGCCGAGCGTTTCCGCTTGACGGCGATTCAACTCGGCCAGGTCGTCGAGCATCGCGCGACGCCCCTCGCGCGTCACGCCCGGCGGATTGCCTAGATAGAGGACCGGGCTCGCGCCTGGTCGCAGGCAAACACCCTGATGCGACGAGGGCAGGAAACCGTTGCCCCAGAGTCGCGAGAAGATCGGCTGACCGGGGTTCTTGCCGGTCCCTTGCGAGATCATCGCCACGAACGTGGGCAGGTTCGCGTTCATGCCCCCCAAACCGTAGCCGACCCAGGCCCCCATGCTGGGATAACCTGGTTGCTGATTACCGGTGTTGATAAAAGTGATCGCCGGGTCGTGATTGATGGCTTCTGTGTACATGCTTTTGATGATGCACAGATCGTCGGCGATCGTCTGATGGTGGGGCAGCAAGTCGGAGATCCAGGTCCCGTGCTGACCGCAATGTTTGCCTGCCTTCAAGGGCGGGATGACCGGGTAAGCGTTCTGGTTCGAGGTCATTCCCGTAAGTCGTTGTGTACCTCTTACGGAAGGCGGCAACTCCTGGCCGGCATACTCGTGAAGGGCCGGCTTGTCGTCGAAGAGGTCGACGTGCGAAAACCCCTCCGACTGGAACAGGCAAAGGACTCGCTTCGCCTTGGGGGCGAAGTGAGGAAGGCCCGTGTCGGCGCGGGCGACGGCCTCGTTGTTCAGGAGTGCGCCGAGCGCGATCCCGCCGATCCCACCAACGGCTTGACGGAGGATGGCCCGACGCGTCGTGAGTTGACCGAACTCGACGAGGGGGTCGTTCATGAATCAGTTCCTCGTGACGGTCTCGCTGAGGTTGAGGACGACCGCGGCCACTTGTGACCAGGCCGCGTGCTCGGCCGGAGAGGCATCGCAGTTTCGGAGCGCTTCGCCCACGGAGAGGTAGGCGATCGCGGCGCCTTGGTCGTTCGTGTAACGCTCGCGCTCGCGGTCGAGGGCCCGCTTGAGGACGGCGACCTCCCCATCACTCGCGGGTCGAGAGAGGGCCTCCAAAAGGGCCCAACGGAGTTTCGCCGCATCGTCGCCTTGGCGCGCCAACATGCGCGCGGCGAAGGCCCGCGACGCTTCCACGAATTGCACGTCGTTCAGAAGCACAAGGGCCTGAAGGGGCGTGTTCGTCGTGGGTCGCGTGACGGAGCAGACCTCGCGGTTCGGGGCGTCGAAGGCGATCATGTTGGGCGGCGGAGCGGTGCGTTTCCAGTATGTGTAGAGCGATCGGCGATAGAGTTTCTCGCCATGGTCCTGCACGAACGTTTGGGCGGTCGCCGGCGTGCTACCGTAATGGCTGATCTCGCGCCAGAGGTCTCCCGGCGTATATGGGTTCACGCTCGGGCCACCCACGCGGGGAACGAGCAAGCCGCTGATCTTCAGGGCGGCGTCTCGGACCAGTTCCGCCGGCAACCTCGTCCTCGCTCCACGTGCGAGCAGGCGATCGCCAGGGTCTCGCTCGAGGGCCTCGGGCGTGGCGGCGGAGCTTTGCTTGTAGGTTTCCGACGTGACGATGCGGCGGACGAGGCCCTTTACGTCCCAACCGCGCTCGCGGAACTCGACGGCCAGCCAGTCGAGCAACTGGGGATGGCTGGGCGCCTCGCCTTGCGAGCCGAAGTCGGCCGGAGTGGAGACGATTCCCGTGCCGAACAGCACCTGCCAGAACCGATTGACGGCCACGCGCGCAGTGAGTGGGTTTTCGGCGGAAACGACCCAGCCGGCCAAGGCGAGGCGATCGACTGCCGGGCCGGCGGGCAGCGAGGGCAGAGCGGCGGGGACGCCCGCTTCCACCTTAACTGTCGGCTGAGAGTAATCGCCGCGGTTGAGAATGAAGGTTTCGCGCGGCTTCTCGGCCATGTCCATCACCATGGCCTGGAAGGGCCCCGTCAAGACGCCGACGCGCTCCTTCAAGTTGGCCAGGTCCACGCGCGTGCGTTGGAGTTCCTCGCAAACCGAGGCGCAGTGCGACCAAAGGCGTTCAACCTCTTCATCCGAACGCTCGGCGGACGGTGTTTGGATGATCCTCAAAACGTCGGGAGGCAAATCGGTGTCGTCATCCTCTCCGGTCATCGCCATTAGCTCGACACGCCCCGGGACCATGTTCTGGCCGTAGCCGAAGTTGAGCTGGATGGTAAGGAACGGAGTGGCCGCTTGGTCGATCGGCTCAGCGAACGTGACCGTGAGATGGACGGGGCCTTCAGCGGCATTGTCCGGCGACCAGCCGTTGTGATTGCGGGGGTCGAGCACGTCGGCCGGTGGGAACTTCTCTTCCCAGCAGCTCGCGGTCACACTCCGGATCGCCAGGAGTTTGTTCAAGTCCACCTGGTCGACAGGGATCGCGTCCACGCTCGCGGAGACGGACGTAAGGACGAATGTCCCCTTGGCTGGTTTCTCATCGGTCGCCGCGGCCCCTTTCCGCGCGGGACGCCCGCGGTGCGGGCCCGCCCCCCAACCGCCTCCGGGCAAGTCTTCCTGAGGATGGACGATCACGCGCACGCCTGTGATAGGTTTGTCGGCCGCCGGCCATTCCGCGGAGACGTCGATCGCGCCCAGATCTCCCAGGCCGCGAATCTTCAGAGAGCGTTCCTCCTCGACTTCGAACCCGCCCCCACGATTCGGCGTTGACACCTTGAGCAAGCGAATGGGCTGAAGGGCGAACTCGCGGCCTCGCCGTTCGAGCTTGGCTTGTTCGCGAGACCCCCACGCCTTCAAGATCGCATCGTCGCGTTTCTCCACCTTGGCGGCCAACGACTTGATGGTCTCCTTCAACGCCGGTAACTCGCGGGTCCGGAGCACTGTTCGGGCGTTGACGAACGGACCAGGGTTCACACCCGCGTTGCCGTCGAGACCTTTGTCTGAAAGCGTGTTGTAGAAGGCGAAGAGTTGGTAGTAGTCCTTCTGAGTGATCGGGTCGAACTTGTGGTTGTGGCATTGCGCGCAGCCGAGGGTCAATCCCAGCACGGCCTCGCCGAGCGTCTTCACACGGTCGGCGTTGTAGTTCGTCAGGTTCTCCTCGGGGATCGTGCCCCCCTCGTGAGTGACCATGTTGTTGCGCTGGAAGCCGGAAGCGATGAGGTCGGCCTCGGTACGTCCAGGGAGGCGGTCGCCGGCGATCTGCTCGACGAGGAATCGGTCGTAAGGCTTATTGTCGTTGAACGCTTGAATGACCCAATCGCGCCAGAGCCACATGTGGCGTCCGCCGTCGATCGAGAAGCCGTTGGTGTCGGCGTAACGGGCCGCGTCCAGCCAGGCGATGGCCATGCGCTCGCCGAAGTGGGGGCTTTCCAGAAGTCGATCGACCAGGCGCTCATAGGCCCTGGGGTCGTCGTCGTTCGCGAACGCCTCGACCTCCTCAGCCGAGGGTGGGAGACCGGTCAAGTCGAGCGCCAAGCGGCGAATGAGCGTGTACCGATCAGCGGGCGGTGAGGGCCCAAGACCCTCCGCCGCCAACCGCACGCGGACGAACGCGTCGATGGGGTTGTCGAGGACCTTCCCGTCCACCTTGGGTACATCGGGACGAACAGGCTGAGTGAACGACCAGAGGCCCGCGTAAGAGGCCCCTTGCTCAATCCAAGCCTTCAACTTCGCCTTCTCGGCCTCGGAGAGTTTGTGGCGTGATTTCGCCGGTGGCATCACGTAGGTCGGGTCGTCGCTGATGATGCGTTGCCATGCCTCGCTGTCGTCAAGCGAGCCTGGCTTGAAAGCGACGACACCATCTCGCTCGGCCAAGGCTGATTCGGGCACGTCGAGACGCAGGCCGCCTTTGCGGGCCTTCTCGTCAAACCCGTGACAGGCGAAGCACTTCTCGGCCAGGATCGGCCTGACCTCGCGATTGAAATCGATGTCCGTGGGCGCCCCTCGGGCGGGACCAGTGGAGAGCGCCGACGACAAGATGGCGAACACGCCAATGAGGCGAAGACCTTGGAGGAACATCGCGAGGGCCTCGATTCAGGGCAGTTGGTCCCGCGTAGGGCGCGATCCTCTCCCGCTTTCGACCAATTCCCACTCAGTGTCGCCCAAGAGAAGTCCCGAAGCAAGGCCGTGCGACGGCCTGATTGACGGCGACTCATTCCACAACGAAGGTCCTTATGAGGCTCTCGGTCCTCACCGTCCGGTCGATCTTTTGAAAGATGTCGATCTCAAATGGTCGGCCCACGCTGTTGCCCGCGAGATCTTCCAACTCCGTGTCGATGACGAGCGCGTGCTCGCCGGCCTTCCAGGGCGACTCGGGCGTGAGGCCCCAACGCGTCTCGTCGCGATCGATCGTGATCGACCCGCGCACCGGGAACCCGTCGGGCCCCAAGATCCTCATAGCTCGACCGAGCATCGCGTGGTCAAGAGGTTCGGGGAAGTCGATCACCAATGACGCTTTCGTGGTCGACCTTGGCGGATCGATCTTCCATTCGTTCGGGTCCACAGGGAGATTGTCGGGAGGACCCGCTCGGAAGGTCTTGCGCAGGTCACTGGCCAGCGCCCTGCCATTCGCATCGGGCCACGCCTTCTCAATGACGAGCGTGTACGTTTTTCCTTCTTCAAGAATGGGCCCGGCCTCCTCACGCGAGGCAAGTCCTCGCTTGACGCGTGCCGGGTCGAAAAGCAAAGTCAGTCGGGTCTGGCGATCGGCCCATAACTCCTCGGCGATCTCCAAGAAGGGAAGGTCGATCGTTCGTCCCGTATCGTCGTTCACGAGTTGTATATGTCGATACGATTCGCCCCGTGACATGGGCGCTGAAAAATGGACATAGAGCTTGAGTTGGTTCTCAGGAACGACATCGCGAGATGGATAAACGTGGTCAATCCGAGTTCGCGGGGCCTCGGGGGCCGGTGCGGCGACGAACTCGGTGATGACGGGCCCGGTGGTTGCCTTCGTCACGGGCAAACGCGTGGGGTCGAACGTGGCCCTGTAGCGGAGACCGGGTTGAAGGGGAAACCGGGGCTCGAAGCGGATCGAGCCGTCCTTCACCTCGTAATGTCCCAAAAGGTTGGGAAGGTCTTCGGGGCCTTCCGCAACACGCAAGACGAACATCTGCCTTAGTGCTTGTTCGTCCGCGCCGGCCAGGGCCTCAAGGTCTTCGGCACGCAGGCCGTCGACAAGAAAGACGGCGCGCGGTTTCTCCTTTGGCCCGTGATCGAGCCGAAGGGTGGGCTCACCCGCCACGACCGTCGCCCCGCTGATGCGCTCGACGGGCCCCTGCTGTGACGTGACGACGATCCGTTCCCGACAACCGATGATGAAGAGGGCCGCGAAGGCCGCGACCCCCGTCCGCATCTGGACCGCGTTCACGGCAAGTCCACCGACTGAAGGGTCATGACGCCGTCTTCGGCCTGCGTGAGGACGACGGCGTGGGCATCGTCGAGCTTGTCAAGGTGCTGGACACCCTTCATCGCCTCAACCGTCTCGTACTTCAGGCCCGCCTTGTCGTCGATCTTCTTAGTGATCGACTCTTGCGTGTCGATCCCGGCGGCGTCGATCTTCATGACGCCTCGGCTGCTGTTGGCCAACAGAATGTAGTCCTTGCCACCCTTGGTGTAGGCGATCATGTCCAGCGGCTTGTTGCGATTGCCCAATTCGGCGACCGTGACGCCCTTGATCTCGGCGCCCGGCGTGAGGTCCGACATCGGGAACTTCACAAGTGGCGTACACGTGTAAGCCGCCACGATATGAGGACGGCCGCCGATCTTGTAGGTCATGAAGGTCCGGACCGGGGCCTTCGTCTCAAAACGGCCGTGGGCGCCGTGGTAAATCTCGACCCGACCCGTGCCCTGCGCCGAGTTTGAGAAGGGGAAGGGCATCACCATCAAACGTGACGAGAACTCCTCGTTGGATAGGCCCGCGACGATCAAGCGTCCATCCGCATAGGCGAGGTCGGTGATCGATTCGGCGCGAGTGGAGCCACTGTTAGGTGGGTTGGGCAAGGCCATCTTGGCGCATGGGACTCTATCCAGAGCAACCTGCTCGATCTGGCCCGAGCGATCGACCCTCATCAGGACGGGGATGGCGTCGGGTCCGCGACCACGGGCGACGGCCAGATAGACCCTGCCCGAGGCGGGGTTGACCGCGATATCGTTGATCATCACTTCCTTGGTGTCGGTGCCCAGCAAGGCCGCGATTTTCTGATTGGCCCCCTCCAGCTTGAGCGGGCCCGAGGCGGCGGGGCCGCGGTCGCGGGTGTCGATCGCGACGACCTTGGCGCCAAGAGTATCGCCCAAGAAGAGGACGCCGTCGGGCCCGAAGGCGATCGGGCCGATGGACTTGACTTCAGGATTGCCCGGCTTGAGGTGGTCGGTCAGGTCGGCCCCCCGGACAGTCGCCACGAGGGCGAACCCGCAAAGGAAACCGGTCCCGACAAGGCGGGTCCATGTCGTCATGGTTGCAACTCCCTGAGAATCCGTGATGCAAAGGCTGGCGTTCTGCCCGCGACGGACGAACGGCCGATCCGGCGTTGCGCCGCATTATGGGCGCAGTCTTTCTCGAAACAAGAGGACGACCTGCCGAAACGACGTCTCCTTGAAGCGTCGGCAAGGTCGGCAATGTCCCTAAGATCGGTAACGAGTTGCCCTGAGGGCGTTTGGGCGTCACACTGTGGCAGCGGGGTAAAATATAGGGACGCGCCAAGCAGGACCGATCGCGGAGGTGATGAAGGTGGTACGGGCCGGGTGGAAGACAGGCCGGAGTCACCTTATCCTCCAAGTGCTGGTGGGATTATGCCTCTGCGCCGGTTTGACGGGTTGGATACTTGTCGCAACGGCTCAGGAGCGGAAGCCGACGACCCGGCCGTCGCCGCCCCTGGGCGGACGCACCGAGGTCCGCGCCCTGGGGCGTCTTCTCCCGGAAGGGGGCTTGATCGCCGTGGGTGCTCGACCCGGAACACGTATCCAGGAAATCAAAGTCAAAATTGGTGATTCGGTCGCGACCGGTGATGTCCTGGCAGTCCTGGAAGGAAACGCGGAAGCGAAAATCCAGCTAGTTCTTGCGGAAGAACAAAAACGTCAAGCAGACTACGATCGCAAACGCAAACGGGACGCATTGTCCCTAGATCGGGAACTCTTCGACGAAGACAGCAAGCAGCGCGTGGCGGACCTTCAGAAAGTGATCGATGAGCAGACCAAGAACCTGAAGCAGCTCGCCGCGACACGTACGGCCCTTGCGGCCCCGGCGGCCAACTCAAGTTGGATACGCCTAGCTGACCAGGATTACGTCTTGAACCAGGTCCAGGTTGACCTGTTCAAGCTGGACGCCCAGTACAAGGCCCTGGCCAAGCAAGTACGGAACCTACCTCGTCAGCGGGCGATCGAGGACCGCGAGTTAGCGGACGAGAATCCGGCCTGGAAGGTCTTTGACCAGAAAGTGGAACTGGCCAAGGCTCTTGTAGAACAGACCGTCGTGAAGGCCCAAGGACCAGGCGAGGTCTTGGACGTCCTCGTTCATGAAGGGGAGGTCAGCGGCGGGCCCATTCTGTATTTAGGTGACCTCTCATCCATGGTGGCCCGCGCAGAGGTTTATCAGCAAGACGCAGGGAATGTGGTTGTGGGAGACCCGGCCGATATCTTCGTCTTCGGCAGGGGCCTACCGGGAGAAGTGGTGCGTGTCGGCAAGATCGTCTTGGCCAATCAGATCACCAGCCTCGACCCGACGGCGAAGGTGGATCGTCGTGTCGTGGCGGTGACCGTCCGCTTGAAGGACCCTTCTGAAGTCACCAAGTATGTGAACATGCAAGTCGAGGTCGCGATCAAGCCCTCTCCCTCCCGGCCCAAGTGATCCGACAACTCGTGAAAATCAGGCTTGAGCACGATGAGGCGATTCCGAAACTTGGCCCTGGTCGCCTGGCGGAACGTTCGGCTCGCGCCTCGGCGGTCGCTTGCCGCCATCGTGGGCATGGGGTCGTCGTTGACCTTGGTCCTCTTGCAGCTGGGCTTTCTGAACGCGGTTCGGGTCACCGCCACGAACCTGTTCGACCTCCTCGAATTCGACATCGTCTTGACGGCCCCTAGCTATGACACAATGTACGACACGGGCTTCGTGCCGCGTGACCGTCTGACCCTGGCGGAATCGGTATCCACGGTCGGGTCGTCATCACCACTTTGGTTGACCTTCGGCCAATGGCGTTGTCCGCCCTATCCTCTGGTCCCAGGCACGGCAGTTCAACCAAAGGCCGGCTCGCGGCTCGAACGAGCGCGGGACCGACTTTCGGGGAGGTACGCGCCCAGGCCCATGAAGCGCCGTCAGTTGCTGGTCATCGGCTTCGACTCGGAACGCGACCCCTTCCGTCGTCCTCTGCGCGAAAGCGTCGAGACGACCCTGTTCAGGCTGCGACTCGACTCCAAGGTCCTGCTCAATACTCGTTCGCACCCCGATTTCGGCTGGGACCTTTGGCCGTCATTCACCGACTGGGAACTCGAACGATCGGCCGTGGATGTGGTGGGCGGTTTCGACATGCCTCGCGGGTTCGGGGCCGACGGCGCGATCGTCGCCACGCGCGGGACCTTTCTGCGTCATTGTCCCTGGCCGACGGCCGACGTGGTCAGTCTCGGGTTGTTGCGCGTGAAGCCTGGCACCGAGGAAGCGACGATCGCAACCTTGCGCGAGGTGCTGCCTTCGGACGTCCTGGTCCTGTCGCGGGAGGAGTTCTGCGAGCGTGAGCGCGATCATTGGGTGACGCAGACGTCGACCGGCCAGATCTTCGCGATTGGTGTGATCGTGGCGACGATCGTCGCTGCGGTGGTCGTCTATCAAGTCATGTCCAACGACGTGCGCAACCGTCTGCCCGAGTTCGCCACGTTGAAGGCGATGGGGCACGGCGACTCAGCGCCCGCCGTGATCGTGGTGGTGCAGTCGCTCATCCTCTCGCTGGCCTCATATGCGCCAGCGGTCCTTTTCGCCTGGTTGCTTTATTGGCTCACCGAGGCCCTGGCGACTATCCCGATGGTGTTGACAAGTCGAAACCTGATCTTGGCGTTGGCGCTATCGCTCTCGGTGGGGTTGGTGGTCTCGCTTCTGACCGCGCGTAAGCTGCGCGCGGCCGACCCGGCGGAGCTCTTCTGAGAGGTGACCTCGTGCCGCGTCGATCGTTTCGATGTGCCGCCCTTTTGGCCTGGCGCAACTTGACTCAGAGCCGCCTGCGACTGATTTCGTCGGTCGCCGGGACCGCCTTCGCCGTCACGTTGATGTTCCTGGAGAACGGTTTTCGCGACGCCCTCCTTAACAGCATGACGGCCGTGATCCGTCATCTCGACGGCGAACTCGTCATCATCTCCAAGCGGCTCTACACGCTTGGTGTGCCGATGCCTTTCCCGGCGCGAAGGCTCGACCTGGCCGCCGGCTTCGCGTCCGTCGAGCGTGTCAGTCCCTTCTATGTCGAGACCCGCCGCGCTCGTTTCCGTGCGTCGAAGGACGAACTGCCTCATCGGATTCGCGTTCTGGCCTACCGGCCGCGCGACGAGGTCCTGTCTTTAGCCGATGCTCGCGATTCCATGTCATCTTGGAGCGGGCCGGAGACCGCCCTGGCCGACGCGCGATCCAAACCGGGCGTTTACGGGCCGATCGTGCGCGGGTCCATCACCGAATTGAACAACAAACGCATCCGTGTCGTGGGGAACTTCAGCCTTGGGGCCGACTTCCAGATCGACGGCACACTCATCATGAGCGAGGACAACTTCCTGCACTATTTCCCTGACCGACGCGGCCACGGTTCGGAGGACCTGGCAATTGACATCGGCGTGGTCCGACTTGTGCCGGGGGCCTCAATTGGGCAGGCCAAGGACCAGCTCGCCGCCTTGATGCCCGAAGACGTCGAAGTGTTGACGCGCGATCAGTTCGTCGCGAAGGAACAGACGTTTTGGGACAGGGTGATGCCCGTGGGGGTCGTCTTCAACATCGGCGTCGTGATGGGCCTTGTGGTGGGTCTGGCGATCTGCTACCAGGTCCTCTACGCCGACGTGGCCGACCACCTTCCCGAGTTCGCGATGCTCAAGGCCGTCGGACACGGAAACTCGTGGTTGATGTTGGTTGTGGTGCTGGAAGGGGCCTTCCTGGCGGTCCTGGGTTTCGTGGTGGGTCTAAGCGTGAGTGAAGGCGTCTTTATCCTGGTTCGTGACTCCACGGGGCTGCCTATGCGACTCAGTGAGCAAGCCTGCTTGATCGTCTTGGGACTGACGATCGCCATGTGCGTGCTCTCCGCCTTAATGGCCGCCCGACAACTCACACGCGCCGACCCCGCCACACTCTTCCGTTGAGCGCCCCGCATTCCCTCGATCCCATGGAGCATGCAGATGACCCGGTCCCGCCTCGCGTACACGATCACGCCTTCGGGGACCTTTCAGCGGCTCGCCGTCTCGCGCGCAATGGGCGAGCCGGTCATCCGGGCCGAGAACCTCGGTTACGCGTTCGGCTTGGGCGAGGGGCGCACTCCGGTCCTCCACGATGTCGGCCTGGACATCGATGCAGGCGAGATCGTCGTGCTGACCGGCCCCTCAGGCTCCGGCAAGACCACGCTCTTGACTCTCATCGGCGCCTTGAGACGCACTCAAGAGGGGACCTTGCGCGTGCTCGGTAGGGACCTTCATGAGATCGGGGGGCGTGGGCAGGTCGAGTTGCGTCAGGAGATCGGGTTCATTTTCCAGCTCCACAACCTGTTCGGCTCGCTGAACGCGGTGGAGAACGTGCGCATGGCGGCGATCCTCCGCTCGGCTCCGGACGACGACTTAGACGCGCGGTGCCGCGATCTTCTCGACTCGCTGGGACTCGCCGAGCGCTTGAAGCACCTTCCTTCGAGGCTATCGGGGGGCCAGCGCCAGCGAGTCGCGATCGCGCGCGCCCTCGTGAATCGGCCGCGTCTGGTGTTGGCCGACGAGCCCACGGCGTCGCTCGATTTGGAGTCGAGCGAACGAGTGGTCGAGTTGTTTCGCGACCGAGCGTCGGGACCGGACAAGACGACGATCCTGATCGTCACCCACGATCAGCGCATCCTGGACCGAGCCGACCGGATCATCCACATGATCGATGGCCGCGTGGTCTCCAACGTGGTGACGGGGCGTGTGGAGCAGATCGTCCAGACCCTGCTCAAGGTCCCGGAGTTGAAGGGGCTCAGCGAGGCGACCTTCATGCGGGTCGCCGAGAGGATGACCGTCGAGGAACACATGGCCGGCGAGACGATCGTGACGGAAGGGTCTCCCGGCGATCGTTACTATCTTGTCGGAGCAGGGACCGCGGAGGCGTTTCGGGAAGAACATCGAACACGGGAACTTCACACCGGCGATGGTTTCGGCCGAATCACGGGTCTTTTCGGGTCCCAGGTCGATGAGACCGTCCGGGCGCTGACCAACGTCGAACTCTACGTGATGTCCAAGGAGGACGTCGAAGAGGTGATGGCAACCGACCGTTTGTTCGAAGACCGCATCCGGCGCATCGTCCTGTCCGTCAAGCCGGCCCTTTGAACAGGACGGTTTCCAGTCGTCGATTTACGTCGGCAACGACTTGCCTTGGCGCCGATCAAGTGACATCTTAGTAGGGAAAGGTCCGCGTGCTGTCCCATGTTCGGGGCGCGTCGGGGGCCCTCCAGTCATTGGCAACTCAACTCACGGACCGACTGCCATCCGCCCCTTTCCCACCAGGGAGGATCGCATGACGACCGAACACGCCGTCCCGCTCGATCAAGTCCCCACCGGCCTCGTCGTTCCGTCCGAGTTGGAAGCGCGTTTCGGGTACGATCCTGCGCGAAGATGCCTCTGGTTCCAGGGTTTCATGAGTAAGGCCACCTTCGACCGACTCAGCGGCCTGTGCGACGATTGGGACTTTCGGTCGGCCTTGGAACGCCTCTTCCTGGAAGCGGTCCCGGAAGCGGAGAGCAAGCCTCCCAGGGCCGTGCCGCCGGGTCGGAAGCGCTGGTTCGGGCTGCTTTAGGCCCTCTTCGGCGTTCCACGAGTGTCTCGTCCCTGTCCCACCTCAAGATGATCAAGTCCCGAGAAGAAGGGTCATGCGGCCCATCTTGTGGGGCGACCAATGGTGTCTCGTCTCATCCTGGCGCTTGCCTGAGAGGCGTTGGGTGCCTCATCATGATGATGTTGCGAGTGGGGGAGGCTTCGGGCGCGAGTGGGGACCGCGAACATGGCGGCGGGACCTGTCGAGTTGATGGAAGAGGCGCGAGCCGGGCGTTCCGAAGCGCTGGGGGAACTCTGCGGCCTTTATCGCAACTACCTTCGTATGGTGGTTCGGACGGGATTGGGCCCGAAACTCCGCGAGCGCGTGGAACTCTCCGACGTCGTCCAGGAGGCCCTGGTCGAGGTCGTCAGGCAGTTTCCCCAGTTCAATGGAGACAGCGAGGCGGCGCTCGTGGGCTGGCTGCGACGCCTGGTGAGTCAGAAACTGGCCGACCTGGCCCGCTATCACAACCGGGTGAAACGCGGGGCAGGCGAGGCGGCTGTGCCCCTCGACGCTCCTTGGGACTCGCAGGGCGCGGGGGATTCGCACGGCCCTTCCGGTCGCCTTCTCGACGCACTCGCGCTCTCCCAGACGAGTCCCAGCGAGGCGGCCAGCCGCCGCGAACTGATTGTGCTACTGGCCGACGCCCTCGCCGCTTTGCCCGAAGGTGAGGCCGAAGTCCTCTGGCTCTATCATGCCGACGGCCTCTCCTTCGAGACCATCGGCGATCGCTTGAACATCAGCCGAAAGGTCGTGCGCGGGGTTTGGGCCCGAGGCTTGAAGAGCCTGCGCAGGACCTTGGAGGGGCCGCCGGGTGGGGCCCTTCGCCTCGATGCCCCCATGGGGCCGACGCACGTGCCCTCACCGGGCGACACGGGGTAGCCGCGATGGGACCGACCAGCCAAGTTCAAGACCCCGAGCAGGGCGATCGCGACGAGCGTCTCGGCGAGGCGATCGAGGTCTATTTGGGGCTCGTGGAGGAAGGCTCGCACCCAGACCCCGACACTTTCATCGCCGGTTATCCAGACCTGGCCGAGGAACTCAGCGAGGCCCTCGAAGGTCTGGCCCTGGTCCACGGTTTGGTGGGCCGGTCGGAGGGAAGAGGGGCCCGTCTCGAAGCGGGGCGACGTGTCGCCGGCTATCGGATCGTCCGCGAACTCGGGCGGGGCGGCATGGGGGTCGTGTACGAGGCCGTCCACGTCGACCTCGATCGACCCGTGGCCCTGAAGGTCTTGGGCACGCACGCGGCCCCTGATTCGGACGGACGCCGACGCTTCTTGAATGAGGCGAAAACGGCCGCGGGCCTCCACCATACTCACATCGTCCCCGTCTTCGACGTGGGCCAAGTGGGTGGACTTTGCTACTACGCCATGCAGCGAATCGAGGGTTGCGGCTTGGACCGGGTCCTGAAGCGTATGAGGCACGATCGAATCAACGCCTCGGGCAGCGTGAGCGGCCCCAGACACCGCATCAAGTCCACATTGGCCGCCACGCACGAATCGCTGGCCCCGGCCACGAGCGAAGGCTTGACCCTCTCGGTCAGCCGCCTGGATGAGCTCTCGACTTCGGTGGGGCGCTCGCGCGACGCGCAAGGAGTCGGGCCGCGGAACGACGAGCCACAGTTCCAGCCACCGCGCGGATCGGCCTATTTTCGCTGGGTCGCCGACATCGGCAAGCAAGCCGCACAGGCCCTCGCCTACGCCCATGCGCGGGGCGTCGTCCATCGCGACGTGAAGCCGTCTAACTTGCTCCTGGACCTCAGCGGGACCGCTTGGGTGGCCGACTTCGGTTTGGCCCGCCGCGAGGAGGACCTTGACTTAAGCCAGTCGGGCGGGGGTAGGCTGGGCACGCCTCGTTACATGAGTCCGGAACAGGCCGACGGCCGCCCACTCGACGCCCGCACCGACATTTACAGCCTGGGGGCGACACTCTACGAGTTGCTCACCCTGCGTCCGCCCTTCGAGGGGAAGACGGCCGCCGAACTCGCGCGCTTGATCGTTGGTCGTGAGCCCGTCCCCCCCAGGAAGGATGAGCCCCGCGTGCCGCGCGACTTGGAGACGATCGTCTTGAAGGCGATGTCCAAGCGGCTGGAAGATCGCTACGAGACCGCCCAAGACCTGGCCGACGACCTCATCCGCTTCCTTCGCTTCGAGCCTGTGAGGGCCAGGCGCATCAGCCCCGTGGGCAGGGTCTGGCGACTGGCCCGTCGCCATCCGGCGAGTTCGGCGATCACCGTGGCGGCGACGGCCGTCGTGCTGACGATCGCCGGCTGGTCGTACGCCCGCATCCTCGCCGAGCGGGACCTCGCGCGCACGGCTGAACAGGACAAGGAACGTCAACGTGTCGCCGCTGAGGTCGCGCGGATCGACGCTCAAAAGGCCCTGGCCCGCCAGTACCTAAGCGATGCCGCGCTGGTCCGGTTGACCCCCGCTCCCGACCGCCGTCAGCGTGGCCTGAAGCTCCTCCATGAGGCGCTTGCCGTCGAGTCCGACCCTGACTTCCGCCACGAGGCCCGCAACCAAGCCCTGGAATTGCTGGGTTTGCGCGACATCAGCCCGCGCCGTGAGTTGTTCACGGCACACGTCAGCGGCCTGGCATTTCTCGATGACGGCGAACTGTTGGCCACCCTCTCGGCCGACGGCCTGGAGTTGCGGGTCTGGGACCCCGCCGGCGAGGTGCTCGGCCAGGCCGAGACCTTCGACGCAGGCACGAACGAGCCGCCGCAGGCGGACCCCTCACCTCGGCCGTTCGGCATGTCCTCACTGCCGCGATTGGCCGCGACCTTGAACGATGTGGCCGTCTTGCGACCCGGCGGCCGAGGCGTCCGCTTCTTCTCAAAGCGGGACGGCCTTGGGTCCTCACGGGACCTGGATTTCCCGGCGGGCCACGTCGCCGCGGCCTTATACGCTTCGGGCTTGGGCGATCGCCTGGCCACTCGGGAAATGGGCCGAACCGCAGAAGGCGCCGAGCCGCGGTGGCGTGTCCCGCTCTGGAGGACCGACAATGCAGTCGCCCCTCTGGCCTACCTGGAAGAGGACGAGCCCACCGTCGCGAGCCGGCCTCAAGGTCGCGGGGCCGACTTCGGTCGGTCCTTCGACCCACAGCCTCTCGTCGCGTTCAGCCCTGACGGCGCGACGATCGCAACCACCTCGCGCGTGGGCGACTCCACGGTCATCGCTTTGTGGTCGGCAAGCAACGGCAAGCCCCTGCGCGACGCCAAGGGCAAGCCGCGTCGCATCGACACCAAGAACCTCGTTTTCGCCTTGGCATTAGGCCCTGGCGGCTTGGTGGCGACGTCCGGAGGAGGGGGCCTTCAGCTCTGGGACGGCAACGGCCTGGCGGCCCTCGCGCGCCTCGGGACGCACCTTGGACCGATCCGTCATCTTCGCTTCGGCCAGGATGGAATGCTGGCCGTGGCTGGCCCAGCACAAGGTGTCGAGCTATGGGACACGTCCGCGAATACGTTGATCGCGCTCCTCTCGACACCCGAAGGCGTGGACGACCTGGCATTCGTGGATCGACCAGGACGGGGCCGCTTGCTGGCTGCCGCTTCGGGGACCAAGACCCTCGTTTGGGAGGCGTCCGAACCGGTCGGCGTACGTCGCCTCAGCGGATTCGAAGGGCCGCTGTTTTCGCTGGCTTTTGGGCCGCGCGGCGAGCTCGTCGTGCCCGCTTGGAACCAGCGGCCGATGCGGCTTTGGGGCCCCTGCGAAGGTGTCTTCGCCGACCGCGAGGTCTCCGGGATCGTGGATGGTCTGGCACTCTTCACGGCCTCGGGCCGTCTGCTCACCATTGACGCTCGCTCGGGCACGTTGTCCCTCTTCGACGACCCGGACTCGCCGGCCAAGAGGCGAGTCCGCTTGCCTCGTCCGGCCGCGTTCGGCCCGGGGCCGCCCTTCGTCCTCTCCTCACTGACCGCCGACAGACGGGCCCTGGCCCTCGTGCGTGGGCCCGAGTTGATGATCTGGTCCGAGGACCAAGAGCGCTCCGTAAGTGTTTTCCCCCTGCCTTCCTTCCGACCGACAGGTCCGCCCGAGGGCTTTCTCGACGACGAAAACCCCGAGAACAGTGAGGAAAACCCGGTCAACTTGCGTCCTCGTCCCCCCGCGCCGCCCGACCCCGTTTGGCGCCGGGTCGCCCTGGCGTCGGATCGGGAGCACGCTTATCTGATTCGCAGTGACAACACGGCACATGCTTATGCATTTCGAGAAAACAGGCCCGAGTCTCTTGATTGGCGCTTGCCCAGCGACGTGATCCAGTTGGCCCTCAGCCCCGACGGCCTCGTGCTGGCCCTGGCCACACGCGGCGGAGAGGTCGTGCGGGTCGACACTGCATCGGGCATAGAGACCGCCCGCTTCCTCGTGGCCGATGACGATGACGGTGACGGCATCACCGCCATGGCCTTCACGCACGAAGGACGCCTTGCGGTCGGCACAAGGCAGGGCTCGGTCCAGGTTTGGACGGTCCCTCGCGCGGGCCGGCCCCGACATCAGTTCCGCTTGCCAGGCCATCAAGCGGTCGTGACATGCCTCGCGTTCGACCAATCAGGACGCCGCCTGGCCAGCGGGGGCGAGGACCGCGCCGTCGTGATTTGGGACCTGTCGGCCATTGAAGAGGGACTCGAACGCATCGGCCTGGGCCAGACCCACTCAGTGCCGTCGCCAAACACGCGGACCAGCCCATGATGACGACCCGACGCGCCTTCCTCTGGCAATCCGGCGGCGGCCTCGGCGGCATCGCCCTGGCCAGCCTTTTGGCCCGAGAAGGGGCCCTCGCGAACGACATCCAACGTCCCCGAGCGAAGGCCACAAGGGTCGTTCAATTGTTCATGGCTGGTGCTGCAAGTCATGTCGATTTGTTCGACTACAAGCCGGAACTGCTGCGGCGCGACGGCCAGAAGTGGGACCCGGGCGAGTCGGTCGAACTCTTCCAGAGCGACCCGGGCTCGACCTTCGCTTCCCCCTGGAAATGGCGGCGGTTCGGGCAAACCGGCCGACACCTCAGCGAGATCGTGGCCGACCTTGGCACCGTGGTCGATGACATCGCCTTCATTCACGACATGGTCGGCAAGACGGGCGTCCACAGTCAGGCCACTTACTTGCAAGCGACCGGCTTCCAATCCCCCGGTTTTCCAGGCATGGGTTGCTGGATCAGCTACGCTTTGGGAAGCCTGAACGAGGACCTGCCCACATTCGTCGTACTGCCCGACCATCGCGGTTATGCCTCGAACGGCCAGAAGAATTGGGACTCGGCCTTCCTGCCGACGCAGCACCAAGGGACCGTGCTCCGCCCAGGCGCCGCCACGCCCATCGCCGACCTCTTCCCAGGCAAACGGGGCGACTTCATCTCGCCCGAAAGCGAGCGTGAAACGCTCCGTCTCCTGAGCACGTTCAATCGCGAGCACGCCGAGGGACGTCCGGGCGACGACCGCCTGGAAGGTCGCATCCATTCCTACGAGTTGGCCGCCCGAATGCAGCTCGCGGCGCCCGAGGCCCTCGACATTTCCAAGGAAACGCCCGAGGTCCTCAAGCTCTACGGCTTGGACCACGGCCAAAGGGAATGGCCCAAGGAAATCAACGCGCTGGAGGAGATTGACCACTTCGGCCGCAAGTGCCTGGTCGCCAGGCGCCTCTTGGAACGAGGCGTGCGTTTCGTGCAGATTTGGTCGGGCTGCGACAACGGCTTTCCCCGCCGAAACTGGGACTCGCACGAGGACATCCACCGCGACCACGGGCCGCTGGCGATCGGCATGGCGCGGGGGGCCTCGGCGTTGATCCAAGACCTGAAGCGAATCGGCCTTCTGGACGAAACGATCATCCTTTGGACGACCGAGTTCGGCCGGATGCCCTGCGCTCAGGGAGGCAAGGGCCGCGACCATAATCCCTTCTGCTTCACCAACTGGCTTTGCGGCGGGGGCATCAAAGGAGGGGCGACCCACGGCGCGAGCGACGAGTGGGGCTACAAGCCGGCGAACCGGAAGGAGTACACCCAGGTGTACGACGTCCACGCGACCGTCTTGCACCTGCTCGGCCTCGACCACACGAAGGTGACCGTGCGCCACAACGGCATCGACCGCCGACTGACCGACGTCCACGGCCAGGTCCTCGAAGACCTACTGGCATGACCTCTCGCCTGGTTGAAGGGAGCGTCATCAAACGACCGCCCTTCGAGACAATCGGCACGACCCCTCCAACGAGAGTTCGGTTTGGGCCGTGTTTTGGCCCTTTCCCGCTCGACGGAGCCAACTCGCCCGCAGGTCCCGTGCGACCCTCCGATCCAGCTTCGATTCGGGAGGTGCTTGAGGCGCGGAAGCAGACGCGCCAGAAGCCGACGGCCATCCTCGCGACCCGCCCTTGACCATGTCGGCACAATCGATACGACTTTCCCAACGAGAGTTCGGTTTGGGCCGTAATTTGGCCCTCTTCCCGTTCGACAAAGCCAACTCGCCCGCAGGTCCCGTGCGACCCTCCGATCCAGCTTCGATTCGGGTGGTGCTTGGGACGCGGAAGCACACGCGCCGGACGTCGACCGCCATCCTCGCGACCCGCCCTTGGCCCTGTCGGCACAATCGATACGACTTTCCCAACGAGAGTTCGGTTTGGGCCGTAATTT
>CALLYK010000184.1 GCA_937858365.1 uncultured Isosphaeraceae bacterium | reverse complement strand
CAGAGCCCGCTACGCTTACGACGATTTCTCAGGTTCGTTCCCCCGGTTTTGCCTCGCTCTGCGGGTTGGGGCCGTGAAATCGAACGTAAGGTCTTATTTCAAATGGGGTTGAGATCATTTGAGCGCGCCTCGAGCCCGTTGGTCGCGCGTCGTTCGAGTTGGAGCAGGAACTCCTTGCGTCGTAGGCCCCCTCCGTAACCACCCAAGTCGCCGTTCTTGTTCACGACCCGATGACAAGGGACCACGACCGCGATCCGGTTCAGGCCGTTCGCCCGTCCGACCGCGCGCACCGCCTTGGGGTCGCCGAGCGCTTCGGCGATCTCTTGATAGGACCGGGTCACGCCATAAGGGATGCGTAATAGCTGCTCCCACACGCGCGTTTGGAAAGGGGTGCCCGGGTACACGAGCGGCACCGTGAACGAGCGAAGGGTTCCCGCGAAGTAGCCTTCCAACTCGGATCGCAAGCGCGCCAGGTGGTCGTTTGTGCCCGGCAACACGGGCGCTTGGAAGAGCTTGCGCATCGTGTCGAATTGCGCTTCGATCATCCGGCGGTCGGTGAATTCGAGGAGACACACGCCCGCGTCGTTGGCGCCGGCCACAAGCGGGCCCACGGGGCTTTCCACCCAACTCAGGAAGACGCAATCGCGGTCGCGCGACGCGCCAGGCGGGCAACCGATCGATTGGCCGAACGCCTCGCGGAAGCCGCTCAAGGACTCGTACCCACTGGAACATGCCGTGTCGTCCAAGGTCTCTCCCTTCCGAATGCGAGTGAAGGCCGCGGTGAGTCGTCGTGCTCGGGAATACGCTTGAAAAGTCATGCCGTAGTGGCGAAGGAAATGACGGCGGGCGGTTGCCGGGTCGATCCCGAGCGCTCGGATGTCGCCTTCCGTGATGCGTTCGGAAGGGGCCTTCTCGACCCGTTCGAGCAGTCCCTTCACCCACTCCGGTTCATTGCGCGTTTGCATCGGCCGGCAGCGTTTGCACGGTCGATAGCCGGCGAAGAGGGCGCTCGCGGCATCCGCGAAGAACTCGACGTTCTTCGGCAAGGGACTGCGCGCGGGACATGTCGGCCGACAGAAAATGCCGGTCGTGCGGACGCCGACGAAGAAAAGGCCGTCGTAATCCGGGTCCCGGCGCAAGTAGGCCGCTTGCATCTCGGCGACAGGAGGAAGCGTGTTCATGACGCGAGGCTAGCACGTGACCTGAACGCTTCGCCACCGATTTTCGGGCGCGGTCATTTTTCGCTCAATCGCTCGCAAAGGTCCTCCAAATGCGTCGAGAGGCGGTCCCAGGGATTGGCCGCCTTGGGGTCCTTGGGACGATACGGGGCCTCGGTCACATAGACCCAGCGCACATATTGTCGCGCCATGCGCAACGAGGGCGCGTCGAGCTTCGTTTGCGAATGAAGCAAGATGCCGCGTGTGAACGGTGGGAAGTCGGCATGGCCGCCGAAGTCGTCCCCTTTGAGGCGGTCTTCCATGGGCCAGTCGTCCCCTTCGTGGATGATGATCACGTCGGCGGCGCCGGCCGCGAAGTAGCGGCCGGGGGTGTCGGCGCCTGGATTGGCCACCACCGGCCAAAGGCCCGCGTCGTGCGCCTGTTTCGTGAGCGCGGCCTGATAGGTGGCGCCGGCCTCGGTGTCCTCATAACGCATCTCGTCGAAGAAGGTCCCCTGGATGCGCGGGTAGAGCTTGAGCCATTGGTCAAGGTCCCTCCGAACGTCGGCGTCGGTCCTCTTGCCGTAGCTCGTCGAGACGTAGCCAAGGACCATGCAACCAGCGCCTCGGAGTCGGTCGATCGCCTTGGTGTAATTCGCGTCCTGGCGAGTACCGGGCCCAGAGGCCGGATTGAGGATGACCCAGATAGGCACAGTTTCATGTCGTCGCTTGATTTGGATCAGCTTATTGTAAACTGCGTTAGTGTGGATATTCGCTGGATAAACATACAAAGGAATGAGGACGCCGGTCTTTTCCGTGGCGCGAACATGGAAGTCGCGGGCCTCACGAAGGCGGGTCGCCGGGTCCTGCGCGGTCGCCGTGGAAGTCAGCAAAAGGCCCAAGAGCCAAAAGGCGCGGGACCGAACATGGAACACCGCCAATCCTCCGATGTGTGATAATGTCCTCTTGGACCAGTGACCCTAGGTGGGTAGGACGGCCCAAGGACCTCACGGATCTTATCAAGGAGGCTTCGGCCCCGGAAGAAACCAAGGTCCCGACCACTCGACGCGGCGCTACTCGGCTAAGATGGACCAAGATGAAAACAACACCGACCGTTGAAACGCTGGTCCTGCGAACATCGGACCGAAGCGGCACGATCGAAGCGTTGCTCGCAAGGCTCGTTGAGGAAGGCACGCTCACCCTGAGCGACGCGGTCGAAGTTCGCGAGAAGATGGATCGCCGACATGCGATGGGTCCTCCCACTTTGGGGAAGGGCCTGGCGGTGCCGCACGCCAGGCACGGGTCGGTCAGCGATTACGTGATCCGGCTGGCCCTTTTGAAGCGCCCGAACACGGATTGGGACGCGATCGATGGCGAACCCATCGACATTGTCTTGCTGGTACTCGGCCCGATGGAAACGGTGCGCGGCCAGCTTCCGTTCTTTGAGCGTCTCTATCATCGTTTCGCGAACGGCCTCGGCGAACGGCTCCGCCAATGCGCGACGACCGAGGAACTCGACCGCGTGTTGTGGGACGAAGATGATCGCGGACCCTAGCGCTGGGACCGACACCAAACGCAATCTTGTTCGTCCCAAGGGTCTGGGGAGTGTCCTTCAAGTCCATCGTTGCCAGAGGCGCTCGAAGCGTTCGAGAAACGCACCGGTCAGGCGCGGGTCGTCGGTCACGATCAGGTTTTCCTCGTTGTCGCGGGCGGCGCCGACGGTCCAGTTGTAACTCCCGTTGATGAGCACGGAGCCATCAAAGATCGCGAACTTGTGGTGCATGTGGTTTTCACTGCGATCGACGCGGACCGTCACGCCCGCGGCCTTCAGGCGATCGATATCGGAACCCAAGTCAGCCGACTTGTCGTTGTCGGTGACGATTCGGACGATCACTCCCCGATGATGGGCCGCGACCAGTGCGTCGGTGAGGCGATCGTCGGTGATTGTGAACACGCAAACGTCGATGGACTTGGCCGCGTGGTCGATCTGTCGGCAAATGGCCCGCCGGCAATCCTCACCGGGGCTGAAGTGGCACTCGGTTGAGCTCGGCTTGTCATCTTCCTCGCGCACCGTCAGGGCCCGTGTCACGTCCTCCAACCAATCGACGATCGCCTCGTTGGGGCCCGCGGCGAGGGACTCGCGGGCCAGGTCGAACGCGGCGGCGCGCCACTGGTCGAACAGGCGCGCGCCGGCCCCGACATCGGCGAACGCGCGCACGAGCGCCTGCCGCTCGCCCCGCGAGAGTTTGAGGTCGTCGAGCGTCTTCTTCAGGGTCGTGCGCGGGTCCATCATGGGGACCACGCTACGCCCTTCATCGCGACCTTGCAAGCCGGCGCGAGACGGACGCGGCGATCCTCAAACACGGGTGCAAAAGAACAGTATGGACCTTGTCGGACGGCAGCGGGCCGTGTCTTGATCGAGGACCTGGTCGCGAACGAGGCGATTTCCTCTGGTCCGGGCCGCGCTTCGGGAAGAGAATGTGGTCCCGAGGCGCAACGTGAGACCCGGTCCGGAACGTGTCTTGATATGTGGCCATCACCGGAAGAAACGCAAGACCTGCTGAAGCGTGCCGAGGCGGGCGACGTCGCGGCGGTGAACCGGCTCTTGGAAGTGCATCGCGCCGGGTTGAGGCGACTGATCGGACTGCGGATGGACCCGGCCATGGCGCGTCGCGTGGATGCCAGCGACATTGTTCAGGACGTGCTGCTCAAGGCCAGCCGGCGGCTCACGGAGTATCTCAAGGCCCCGACGATGCCCTTCGCCCTCTGGTTGCGGCACCTGGCGCGCGACCACATCATCGACGAATTTCGGAAGCACCGACTGGCCGAACGCCGCAGCCTCGATCGTGAACGGCCACTCAACGCGGCGCCCACCGATGGCTCGAGCGCCGACGCTGGGGTCTTGCTTCCCGACCCCGACCTGACGCCGGCCGCGGCGGCCTTGCGGGTGGAGTTGCGGCAGCGCTTTCAGGACGCCCTGGAACAGCTCGATGAGGCCGACCGGGAGATCCTGGTCCTCCGGCATTTCGAGCAGCTTGGCAATGGTGAAGCGGCCCGCTTGTTGGGCCTGAGCGAGCCGGCCGCCGGCATGAGACACCTGCGCGCGCTCAGACGCCTCCGGGCCATTCTGGGAGGCGCGAGTTCCTCCGATCTTGGCTAAATTGCGCGACCAAGGGTCGCGTCGTCATGGCGAGTCCTCGGGCCATGGAAGAGACCATCAAGGCGTCGTCGAGTGACACGCGCCTCGCGGACTTGTTGGCGGAGCTGACCGCGGCCGCGCGTCGCGGTGAGGTCCCGGACGTGGATGGGTTCGCGCTCGCGAATCCCGACCTGGCCGCCGAACTTCGCGGCCTTTGGGCGGTCGCCGAGTTGGCCGAGTCGCTGGCGAGACCAGCGCCTTCGACAGTCCAGTTGGGGCGGTCCGCGTCGAGGGCCGGGGCCCTCGACGCGATGTCCGATCGGGTTGGCGAGTATGAACTGCTTGACGTGTTGGGTCGAGGCGGGATGGGGGTCGTCTATCGGGCCCTGCATGTTCGATTGGGACGCGTGGTTGCCTTGAAAGTGCTGGCGCAAGGGCCTTCCGCCACGGAGGAAGACATCGCTCGGTTCCGGGCCGAGGCCGAGGCCGCCGCCCATCTCGACCATCCCCACATCGTGCCCGTGTACGCGGTGGGCGAGCACGAAGACCGGCCGTACTTCACCATGCGCTACGTGGAGGGCCAGCCCCTTTCGCAACGATTGACGGAAGGGCCCCTGCCCCCCCGTGAGGCCGCTAAGGTCCTGGCGCCGGTGGCCCGCGCGATCGATTACGCCCATCGACGCGGCGTCCTGCACCGCGACCTGAAGCCCTCGAACATCCTCATCGATTCCCAAGGAAGACCGCATGTGACCGACTTTGGCTTGGCCAAACGCGTGGATTCCGGACACGCGAGCTTGACCCGAAGCGGCGCCGTTTTGGGCACGCCGAGCTACATGGCCCCCGAACAGGCGGCCGGCCGCCGGGGCGAAGTGGGCCCGGCCACCGACGTTTACGGTCTGGGGGCGATCCTCTACCAGATGCTCACGGGGCGTCCGCCCTTCCAGGCCCCTTCCGCTTTCGACGTGGTCCTCATGGTCCTTGACCAAGACCCGTTGCCGCCGCGCCTACTTCATCCCAAGGTTGATCGTGACCTGGAGATGGTCGCCCTGAAATGCCTGCAAAAACCGGCCGACCTGCGATACGCGTCGGCGGCCGCGCTGGCGGAGGACCTGGAGGGTTTTCTGGAAGGCCGGCCTGTCTCGGCGCGCTCAACTCGCCTTTCCGACGTGGCCAATCGCCTTTTGGGCGAGACCCATCATGCGGCCCTCTTGGAAAACTGGGGCCTTCTCTGGATGTGGCACAGCATGATGGTGCTCCTGCTCTGTCTCGTCACCAACGCGATGAGTTTGGGCGGCGTGCGCAACCCGTTCGCCTATCTCGTGCTTTGGGGAGTGGGCCTTCTCACCTGGGCGGCCTTCTTCTGGGGAATGCGGCGCCGCGGCGGGCCGATCACGTTCGTGGAGCGCCAAATCGCCCACGTTTGGGCGGGAAGTGTCATCTCGGCGATCTTGCTTTACATGATTGAAATGCTCATGAAAATGCCACCGCTGACATTGTCGCCCGTGCTGGCCCTTTCGAGCGGGACGAACTTCCTGGCCAAGGCGGGCATTTTGACGGGCAAGTTCTACATCCAGGCCGTCGCGCTCTTCGCCACGGCCTTCGTGATGGTGCTCGCGCCGAACTACGGGATCACGATCTTCGGCCTGGTCTCGGCCTGCGGCTTCTTCGTGCCGGGACTGGCCTATCACCTTCGCCGGCGCTCGCGGCGCGAGGACCTCGGCGAGTCCGGCTGATCGCGCCAGTGGTCTCTTGCGGCGCGTCTTCCGAGCGAGTATTACTAGGCGGTCGAATCGTGTTACGCGGTTGGGTTTGACCGCGCATCGCGATCCAGCCATGCGGTGGTGCCCTCGATGGCCAAACGTGGCGCTTTCACGTTGATCGAATTGCTGGTGGTGATCGCGATCATCGGCGTCTTGATCGCCCTCTTGTTGCCCGCGGTGCAACAGGCCCGCGAAGCCGCGCGCCGCATCCAGTGCGTGAACAATCTGAAGCAGGTCGGCATCGCCCTGCACAACTACCACGACACGATGGGGCGGTTTCCATTCGGCGGCATTGTGCTTCCGCTGAACCATCCCTATGTCGTTTCGGGCTTCACGCGCCAGGGGCATTATCGTTGGTCGACGCTGGCCCAGCTCACGCCTTTTCTCAAGAAGACGGCCGTCTTCAACGCGATCAACCTTTCCCTGCCGATCCTCGATGGTGCCTCGGTGATCATGCCCCAGAACTCGACCGCGAACACCACGCAGGTCGCGGAGTTCCTTTGCCCGAGCGACGGACGGGGACGCTGCCTGCCCGACTACGCGGCGAGCAATTACATGGCCTGCACGGGCGATGGGGTGTTGGGTGCCGGGTTCGGCGTGGCCGACGCGGCGTTCGGCACGCCCAACGGCGTCTTCTTTTTCAATTCGTCGATCGGTATGGCCGAGGTGACCGACGGCAGCAGTCAAACCGCCTTCATGAGCGAGAGCCTGGTTGGGGACGGCTCGGCCTCCGGGACGAGGTCAGGACCGATCGACCCTCTGATGGTCGCGGTGCAGGTCGCGGGCGGCAGCCCGATCTACACGCCCTTGTCCGACGCCGAATGCGCGGCCGCCACCGCGACGTTTTTCCGTCGCAATTCCGCGTGGGTCCAGGGCAGTTATCAACACGCGCTCTACTCGCATTATTACGCCCCCAACAGCCCCACGCCCGACTGCCTTCGTCAACAATATCACGGCTGGAAGGCGCCGCGCAGCCGACATCCCGGCGGCGTGAACGTCCTATTCGGCGACGGCACGGTCCGGTACGTGAAGAACACCGTCAACCTCTCGACCTGGCGAGCGGCCTCGACACGGAACGGCGGGGAAGTCATCAACTCGGACGCGCTCTGAGCCCGCGAGGGGCCCCACCGATGCTACGTGCCCAGGCGTTGACGAAGGTCTATCCAGGCGGGACCACCGCGCTCGACCATCTCGACCTCGAAGTCCAGGCCGGGGAGGTCTTCTGCCTTCTCGGGCCCAATGGCGCCGGGAAGACGACGACCGTCCACCTTTTCCTCAACTTCGTCGCGCCCACGTCGGGACACGCCTTCGTGGGCGGTGTGGACTCGGCGCGCGACCCGCTCGCCGCGCGTCGAGCCCTGGGCTACGTGCCTGAAAACGTGATGCTTTACGGAAGGCTCACCGGTCTCGAGAACCTCGCGTACTTCACGGCCCTGGCCACTGGTAAGAAGCTGAAGGAAGCGGAAGGACGAGACCTCCTGACGCGCGCCGGCCTTCCCGCCGAGGCGGCGGCCCGTCCGGTCGCGGGTTATTCGAAAGGGATGCGTCAGAAGGTCGGTATCGCGATTGCTTCGGCCAAAGGCGCCGAGGCCCTTCTGCTCGATGAGCCCACATCGGGACTGGACCCCCGCTCCGCCAACGAGTTCGCGCGCCACATCGACGATCTGGCGAGCGAGGGCCTGACCGTGCTGATGGTCACGCACGACCTCTTCCTCGCCGGCCGGTGCGCGACGCGGGTTGGAATCATGCGGCATGGTCGGCTCGTGGCCACCTTGCGGACCATGGGTTTGGACCACATGGACCTGGAACGGGCTTATCTTGAGGCATCGGAAGAAGCGGACTCGGAGGCGTCATGACGACCGCGAGCGCGACCCTCACCCGAGAAGGGTCTCGACTGACAGTCTCTCCCGCCTGGACCGTCGCGCGTAAGGAATGGACCGAACTCGCGCGGGACTCCCGTTGGCGGGCCTTGATCGCTGTCACCTTGGCGATGATGGTCGTATCGCTCGCCCTTGGGCTGCTGCACTTGGGGCGGCTCGAACGTGAGCACCAGGCCGCCACGACCGGCGACCGTTGGGTCTGGACGGCGCAAGGACCAAAAAACCCGCATTCGGCGGCCCATTTTGGTCAGTATGCGTTCAAACCGGTCGGACCGCTCGCCGTCGCCGACCCGGGGACCGACGAGTTCGCCGGCAGTTCGGTCTATCTCGAAGCCCACCGCCAAAATGAGGCGCAGTTCCGCTCGGCCCGAGACGGCACGCTCGGTTCGCGCATGGGGCGACTCTCGCTCGCGTTCGTCCTTCAGGCGGTCTTGCCCTTGATGGCGATCCTGCTTGGTTTCGCGGCCTTCGCGGGCGAGCGCGACGCCGGCACGTTGGCCCTGCAACTCAGCCTGGGAGTGAGGCCCGCCGACCTCCTCCTGGGAAAGGCCCTCGCCAGTGGCGCAGTGATTCTCGGTTTGCTGCTCTTGGCCACGGTAGGCGTGGGGGCCGGTTTGGCGGTCCGCGGTCCTCGCGCGGTGGAAGCGGGCGAAGTCGCGCGTCTCTTGGGTGCCTTCGCGGGGTATGCGATCTATCTTGTTGGTTTCCTCGCTCTTTCGTTCGCGGTCTCGGCCCGCGCGAGTAGTCCGCGGGCGGCCCTGGTCGCCTTGCTCGGCTTCTGGATCGTGAACGTCTTCGTCGCCCCACGCGTGGCAATCGACGTCGTGCGCCGGGTTGAGCCATTGCCCACGGCGCAAGAGTTCCGCTCGGCCATTGCCGAGTCGAGAAAAGCACAGTTCGGCCACGACGAGTCCCATCCCGCCTTTCTCGCCTTCCGTGAACGCGTCTTAAAGCACTACGGAGTGTCCCGAGTGGCGGACCTGCCTGTGAGCTTCCGCGGCCTCACGCTTCGCGAGGACGACGAGGTGGGATACCGGACCTTCGATGAGCACTACGGCCGGCTCAACGAGCGTCTGCGGACCCAAGACCGCTTGCGCGCCGCGGCTGGAGTGGTTTTCCCCTCCCTCGCGCTGCAACCGATCTCGATGGCGATGGCGGGGACCGACAACCTCCACCATGACGACTTCATCCGCGCGGCCGAGCGCCATCGACGCCGCATTCAAACAGCGGCCAGTCAAGACCTGATCGACAACGCGCGTAACGACGATCCCAACTACAAGGCCGCCCCCGAACTCTGGGAACGCGTGCCCTCGTTCCACTATGAGCGTCCAAGCGCCTGGTCGGCGTGGCGATCGCAAGGCGCGAATTTCCTGTCGCTTTCGATCTGGTCCGCGGCTTGTGTCGGGGTCGCGTGGCGCACGTCCTCACGGCCTCGCCCCTACTGAGGACACCGATGCACTTCCCGCTGGAAACGCCGCTGAGTGGACGCCCCTCGCGTCGCGCGGTACTCATCACGGCCGCGACTTGCGAAAGCCGCCTCTTGCTCAAAGACACGGGCTGGTGGGTCGCCCTCGCGTTGATGGCCGCCTGCGTCGCCTACGCGGGCCACAACGGCCGCGTCCGTCTCCAAGAACGAGGTCGCATCGTCGCGCAGGCCATTCAAGACGAGTCGCGCCGAATCGACGCGCTCACCAAACTCCTGGACAAGATCGAACGGCACGAGGCGCCCCGGCCCGACGCCCCTTACCGCGACCCAGGCAACGCGATTTATGTCGGGCGGGGACAAGGGGCCGCCGTCGCCTACTTGCCCGACGCGCCCCTCGCCGCCGCCGCGATCGGCATGTCCGACCTATACCCGCAGGTGCTCAAGGTCTCGGTGGGCGGAAAGGACTCGTTTCTGTTCGTGGACGAGATCGAGAACCCAGCGCACTTGCTCGGCGGCGGTTTCGACCTCGCGTTCGTCATCGTTTCGATCCTGCCGTTGCTGGTCCTGGGGACCTGTCACGACGTCCTCTCCGGCGAACGGGAACGCGGGACCTTGGCCCTCATCTTGTCTTCGTCGGCCCCGCTCGCGACCGTGCTCACGGGCAAGCTGCTCGTTCGCGCGGGAGGTCTCGCCGCCATGGCAACTATCGCTTCATGCTTGTTCCTGCCGATTCGTTGGGAAAGCGCGGCCTTCGCGATGTCGGGCCTCGTCGCCACGATCATGCTCACTTCGGCCTTTTGGGCGGCCCTCTGCCTGTTCGTGAACGCGGCCGGCCGAGACTCGGCGTTCAACGCCGTGGCCCTGCTGATGATCTGGGTCGTCTTGCTTGTCGTGGGGCCGGCGGCATTGAACGCGATCGCTCAAGTGCTTTTCCCCGCCCCGTCGCGGGCGGAACTGGTGATCGCCGTGCGCGAGGCCGCAGTGGATGCCGAGCGCGACCGAGACGCGACCGATGCCCGTTATCGCGCGGAACACCCCGAAACCGCGGACAAGCCGGGCGATGATCGGACCGCGCGGACGCTCGCGGTAACGGTCGCCGCCGACGCCAGGGCCGACGCGATCCTGAATGATCAAGACGGGCTCGTCCGCCGTCAGCGGGAACTTTCCGACCGCCTCGCGTATCTCATGCCGGCCTGCTTGCTCCAAGACGCCCTTGCCGAATTGGCTGGTAATGGTCAAACGCGCTGGGACGATTACTTGAGTCGCGTCGCAACTTTCCACGCGGCGTTTCGCCATTTTTTTGTGGCGAAGGCCAATGCGCGCGAATCGCTCACGACCGCCGACTACGGGCGATTCCCACGCTTCGACCCGAAGGTCGAGAGTGAGGCGGCGTTACGGGCGAGCCTCGGACGTGTGGTCCAGTCGTTGAGCGCCGTCGCCTTGGTGACGTTGGCCCTCTCACTGGCCGCGGTCCGCCGCCTGTCCCGTAGCGCTTGAAAGTACATGCGCCCGATCAAGCGAAGTCGGCCAGCGCGGAGTCCTCGTCGTCGTAGGTGGGGACGACGCTGCCAAGCCCCAGGATGTTGGCCCCGAAGCGGACTTCTTCCCGCATCGAACAAAAACGCAATTGGCCCCCACGCTCCTTGAGCTTGCGGGCGAGGACCAGAAGCATGGCGAACCCGGTGCTCCCCATGTAGCCGAGCGACGCGAAATTGATCAAGAGCCTCGTGTGCCCCGACGTGATCAGGGCGACGAGTTGCTCACCAAGTTCCGCCGCTTGGGCGGGCTGTCTCAGGTCCTTGACCAGGAGTTGAACGACCGTGACGCCGTTCGCGTCCTCGCATTCGAAGAGAGGGCCTTCGTCGGACATGGTTGCTTCCCGTGATGGAGCGGTTATCGCGTCAAGAGACAGGCCGAGTGATCGCCCCTTCCGAGGCTGACGAGACGAGTGAGGCATACTTGGCGAAAACGCCTGACGTGTATCGAGGCGCGGGTGGGGACCAACCCGCGAGACGCTCTCGGATTTGGCCGTCGCTCAACTCCAGGTTGAGGCTTCGGTGTTCCAGGTCGAAAACGATCGTGTCTCCCTCATGCACGGCCGCGATCGGCCCGCCCACGAACGCCTCGGGCGCGACGTGTCCAGCCATCAGGCCTCGCGTGGCACCGCTAAACCGGCCGTCGGTGAGCAGGGCGACCGACTCGCCCAGTCCTTGCCCGACGATCGCGGCCGTCACGCCGAGCATTTCGCGCATGCCGGGACCCCCCTTGGGGCCCTCGTAGCGTATCACGACGACGTCACCGGCCTGGATCGCTCCGGCCTGGACCGCCGCCATCGCTTCCTCCTCGCGTTCGAAGACCCGCGCGGGACCGCGATGACTGAGGCGCTCCGTGCCCGCGTACTTCACGACGCAGCCTTCGGGCGCGAGATTGCCCCGCAAGATCATCAGGCCCCCGGTTGGTTTGAGCGGCCGGTCGATGGGGCGGACCACTTCTTGTCCAGGCGCTTCCGAGGCCCCAGCCGATTCCTCGGCGAGAGACTTGCCGCTCGGCGTGAGCTGACCACCGTCGAGCTTGCCCGCCGCGATCAGGCGTCGCAAGACCAAGGGGACGCCCCCGGCGCGGTCCAGGTCGGCCGCCACGAAGCGCCCTCCCGGCTTGAGGTCGGCCAACGTGGGGGTCCGCGAACTGACCGTGTCGAAGTCGTCGATGGTCAGCGGCACACCCGCCTCGCGGGCCATCGCCAGCAAGTGCAAGACCGCGTTCGTCGAGCCTCCGGTGGCCGCCACCCCCGCGATCGCGTTCTCGAAAGACAATCGGGTGAGGACGTCGCGTGGACGCAATCCTCGGCGCAGTTGATCGACGACAAGTCGGCCCGCCTGGTAGGCCGCTTTCTCCTTGCGCTTGTCCATCGCGGGCGGCCCGGCGCTGCCGATCGGTGAGAGCCCCAGAAACTCAAGCGCCAAGGCCATCGTGTTGGCGGTGAACTGTCCGCCGCACGCGCCAGGGCCGGGACAGGCCGCGTTTTCGAGTTCACGCAAGTCGTCGTCCGTCATCAAGCCGCGCGCGTGGGCGCCCACCGCTTCAAAGACGTCCTGGATCGTCACGTCCTTGCCGCGGAACTTGCCGGGGGCGATCGAGCCCCCATAGAACACGATGCCGGGAACGTCCAGACGCACCAGGCCCATCGCGGCGCCGGGCAACGTCTTGTCACAAGCGACCAGGCAAATCAAGGCGTCGAAGTAATGGCCCCTGCCCATCAATTCGATGGAGTCGGCGATGACCTCGCGGCTGACGAGGCTGGTCTTCATCCCCTCGGTGCCCATCGTGATACCGTCACTGATGGCGATCGTGTTGAACTCCATCGGCGTGCCGCCGGCCTCGCGAACGCCGGCCTTCACGTGCGTTGCCAAGTCACGCAAGTGGAAGTTGCACGTCATCGTCTCAAGCCAGGTGTTGGCAATGCCGATAATGGGACGCGCCAGGTCCTCATCGCTGTAGCCGATGGCCTTGAGATACGACCGGGCCGGAGCGCGTCCGGGACCGTCGAGAAGCAAACGACTCCGGTGGCGAGGGTCGAACGTCATCGCGAAAGGGGCCCCTCTGGAGGAGAACGGCACACAATTTGTGGAGGAACGGCCGGCACGACATTCTAGTGTGACCCGCCCAGGATTCCCAGCACGCTTCGATGGTGGCCCAACTCGCAGGGCCGGCCGACTCCTCGCGACAAGGCGACGCACTCCCCGGACCAACGTCTGGGAATACCGGGGACCGTTGCGGTAGACTGTCTCCTCATCCCGGGGCGTCCCGGTCGTGGACCGAAGCCGGTTGCGCGCGAAGGGCCAAGGTCGCCTTCGGTTGTCGGGAAGGCCCGTCGAACACACCAGGTAAGGGGTGTGCCTTGAAACTGCGATTGACGATTGACGGCAGTGTTTACGAGGTCGAGGTCGAGGTTGCCGAGGAGGAGCCGCCACACCCGAGCTACGTCCCTCCCATGCCCTTCGGGCAGGCCAAGTTGTCCGCGGCGCATGTGCCGTCCGCGCCGGCACCGGCTGGGCCCCTCGGCGACGAGGAGAAAGTGGCCGATGAGAGCAAGGTTTGCCGCAGCCCGCTCGCCGGCACGGTGACGCGCGTCAATTCCCAGGTCGGGCAAACCATCCAGCCCAACGACGTCTTGCTCGTGATTGAGGCCATGAAGATGGAATCGGCGATCACGGCGCCCGTCGCGGGGAAGATCGCCAAGATCAACGTCCAGGCCGGTGACCCCGTCGCGCAACGCCAAGTCCTTGTCGAGTTCGAATGATCCGTTCACCCTTTGGATTTTCGTGAGTCACCACGATGAACCCACCAATCCGGGCGATCAATCACATCGGCATCGCCGTCCGTTCCATCGAGTCGCACCGGCCGTTTTATGAGGAGTCCCTGGGGGCCCTCTACGAAGGGGACGAGGTCGTCCCCGACCAGAAGGTCCGCGTCGCCTTCTTCCGAGTGGGCGACGTCCGGTTGGAACTCCTGGAACCGACCGAACCATCAAGCACCATTGCCTCCTTCCTGGACAAGAAGGGGGA
Source organism: uncultured Isosphaeraceae bacterium (assembly GCA_937858365.1). Taxonomy (GTDB): domain Bacteria; phylum Planctomycetota; class Planctomycetia; order Isosphaerales; family Isosphaeraceae; genus CALLYK01. The sequence continues at coordinate 6,296 of CALLYK010000184.1, read as the reverse complement.
AGGGCTCCACCACATCGCCTACACGGTCGAAGACATCGTCGGCCGGATCGCCGAGCTGAAACAGTCGGGCGTGCGCATGATCGATGAAACGCCCCGCCCTGGCGCCCATCATATGAACATCGCCTTCCTCCATCCCAAGAGCTCGTGCGGCGTGCTCACGGAGCTTTGCGAGCCGGCCGCGTCCCACTGATCGACGTATCGATTAATAAGCATCACCGATCAAAACATGGGCGGCCCAGTCGCGCGTGGCGGGCCGCTCGGCCCTCACCGCGAGTTGGGCCTCGCGCAGCGCCGCGCCTCGAGTTCGGCCCTTGTCGGGCCATCGAGAGTGGAACCCCACCGCGACGTCACGCGCGGCGCGTGGGTCTACCTCGTGGAGCGTCGCCACGATCGACCCGGCGCCGCCGACGAGAAAAGCCTCCCAAAGGCCCCCCACTTCGCCCGGCACTACGTTGCGAAATCGGCCTGACATGCACGCGTTGAGGAAGACAAGTTGGGCCCGAAGACGGCCCCTGTGCCGCTCAACGATCTCGTCGGCCGTGAGGGCCTCGTCGCCGGCACATCGCAAGGCCGACGCCGAAAGCGTCCCCACCGCCGTCGGTTCGACGATCCCGTGAAACTCCAAATGGAGCATCTCGGCCTCGGTCATCGCCGCGAGCAGGTCCGAACTGCTCACGTTTTCCCAGATCGTCCGCGCGTGGACCAAGGCCCCAATCTCGCGGGCCTGCTCGGCGAAGTGAAAGACCGTCCCGTCGGCGCCTCGGACCTCGCCCGCGCTCGCCACGACACAGTTCGCAAGCGGAAGCGACGAACGACGTGAACGCAGATTGGACCAAACCGACGCGCCCGGGACGACCGCCACGGCACAATGGTCGAGAAGGTGGCCGCCGGAACCATCCGGCAAGGCCGCGAAGGGCACGGTGAAAAACCCAGCATCGGGGGCGACCAGAAGCGTGCCGCCTCTGGACCGGCAGCGGGAAACGACCCCCTTCAGGGAAGGCCATAGGCGCTCGCCCAGGGCCCTCAGCGCGTCTTCAGTCCAGGGATTGCCCGACTCGCTTGGCGCCCGGGAACGCAGCTCCGCCTGTCCCAGCGCGACGGCGGCCTCTTGTGGTTCGGCCGTGGCGAACGGATCGATCACCAGGGCGAGCGTGCGCTTGCGGCCGACCCAGAGAAAGAGCAGCGCGGACGAGTCCTCACGAAGTTGGTCGAGCAAATCGCCCTGAGGGACCATCGTCGCGGCGTCGCGCATCAAGCCGGCTTCTTCGAACCGAGCTCGAAGTCGCAGGGCGCGGCCTTGTTCGGCGGCGAGATAGGCTTCCGCTTGACGTCCCGCCAGGCATAACGAAACGGCCACGTTGCCGTGGATGCTCTGCGCCGTCCCCAGTTGCGTGCTCCAGCGCGAGGCGGAGACGCTTCCTCCTCGGAGGTTTTTGGGGTGAAAGACGCCGTCTTCCGCGATGGCCCTTAGGCCCAAGGCCAGGGCGTCGGCCTCGCGTCCCGGTGTTTCTTGAAGCAGGACGATGCGACCCATGCAGGCCAAACGGAGTTGGTCGGGCGTTTCGGCGAGCGGCTCGGCTTCGTCGAGCACGGCGAGGGCCGCCGTCGGGTCGCCACGCTTTAGACGAAGAAACGCCTCATCGACACGGGCCTGAAAGAGGTCCTCCTTCGACCCGAGAGACGCCAATTGTTCAAGGGCCCGCGCACGTTCCTGAGCGGCCGAAGGTCCCTCAACACGATCGAGGACCCGGAGCCAACCACCCAGCACTGTGCAGACATATTCCGGCAAGACGACCCGCTCCTCGGCGATCGTAAGGGCCTCACGCGCGATCTCTCGGGCCCGCGTTGGGTCCTTCTCCGCGAGCTCTTCGGCTTGTTGTTTCAAGATGAGGCCCAATCGGGCCCAACCGGCGATGTCGGTCGGGTCGCGTTGAAGGGCCTCGCGCATCTTTTCGATGGCCTTGCGCTGCTCGCGCACGGCCCCCGGGTCGCGTCCAGCGGCGCGGGCCTCGGCCACGAATTGGGATAGGCCCGCGTCGTCGAGGTCCAGGACCTCGCGAAGGCGCCCCTGCTTACGCAAGTCGTCCACTTCTTGGAGGACCTCGCCGGTGGGGTCGGTCTCGATCCGAAAACGGTAGAGATCACGCCTCAACTGAGCGGCGCGGGCCTTCAGGTCGTGACGATCGGCCAGAGAGATCGCCGTCTCCATGCGGTTGAGGAAGCCGTCGCCGTCATCACGAAAAAGGTCACAGCCCGCGCGTGAGGCCAGGGCCATGATCGCTTGGTCGAAGAGACCGGCCTCCGAGAAGAGCGAAAAGGCCTCGTCATAAGCGACGATCGCCGCATCGAATCGTTCGCCGCGTCTTTCGAGGTCCGCGAGCGTGTTCAGCAGGTTCGCGCGTTCCGCCTTGCTCGTGGGGTCGGCCGAATCGAGCAGGCCCAGTCCCTCGTTCATGGCCCAGCGTGCCTCGTCGTCGCGCTGGAGCAATGTCGCCGCTTGGGCGATCCCTTGGCATATCCACAAGCGCGCCGGGTTGATGAACGCGGTCCGCGCCTCGGGCCATCGATCGAGGAGTCCACTCAGGGAGACGACCTCGCCTTCACTTTTCCGCCAGAGTTCGCGCAACTGTTCCAGCGAGCCTTTGGGGTCTTGAAGCATCCCCTGCCAGGCCTTGCTGGTGGTCGCGTGCCAGGCCGCGAGGGTCGCCTGGAGGTGTTGAAGCTGTCCGACGTCGCTAGGTTGACCTCCTTGTCCGTTAGGCACCGCTTGCTCCCTTCGCCAAGCCGACCACAAGTTCCTTGGGGACCTCTTTGACGAAGGCGCGGAGCGCGTCGACCAGCTTCACCAAGTTCCCCGTGGTGTCGATTTCGATCGTGGTACGACCTGTCTTGTCGGTGGCGGTCACTTTGGGAAGGGCCGCGGCGATGACGATGACGGCGCCGATCACGAGCGGGATCGGGACCATTCGCGGTGCCAAAGAAAACTCCACCGCCGATTCCACGATTGGCCGAAAAGCGTCGACCTCTTCAAGTCGCTCCAAGAGGAACCGAGCGAGCTCGCCCCGCCTTTTCGAGTCGGTCGTGGCGCGGACGGCCTGAATGTCGTGACGAACAACGTCGTCGGCCTCGTCCGCAAGGTCCTGCACGAGTCCTTCGAGGGCGACCCAACTCGGCTTCTCGTCGCCCCAGAGTTCGGCTGGGAGCAATTCATAGAACTTGAGTAGGGCCGACTGGGCTTGTTCGTCGGTCAGCGACGAGAGGCGTGTGGCCATGACGAGTTCCTTCCTTCGGTCCGAGTATCGCGACTCCTCGCGAGAGAGGATAATCGGCCGAATGCGTGGCGGCGAGTGGTCGGCGGTCGACCGCTTGACGCTCATGCCGAATGAGGCCATCCTTTTTCGAGACGTGAATTCGCCCACCTGGAGTCCGCGCCATGAAGCCGCGTCCGCTCACACTGGCCCTTTTGCTGATCACCCTACCGGCCTTCGCCCAACGGCCCACCGTCCAAACGGTCTCATTCGAGGCCCCCTCTGTCGGGCGCAAACTGAAGTACAATATCAGTTTGCCTGATACATACGATTCCACGTCGAAGCGCTATCCGGTCCTGTATCTGTTGCACGGGCTGACGAGCAATTACACGGATTGGGCCAAGTTGGGGGCGCCCAAGGCCGCTCAAGGATTGGACCTGATCGTGGTGATGGCCGACGGCGGAAACTCCTGGTACGTGAACTGGGCGGAGAGCGAGGACGGTCAAAAAAACAACTGGGAAGACTGCATTTGCAAAGACCTGATCGGTCATGTCGATAATAACTATCGGACGGTCGCCAAGCGCGAGGGGCGTGCCATCAACGGCCTTTCCATGGGCGGGTACGGTGGTCTCACCCTCGGCTTGCGCAATCCCGACCTTTTCTGCTCAATCGGCAGCCAAAGCGGCGCGCTCTCGTTCGCTAAGACGATTGGCGAATCGCTCAAGAAAGGCACTGGAAACCTCTTCGAGGCCGTCACCCGGCGCAACACGAACGACACCCCCAACAACGACATCGGCGTCGACGACTTCGACAGTCCGGCCGAACGCACTCCCAAGGGCAAGCTCTTCGCCACTCCCGAACAGGCCGAGGCCCACGACCCGTTCCAACTTGTGAAGAGCCTCCCCAAGGAAAAGCTCCCTCATATTTGCATCGATTGTGGGACTGAAGACTTCCTCATCCAAAACTCGCGCGATTTCGTCCGATTGCTCACCGAGAGCAAGGTGCCCTACACTTACGGCGAATCGGCGGGCGGTCACTCGCCCCCCTACTGGGCCCGCGAGATCAACACGGCCATCGCCATTCAGTACAAGGTCATCCAACGCAATCTGGAAAAACTCTCTCCCGAAGATCGTTGATCGCCTTCACGGAAAATGGAGATGACCATGATACGCATTTGCGCTATCGCATTGTTACTGGGTATCACGGTCGCCGCTCAGGCCCAGGGACCTCCTTCCTCCGGCGTGAAGGCCCTGCGCGACTTGGAATACGCCAAAGTGGGCGACGTTTCTCTCAAGCTCGACCTCTACCTTCCCGAGCGCCGTCCTGAAGGCCCGATGCCCCTGGTGGTTTGGGTCCACGGCGGCGCCTGGCAGGCTGGAAGCAAGGACCAAACGCCCGCCATTCCCCTCGTTCGACGCGGCTTCGCCGTGGCGAGCGTTGGCTATCGGTTGAGTCAATCGGCGCGGTTCCCAGCCCAGATTGAAGACTGCAAGGCGGCGATTCGCTGGCTGAGGGCGAACGCCGCCGAACACGGCCTCGACGGCCGGCGCATCGGTGCCTGGGGCTCATCGGCGGGCGGGCACCTCGTCGCCTTGCTAGGGACATCAGGCGATGTGAACGACCTGGAAGGACAAGCCGGCAACCTCGACCAATCCAGCCGGGTCCAAGCGGTGGCCGACTGGTTCGGCCCCACCGACTTCACCCGCATGAGCGCTTTCCCGAGTCGGATGGACCACGACGCCCCCGGTTCGCCCGAGTCTCGCCTGATCGGTGGTGCGATCCAGGAGAACAAGGACAAAGTGGCCCGCGCGAACCCCATCACATACGTCACCGCCGACGACCCGCCTTTCTTGATCATGCATGGCGACCAGGACGAGCTCGTGCCTTTGAACCAGAGTGAATTGCTGTTCGACGCCTTGAGGAAGGCCAAGGTCGACGCCACTTTCTTCGTGGTGAAAGGGGCTGGACACGGTTTCGGTCCCAATCCGGCCGCGATGGGGGCCGTGGCCGACTTCTTCGAAAGACACCTGAAGGCCCCTCCCGCGACGCGCCGCGAAAACTGAGAAGAAACGAGGGAACCAAACCGGGCCGAGGCGGCAATGACAGGGTGAAAGGCATGATGAGACCATCGAGGACTGACCCGCATGAAGTCCGGAGCGTCGGGAAGCGTCTTGCGGGACACCCATGCCCTCTTCGCCGCCGGGACCCTCGCGGGCCTCGATGACGACGAACTTCTCGCGCGGTTCGCCGAGGATTTGGGGGTCGTCGCCGAACTCGCCTTCGCCGCGATCGTGTCGCGTCACGGCCCGATGGTTTTGGCCGCCTGCCGGCGGACCCTGGGCGATCGACACGCGGCGCAAGACGCCTTTCAAGCCACCTTTCTCGTGCTGGCGCGCCGTGCCCGCTCGGTTCGGGGCGCGACACTAGGTCCTTGGCTTTACGGCGTCGCACGCAAGGTGGCCCTCCGACAACGCGCATCGCTCGATCGTCGCGCCGCCTTGGATCGACAAGTCGTCACCGAGAACGTCGGTCGGGAGGACCCGCTCCTCGCCGCCGAACGTTCCGAACTCATCGACTTGATCGACCGCGAGCTGGCGTCGTTACCCAGCCACCTCCGCGATGCGGTCGTGCTTTGCGACTTGCAAGGACTCAGTCACGAGGAGGCGGCCCGCCACCTAAGCTGTCCCCTCGGGACGGTCAAGAGCCGTCAAGCGCGGGCGCGCGATCGCCTGCGCGAACGCCTGAAACGCATGGGCCTGGACCCGTCTTCAGCGGCCGCGCCCGCGCTGATGGCGTAGCTGCCGTTGATGCAAGATCGACCGGCACTTTCACACTGAAGAACAGTGGCAGCATTGATGGTGATGTGCTGGTCAACAACCTCCTTCTGTCAGCCGCTGGCGGCCTTTCACTCACCAACTCCGGCACCATGGACGGCATCACGTCGAAAACCCTGAAGGACACCGTGACCAATTCCGGCAAGATCGGGTTTGTGAGCCTGTCGGATGGCGACAATGTTTTCAAGAGCACAGGCTCGGCCGGAGGCTATGC